>NZ_JBAFWT010000010.1:0-144814 GCF_043195195.1 Roseixanthobacter psychrophilus
ACGAAATAGCCGTCCTTCGAGCGTACCGCCTGATAAGGGGCGCTCATGCGGTTGGCAGTGCCGAGGGGGATCGGTTCCTTACCGGTGCCCCAATATTCGCTGGTGTCCCAAATGGAAAAGGCGAGCGCGGCCTCGAACAGGGAGGCGTCGATGTACTGCCCCTCCCCGGTACGCGTCTGGCCGATATAGGCACCCAGCACCGCATAGGTCGCGAACAGGGCGCAGCCGATGTCGGCGACCGGCACGCCCGCCTTCACCGGAGGGCCGCCGGGATGCCCGGTGACGCTCATCACACCGGACATGGCTTGCGCCATCAGGTCAAACCCCGGTCGCATGGCCCACGGTCCGGTCTGGCCGAAGCCTGAGATGGACGCATAGACCAAACGTGGGTTGATGGCCCTCAGGCTCTCGTAATCGCACTTCAACTTCTTCATCACGCCGGGACGGTAGTTTTCAATCAGAATGTCGGCGGTCTCGACCAGCTTGTAGAATAGGCCACGTCCCGCATCGCTCTTCAGATTGATGGCGATGGAGCGCTTATTCCGGTTCATGTTGAGAAAGCCCATGCTGTCGGGACCCTTCATCTTGAAGCCCATGGCACCGCGGGTCTGGTCGCCTGTGCCAGGGGGCTCTACTTTGATGACGTCGGCGCCGAGGTCGCCCAGCAGCATGCTCGCATAAGGCCCGGCCATCACCTGACTGACGTCCAGCACCCTTACGCCCAACAGCGGCAGCGGACGAGGCGCCTTCTGGCCCTCCACGGCGGGTCGCTCGATGGCGTCCGACGCTGAAGAGGGCAGGGTCAGGGGTTCAGTCATGGCGTTCCTCCGGTCATTGACTAGTTTTGTTCTTTGCGGCGCAGCTGACGTTGCCGGGGCGATGGTGCTTCAGCTTGGTACCGGATACGCGGCAGGGGATTGAGGCTTCCCGCGAATTTTCAGGAGAGACCGCCCGGTACAAGACCATGCTTCACCTTGTCGAAGGGGCTGAACGCGGCGAGAGGATGGTCCCGTTTCTTGAAGATTTGATTATTTCCCGCAGTGCCGGGGAGGTCCAGGCGCGTGCGCGGCCAGAGCCGTTCCACTGGTTACCGGACATGCCTTTTGCGCAGGTCTCGGATCCGGGCGGAGAAAATGCTACAGCCCGTCGTGTCACCGACGGGGTCAACCATGACGGCGCCTACCATCTACGGAATCAAGAACTGCGACACCATGAAGAAGGCGCGAGTCTGGCTCGATGCCCATGGGGTCGCTTATGTTTTTCATGACTATAAGGCGCAGGGAATTGCGCGTGATCGACTCGAAGCCTGGGTTCAGGCCCTGGGCTGGGAGCCCCTGCTCAACCGCGCCGGCACGACTTTCCGCAAGCTGCCTGATGCGGAAAAATCTGGTCTCGACCAAGCCAAGGCCATTGCCTTGATGCTCGCGCAGCCCTCGATGATCAAGCGCCCGGTGCTGGATCTCGGCAGGCGGCTAATCGTGGGGTTCAAGGAAGGGGAATATGAGACCGCGTTGGGTTAGGCCGCTTCGTGGCGCGTGCTACGAGCGAGTGAAAGACGTTACGCCGAGGCGATCCGCGCGGATGCGCCGGTGCCCTTGAAAGGCGCCATGCCGTCGCGGGCCAATCGGTCGGCACGCTCGTTCAACGCGTTGCCCGCATGGCCCTTCACCCAGTGCCAGGATATCTCGTGGCGACCAAGTGCGGCGTCGAGCCGTTCCCAGAGGTCCTGGTTCTTCACCGGCTTCTTGTCCGCGGTCCTCCAGCCGTTGCGGCGCCAGCCAGCGACCCATTTGGTGACGCCGTTGCGCAAATACTCACTGTCGGTGTGCAGATCGACCGCGCTCGGTTTCTTCAGCGCTTCCAGGGCACTGATGGCGGCCATCAGCTCCATGCGGTTGTTGGTGGTGTGCGCCTCGCCGCCCGAGAGTTCCTTCTCGTGCGGTCCGGACCGCAGGATCGCCCCCCAGCCGCCGGGGCCAGGATTGCCCGAGCAGGCACCATCGGTCCAGATTTCGATGCGCATGCTCATGCGATCAGCCCATAGTCGCGGGCGCTGTCCACGGCACGGTGAAAACGCAGTCTGCGCAGATATTCCAGCGGGTCCTTGGGGCGAACGAGGGCGCCTTCGGGCACGTTGAGCCAATCCACGAGACGCGTCAGCAGAAAGCGAAGAGCCGCGCCGCGCGCGAGGCGGGGCATGGCCTCGACCTCGCCGGGGGTTAACGGCCGCACGGACTGGTAGCCCGCCAGCAGCGCGCGCCCCTTGGTGGCGTTGAAGGCTCCATCCTGTTCGAAACACCAAGCGTTCAGGCACACCGCCACGTCATAGGCGTAGAGATCGGTGCAGGCGAAATAGAAATCGATGATGCCGGAGAGATGATCGTCGAGGAAAAAGGCGTTGTCCGGAAACAGATCGGCATGGATGACGCCCGCCGGCAGGTCGTGCGGCCATGCGCCCTCAAGCGCGGCAAGCTCGGATGCAATGGTCTCCGCAAGTCCCGGCATCACCTCGTCCGCGCGATCGCGCGCCGCTTCGAATAGCGGGCGCCATCCGGCGACAGACAAGGCATTCGGCCGCTTTAACGCGAAGTCGACCCCGGCGAGATGCAGCCGGGCGAGAGCCTCGCCCAGTTGGCCGCAATGGCTGGCTGTGGGTCGCCGCACGGATACGCCACGCAGAAATGTGACGATCGCTGCCGGGCGCCCGGCAAGCTCGCTCAGCATTGCGCCGCCGCGGGCCGCCACGGGCTCAGGGCAGGAGAGGCCCCGCGCCGCCAGATGCTGCATCAAGCTGATGAAGAACGGCAGGTCCGCCGGATCCACCCGCTTCTCATACAAGGTGAGAATGAAGGTGTCCTTGCTGGTCTGCAGTAGGAAATTCGAGTTCTCCACGCCCTCCGCGATACCGTGGAACGACACCAGCGTTCCGATATCATAATGCGTGAGGAATTCGGCAAGGCTTGCGGCCGAAACGTCTGTATAGACAGCCACGCTCTATTCCGCCGCGTCGGAGCGCAGGGCGCGGGGCAGGGGGAAGAACACGTCTTCCTGGGCGGACGTCACCGTTTCCACCTCCAGGGTGAACCGCTCGGCAAACGCGTCGAGGATTTCCTCCACCAGCACCTCCGGTGCCGAGGCGCCGGCCGTAACGCCGAGGCTGCCGATGCCTGAAAAGCGCGTCCAGTCGATCTCCGCCGCGCGCTGAACCAGCACGGAAACGGCGCATCCCTCGCGCTCGGCGGTTTCGCGCAGGCGCTGGGAGTTGGAGGAGTTGGGTGCGCCCACCACCACCATGGCATCCACCTTGGGCGCCACCTTCTTCACCGCCTCTTGGCGGTTGGTGGTGGCATAGCAGATGTCTTCTTTGTGCGGCGCGTGCATCGCCGGGAAACGGGCGGTGAGGATGGCGACGATCTCGGCCGTATCGTCGATCGAGAGCGTGGTCTGGGTCACATAGGCGAGGTTTTCCGGATCGCGGGGGCTGAAGGTGCGAGCATCCTCGGCGGTCTCGATCAGCGTGACGATTCCCGGCTCGAACTGGCCCATGGTGCCCACGACTTCCGGGTGTCCCCGATGGCCGATCAGCAGGATGTCGCGTCCCCGCTTGTGGTGAACCTGGGCTTCGCGGTGCACCTTGGTGACGAGCGGGCAGGTGGCATCGATGGCAAAGAAGTTACGGGCCGCCGCATCCTCCGGCACCGATTTCGCCACGCCGTGGGCGGAGAAGATCACCGGCGCAGTGGTGGACGGGATTTCGTCCAGCTCGCGCACGAAGATCGCCCCCTTGTTCCTCAGTCCTTCCACCACATACTTATTATGGACGATCTCGTGGCGCACGTAGACCGGCGCGCCATGCATCTCAAGTGCCCGTTCAACCGCATCAATGGCGCGCACGACGCCGGCGCAGAAGCCGCGCGGGGCGCAGAGCAGGACACGGAGGGGAGGCTTTGCTTCCATGATTCAGGCGTTCCAGGGTTCAGATGCTGAAAAGCATCGCCCGCCCCCCACCTGTCAAGCGCGGCGGTCCGATGGGGGCGTTTCCCACCCGGCGCGCTGGCAGCATTTGCATAAGGGCGTCCGGGCGCTTATGTTACGAATATCCCGGACATCGTGAGACATCCGCGGTTCGCTCCCGACCCGGAGCGACCTCGCGCAGATTTGCGCCACCGGTCATGCGAATGTCCACCAAGAGAAGCTTCAGAGGCACCCCATGTCACCCAACACCCCCCTGATGCCGAAAGCGACGGCCGTTTGGCTGGTGGAGAATACCGCGCTCACCTTCGAGCAGATCGGCGATTTCTGTAAACTGCATCCGCTCGAAGTGAAGGGCATCGCCGATGGCGAGGTGGCGCAGGGCATCAAGGGGCTCGATCCCATCTCCAACGGCCAGCTCACCCGCGAGGAAATTGATCTTGCGGAAAAGAACGAGCATCACCGCCTGAAGCTGCAGGAATCCAAGGTGCGCCTGCCCGAGCAGAAGCGCCGCAAGGGTCCGCGCTATACACCGGTGTCGCGCCGCCATGACCGTCCGAACGCGATCCTGTGGTTGACCCGCAACCATCCCGAACTGAAGGATGCGCAAATCATTCGACTGGTCGGCACGACGAAAGCGACAATTCTGCAGATTAAAGAGCGGACTCACTGGAATTCGGCAGCGCTCGCGCCGATGGATCCGGTAACCCTCGGCCTATGCAGCCAGATCGATCTGGACATGGAAGTGCAGCGTGCCGCGAAAGACCGTCCTGCGGCTCCGGCCGGCGAGGACAAGGGCGCGACCCTGCTGCCAGCGGATGTCACCACCCGCCACGACGACTATGACAATGCCGGCCATGCGCCCAGCGGTCGTCGGGAATCGCTGGACTTGGAAACCGTCTTCGCCAAGCTCGGCGGCTCCAAGAAGGGCGAGTGATTTTTCGCTCTCTGCAGCCCGCAATACAGAAACGGCGCCCCGTGGGGCGCCGCTTTTCGTTCGTGAGGACCTTTATTTATATCTAGTGCGCCATCAGGACGGGGACGGTCATGGTGTCGAGGATCTCGCGTGTCACCCCGCCCATCACCAGCTCCTTCAGCCGGGAATGTCCGTAGCCGCCCATGATCACGAAGTCCGCGCTTTGATCGGAGACTTCGTTGAGAATCGTGTCGGCGACCTGCTGGCCGGCACCGATGTGCAGTTTATGCACCTGCGCCGAAAGGCCGTGGCGGGCGAGGTGGCGGGCGACTTCCGCGCAACCCTCCAGGCTTTCCTCACCCTCTTTGCCGCGGATGACCGAGAGCACCTCGATAGTCTTGGCCAGATGCAGGAGAGGCATGCCCTCGTTGAGGGCGCGCGCCGCGGCGCGGCTGCCGTCCCACGCGATCACGGCGCGACCGGTGCCGAGCGGCCTAGTCTGGATGTAGGGGACGAGCATTACGGCGCGGCCGGAATCCATCAGCACCGTCTCCGCGATCACCTCTTCCGGGCCTGGCCGGTCGGGATCGGGCTGGGCGACGACGGTGAGGTCGAACAGGCGTGCCATTGACGCGAAGCGATTTGCCGCTATGCCCAGCGACGCACTGAGGGTACGGCTTTCATGGACGATGCCAGCAGCGCCAGCCTCGCGCCCGAAGCGCTCGCTGGCTTTCAGCGCGGCCTGCTCGTTTTCCTTGATCTGAGCATCAATGAAGTCGGTCGGCAGTGCCCCCATATAGAAAGGCGGCACCTCCATTTCATAGGTCACCGCGAGGCCGGTGAGGTGCGCGGACAGGCGCGCCGCGAGCGTGATCGCAAATGCGCCGGCCGCATCGCGCTCGCCGCCGTTGGTCAGATTGACAAGAATGTCCCGGATCATGGGCAGTGGCCTCTCCTAAGCCGTGTCGGCAACGCTACTTTAGCTTAAGTCGTGGCCACAATTCCTTCATTGACGCGCCGCAAATTCCGACGATGGCTCTGATATCAACACCTCAAATGAAAACGCGGCCGCCTCGGGGGGAAGGCGACCGCGCTGATGACGGTACGCCTAGGGGGAAGCGAGCCGTCTAGTCTTTAAGTTTCATGGGCGAACAAGGTTCCCGGCAGGTCCAAAAAATGTTGAGTCTCTCGCCTATGTCCCAGAACCCGGCTAAACGGGTGAAGATTGCCAGCGGCGCCAAGGGCGGCTTTTCCATGACTCCCGACCTCAGCATCGTGGTCCCGGTTTATAATGAGGCGGACGGGCTTCCCTCCTTTCACCGCAAGCTCAGCGCCTGTGCGCAGGCGGTCGCGCAGGCGCGCGGAATGCGCATCGAGATCGTCTATGTCGACGACGGGAGCCGCGATGCCTGCGCCACGGTAGCAAGCGAATTGCCTGCCCTGGGGGTTGATGTGCAGGTGGTGGCGCTGTCTCGTAATTTCGGCAAGGAAGCGGCGCTGCTCGCTGGACTGGACCATGCCCGCGGTGATGCGTTGTTGTTCATGGACGGCGACGGGCAGCACCCGCCGGAAATGATCGAGACCTTCGTTGGCCTGTGGAAGGACCAGGGCTATGACGTGCCTTATGCCGTCAAGGCCGACCGCATGGACGAAGCCACGTCGCGCCGTTGGTTCGTCAAGGTGTTCTACAAGCTGTTAAACTTCGGGGCGTCCACGCGCATCCCTGAGGACGCGGCGGATTTTCGTCTGCTTTCGCCCCGCGCCACTGCTGCCTTGCGCCGATTGCCCGAGCGCAACCGCTTCTTCAAGGGGCTCTCGAGCTGGATCGGTTTCCGGCAGATTGCCGTGCCGTACCGGCCGGCCGGCCGGACCCATGGCTCCAGTTCCTGGAGCTTCTTCCGCCTGCTGAGCTTGTCCATGGAGGCGCTCACATCGTTCTCTCCCGCTCCACTGCGCCTCGCGGGAATGGTTGGTGCCGGGCTCGCAGGCATCGCCTTTCTCTATGGCGTCTGGATCGTAATCGAGCGTCTGTTTTGGGGTATTCCGGTGCCAGGATACCCGTCCCTGGTGGTGGGGCTGATGGTGATCGGAGGGGTGCAATTGCTGGTGATCGGGGTGATGGGCGAGTATATCGCGCGCATCCTCTCGGAGATCAAAGCGCGTCCGGTCTATTTCGTCGCCGACCACGCACTGCGCCATGACGAGGAAAACCTGGCCCCGGCTCCCGATTATGCGGATGTTCCGCGCCCTGTGATCCTGCCGTGAAATCCATCTGGGTCTGCGCCGACGATTATGCTCTGGCGCCCGGTGTCTCGGAGGCGATCCGCGCCTTGCTGATGGCAGGCCGGCTCAACGCCACCTCGGTGATGACAATCTTCCCCGGCCTCGCGGAGGAAGCAGGGCAACTGGACGCGGCCCTGATGTCGGCACCCGGTGCAGCCTCGGCGAGCATTGGTCTTCACATTACTTTCACCGGCGGTTTTGCGCCGCTCGCAGCCGATCCCTTAGGTGGGTCCTGCTTTTCACCGTTGTCCACGCTCGTGTTGCATGCGCTGGCCGGGCGCCTCAATGGCGCGGCCGTGCGCGCCGAGGTGGAGGCGCAGTTCCTCGCGTTTGTGGCGGCGTTCGGGCGGCCACCCGCCCATGTGGATGGGCACCAGCATGTGCATCTGCTGCCCGGCATTCGCGGTGCGGTGCTGGAAGCAACGGGGCGCCATGCGCCTGGCGCCCTGGTACGCGATTGCTCGCCCGCCCCGAAAGCCCGCCTTGGTTTCGACGCCAAGGCGCGGCTGCTCGGTGTGTTCGCCAAGGGCCTCAAGGCTCAGGCGCAGGCAAAGGGTCTGCGTACCAACCGCGGTTTCGCCGGTGCCTATGATTTTGGCCCCGGGCACGATTTTACCGCGCTGCTGCGCCATTTCATCACCGGGCTTCCCGATGGCGGCCTGATGATGGTGCATCCGGGCCATCCGGACTCGGTGCTCGCGAGCCGCGACCCAGTGATCGACCAGCGTGCGCGCGAATACAACGCGCTGGCCGACGACGCCTTCCTCGCTAGTCTCGTGGAGAGCGGGGCGCGCTTGGCCTGATTCGTGCTTTTCCCAACCGATCCGCAAGCGGTGGGATGGGACGCAATTTGATCGAGCGCAGAACCCTTTTTCTCTGGACCTGGCGCGGGCTCGGAGCTGCGCTCGCAGTCGGCGCCATGGAAGGCGTGGCGGCCTTGGGCGAGACGCCACTCAAGCGGGTGCCGTTCGTGACCTCGATTGCCCTTGTAATGGGCATGCCCGAAGCGGAGCCGGCGCAGCCGCGGGCGCTCATCGGCGGGCATCTGATGTCCACCTTGGTCGGTTTTGCCGTTCTTTGGCTTGCCGGGCCCGCACCGGCCGCGGGTGCGTTCGCGGTGGGATTGGCGCTGGTGGTGATGCGCGGGACGCGAACCCTGCATCCGCCCGCTGCCATCGATCCACTGATCGTCGTGGTGGAGGATCTTTCGATCAGCTTCCTGCTGGTGCCAATCGCCAGTGGCGCGCTCTTGCTCGCCGCCTATGCACATCTCTGGCACCGGCTGCTACCCGGCGCCGACTGGCCCAGGCAGCCGGTGCCGCGACAACCCGATGCGTGATGGGGCTTATTTCCCGGTGACGGGGCCGGTCGCAGGAGCCTGTGGTTTGGGATCATAGGCATAGGACAGTGCGTGGTAGAGCGGTTCGGGCGCGAGCAGGCGCGACAGGCCCGCCGCCAGCAACGAGGTGGCCAGCAGCGGCACCACGAGATGGACCTCGTCGGTCATTTCCATGACGATGACGAACGCGGTGAGCGGTGCCTGCACCACGCCGGCGAAATAGGCGACCATTCCCAGCATGGCGAGCGCCCGCACGTCGATATGGGGCAGGAAGCCCGATAGGGCGGCTCCGAAGCCGGCCCCCACGGACAGAGAGGGGGAGAAGAGCCCGCCCGGAATCCCAGCCGCCGAGGATAGCATCGTGGTCAGAAGCTTGATCGGGGCATACCACCAGGGATTCGTCACGCCTTGCTCCAACAGGTCGCGTGTCGGCGCATAGCCGGAGCCGCCAGCGAAGCCGTCAGTCGCGACCGCTAGCAAAGCCACGGCGAAGCCGATGAGCCCGCCATAGAGCCAGGGACGGCTCTTCAGCCGGCCGATCATGCCGCCTTTGGCAAAAGAGAGAGCAACCAGGCCGCGCGAAAAAATGGCACCGGCAATACCGCCCATGACTGCGCACGCGGCAACCGCTGTCCAACCGATCTGTTGGGGAAAGGCATCTGTCGGTATGGTGCCGAAATAAGAATACTGGCCGACCAGCACCAGGCTCACCATTCCAGAGATCACGACCGCATAGGAGATCATCCCCGACAGGCGCTTGTCGTAGGATTTTGCCATCTCTTCGATGGCGAACATGATGCCCGCCAATGGTGTGTTGAACGCCCCCGCGATGCCGGCGGCGGCGCCCGCGAGAATCAGGCCGTTGGCGCGGCCGATGCCGACCATCCCCGCCAGCATCACCATGATGGCGCAGCCGAGCTGCACGGTCGGGCCCTCCCGGCCGATGGACGCACCCACGGCCAGGCCGGCGATGGTGAGGGCGACCTTGCCGAGCGTCACTTTCACGCTCAAGAGCCGTGCACGGTGGGCAGGATCATCGGAGCGGCGGGCGGAAATGGCTTGTGGAATGCCGCTGCCCTGCGCGCCGTCGAAGAAGCGGGCGGTGAGGTGGGCGAACAGGCCGAAGCCGAGCGGCGTGATGATCAAAAGCGCATAGGGTGCTTCGCGCACGATGGCCACATAGACATCCTGCCCGCGGTCGGCGGCGGCGGCGAATAGCACTGACGCGACGCCGACGGCTATTGCGCCCAGCAGGAAGACGACCCGGCGCTTCCAGAAAATGCGCGAAAAGAGGACAACACGCACGCGCCGCAGATCGCGCTTGAACATCTTAGTCCCGCCCCTCTTCTACCTCTCCTAGCCGTTAGGGGGTAGGGCGAACTGCGTCAATCTGCGTAGGCTATGGCGCACCGCAAAAAAGGCGATTTCCGCCTTGCGCAGAGCGGGCCGGCGGGTTCGCTTCGCGATTGGCTTATTTGGAGATGGATTCGCGTTGAAGCGCGGGCTTGATGGAACCCTGAGGTATCGTCATCTCCGCACTTACGCGCGCTATAGCCCGACAGACGATCGACATGACGAGGGCCGCAATTGCACACATGATCAGCTTAAAGAGGAGGTCGAATCCCGACATTGCAGCCTGCGACAGCGGAAAGCTGAAGCCCACGTACAACACCAGCGAATAGGCCGAAGACGCAATCATCGAACATGTCAAAATCGCCGCACAGGCGACGAAAAAGAACATGGACAATACGTTCATCAACTCCTGAACTTTACTCATGAGACCTCTCCGTCAGCGGAGCGTCGTGAAACGTGTCAACTTGCGTCAGGCTAAAATCACGATCCGACAGCGTTTGATCTTTCAATTATAGCAAACCCTAACCCTAAGTTAAAGGGTAGGGGTAGCTCGCGCATCTGCGATGAACATCTGGACGTTGGCTGAGAGAAAAGCGTGCGTCGCTACCTCTGAATTTGCTGCGTTGCGTTGTTGATCCGCGCAATCGGTGGCGCGCCCTGGTGTCCAGTCCTCTACCCGCTCACGCTGCCGCAGGGGCAAGGTGGGAACTCGCCATCAATGTCCGGGGCGCTTGGGTACCTTGTAGCGCGAGTGCCGTGTCGTGCAGCGCGATCAAAGTGGATCGATGGCCGATGGAAAGCACCACCGTTTGCGGCAAGCGCTGGGCGATCAGGCCGTAAAGTTGTGCCTCCATGTCTTCGTCGAGGGCGGCGGTGGCTTCGTCCAGCAGCAGAACGTCGGGGCGCACCAGCAGCACGCGGGCGATGGAAAGACGCTGCTGTTCGCCGAGCGACAGCACGTGTGGCCAAGCGGCACTCTCTTCGAGGCGGCCAGTCAAGGCTGCCAGGCCAACGGCACCGAGCGCGTCCTCGAGCTGGGCGCGATCGTATCCGTCAGGTTCGGCGGGATAGGTCAGCGCGGCATCGAGCCGGCCGGTGGGAATGTAAGGCCGCTGGGGAAGAATCATGAGCTGCGCGCGGGCCGGCAAGGCGACCTCGCCGGTGCCGAATGGCCAGATTCCCGCCACCGCCCGCAGCAGCGTGGTCTTGCCGGCGCCAGACGGGCCAGTGATCAGTATCCGCTCGCCCGGGTGGGCTGCAATACTCCGCGCCTGCACCAGCGGCATGCCATCCGGCAGGTGCACGTCGAGATTTGTAAGTCGCAGTTCGGCTCCCCCGCTGTCCACGTGGCGGAACGCTGGCGTCGCGGCATCGCGCTTCACCACCGCCATCGAGGATTCAAATCCGGTGAGGCGGTTCACCACGGCGGTCCATTCCGCCAGGGTCGCATATGAGGAGATGAAGAAGGAAAACGAACTCTGCACCGAGGAGAAAGCTGAGGCGGTCTGCATCAGCGGGCCGAGCAGGATCGCGCCGGAGAAATAGGCGGGCGAGACAACCACATAGGGAAAAATCGTGGAGATCTGATTGTAGCCGGCGGAAAACCAGGTCAGGCGCTTTTGTGCACCCATGAGAGCGAAGAAGTTCTCGCGGATGCGACCGAACCGGCCGGTGAGGCGGCGCTCTTCCGCCGGCTCACCGTGCAGCAGCGCGATCTGTTCGGCATTTTCGCGCACGCGCACCAGATCAACACGGAAGTCGGCTTCATAGCGCTGCTGATCGAAATTGAGTCGGATCAGCGGCTTGCCGATGAGATGGGCGATCCAGGTGCCGGCGCCAGCATAGATCAACGCCGCCCAGAACAGGTATCCAGGAATGAAGAGATGGCCGCCGAACATCTGCATGTCGTAGCTGCCCGACAGGTGCCAGAGGATCACGCTGAAAGAGGCCAGCGACACCACTGTGCCCAAAAGGCCGATGCCGATGCCGATGGTTTGGCTGACAAACATGTTCACGTCTTCGGCGATGCGCTGGTCGGGATTGTCCGCGGAGTCGCCGGCCAGGCGCAGGCGATAATGGGTCTTGTCTGCGAGCCAATGGTCGAGATAGCGCTTGGTCAACCAGCGCCGCCAGCGGATCTGCAGCCATTGCTTGAGGTAGATCTGGTAAACCGCCACGATGATCGCGCCCACGGCGATCGCGCAGAACACCAAAAGCTGGTGCTTGAAGGCAGGGTAATCCTTTTCCTGGATCGCATTATAGAAGGCGCTATTCCATTCGTTCAGCAGGACCGTGGCGTATACCCACGCGAGTTCAAGCACGATCACGGCAGCCAGCAGGCCGAGCGCGCTCCAGCGCTCCTCGCTGCGGAAATAGGGCAGGGCGAGACGGCGGATGTCGCCGAGAAGGGTCAGTAAGGCGCGCATGCGTGGATCCGGTCCGGGTGTTTGCCCGACAAAGCATAGACCGCTTCCACCTTGAGGGATGATTGCCGCACCGTTACCGCTCTGTCATGTGAAGTGCCGTAGCGGGATGGAGCCGCACGTTCCAATCGCAGGAAACAGGACTTGCTGAGACTTATGATATCTGACTAAAGTCAGATAATGGATGCGCAGCAAATCACCGAGATACGCCGGTTCAACCGGTTGATCACCCAGCGCGTCGGCGCGCTGGAGCAAAGCTATCTCCATCGCGGCCGCCCGCTGGGCGAAGCGCGGGTGGTGTTCGAGGTGGGTGCCCAAGGGGCGCATGGTTTGGATGTCCGAGCCCTGCGCGGCAGTCTCGGCCTCGATTCGGGGTATCTGAGCCGCCTGCTCCGGTCGTTGGAGTCCCAAGGCCTGATCGAGGTGTGCACGCAGCAGGACGACGCGCGCGTGCGCCGGGTCCACCTCACGCGCAAAGGCAAGGCGGAGCTGGCCGCCTACAACGCCCTGTCCGATGATGTCGCCGCCTCGATGCTCGCTCCGCTGGAGGCGTCGCAGCGCGCCCGGCTGATCGCCGCAATGGCCGAGGTGGAGCGGCTGATCCGGGCGGCGGGCGTGGAGATAAGCCGCGAAGACCCAGGCAGCACCGACGTCCGTCTTTGCCTTGATGCCTATTTCCGGGAACTGGCCGCCCGCTTCGAGACCGGCTTCGACCCCGCGCAGGGCAAGCCCGTTTGCGATGCGGACGTCGCGCCGCCCTTGGGGTGCTTCGTGGTCGCGCGACTGGAGGGGGTTCCGGTCGGGTGTTGCGCACTGAAGCACGTGGACGGCGAGGTGGGGGAAATCAAGCGGATGTGGACCGCGCCCTCGGCCCGCGGCATGGGTATTGCCGGACGCATGTTGCGCGTGCTGGAGGATGCGGCGCGCGAACTGGGCCTTTCGCGACTACGCCTGGATTCCAACCGGGTGCTCGCCGAGGCGCACGCCCTCTACCGCAAGCACCTTTATACCGAGGTGCCGGCCTTCAATGACGACCCCTATGCGCATCATTGGTTCGAGAAGCGGCTTTAGCGCCGCTTCGCCGTCGTGTCAGGGGCCGGTCAGATGTCCTTCGCCATCTCGCGCAGCTTGAATTTCTGGATCTTGCCGGTCGAGGTCTTGGGGATCTCGTCGAAGACGATGTGGCGCGGGCATTTGTAGCTGGCGAGATGGGCTTTGCAGTGGGCGAGAAGCTCTTCCGCCGTCGCACTTGTGCCAGCCCGCAACTCCACGAACGCCACCGGCGTCTCGCCCCATTTGTCGTCCGCCCGGGCCACGACGGCGGCGGCGCTGACAGCGGGGTGCTTGTAAAGCGCTTCTTCCACTTCGATCGAGGAAATGTTTTCGCCGCCGGAAATGATGATGTCCTTGGAGCGGTCCTTCAGTTGCACGTAGCCGTCGGGATGCTTCACGCCGAGGTCTCCGGAATGGAACCAGCCGCCGAAGAAAGCCTTGTCCGTGGCGCCTGAGTTTTTCAGATAGCCCTTCATCACCACATTGCCGCGGAACATGACTTCGCCTAGCGTCTCGCCATCGGCCGGTACCGGTGCCATGGTATCGGGATCCATCACGTCAAGTGCCTCCAATGCGCCGTAACGGACGCCCTGGCGGGATTTTTTCGCCGCCCGCTCGGCTGCGGGCAGGTCGTTCCATTCCGCGTGCCACTCGTTGACCACCGCCGGGCCATAGACTTCGGTGAGGCCATATACGTGGGTGACGTTGAAGCCGGCCTCCTGCATTGCGGCGAGCACGGCCTCGGGCGGCGGGGCGGCGGCGGTGATGAATTCCACCACGCGGGGGAGAGGGCGCTTTTCGGAGTCCGGAGCATTGAGCAGGGTGGACATGACAATGGGCGCGCCGCACATGTGGGTGACGCCATGGTCGGCGATGGCATCGAAGATCGGCTTGGCCCGCACCTGCCGCAGGCACACATGGGTGCCGGCGGCCAGCGAAACCGACCAGGGGAAGCACCAGCCGTTGCAGTGGAACATCGGCAGCGTCCACAGATAGACCGGATGCCGGCCCATGGCGCAGGTCACCACATTGCCCACCGCCAGCAGATGCGCACCGCGATGGTGGTAGACCACGCCCTTGGGATCGCCCGTGGTGCCGGAGGTATAATTGAGCGCGATGGCATTCCATTCGTCGCTCGGCATGGCCCATGGGTAGTCAGGATCGCCGGTGGCGAGGAAATCCTCGTACTCCATCTCGCCGATACGGTTGCCGAAGCCGGTGAATTCGGGATCGTCGTAATCGATGACGATGGGCTTTTTGGTGGAAAGCGCCAGCGCCGCCTGGATGAGCGGGGAGAAATCGCGGTCCGTGATCAAGACCTTGGCCTCTCCATGCTCGAGCGTGAAGGCGAGGATGGCGGCATCGAGGCGCGTATTTAGCGAATTCAGCACCGCCCCACACATGGGCACGCCGTAATGGGCTTCCAGCATGGCGGGAACGTTCGGCAACATCACCGCCACGGTATCGTTGGGACCCACGCCGCGCTTCTCCAGGGCCGAGGCGAGACGGCGGGCACGGCCATAGAAATCGCGATACGTCCGGCGCAGCGACCCGTGGATGATGGCTGTGTGCTCGGGAAACACGCTGGCCGCCCGTTCCAGGAAGCCGAGCGGCGTCAGCGGCTGGAAATTGGCGGGCGACCGGTCAAGATCTCGATCATATATGCTGACCATGGCGGTTCCCCCTTTTTTGAGCCGTGACGGCGCGCAGAACCTAGCTGAGCTGTTCGGCCCGGCGCAATCGCCCGTGTAGTCGACCAAGGTCTTACGCAGTAGAGCGGACTTGCGTTGTGAAATCGCCCGCGCATCATGCGCGCCAATCAGAACACGTCTACTGGGAGGAATGTGCCATGCTCGACCTGGGCTCCAGCCGCTATGGCGAGGTCTATGCCCGCTGGCAGAGCGATCCGCAGGCCTTCTGGAGCGAGGCGGCACGCGATATCGCGTGGATCGCGCCGCCCCGTACGATCTTCGATCCCAATCTCGGCCCCTATGGCCGCTGGTTCGTCGGCGGCGTGTGCAATACCTGCTTCAATGCGGTTGACCGCCACGTGGATGCTGGCCGGGGCGCTCAGGTCGCCCTGATCCATGACAGCCCGGTCACCGGGACGAAACGTGAAATCACCTATTCCGCGCTCCTCGCCGAGGTGCGCACCCTTGGCGCAGTGTTGCGCGACATGGGCGTGGGCAAGGGCGACCGGGTGGTCATTTATATGCCCATGGTGCCCGAGGCGGTGATCGCCATGCTGGCCTGTGCGCGCATCGGCGCCGTGCATTCGGTGGTGTTCGGCGGGTTTGCGGCCAGGGAGTTGGCGGTGCGTATCGACGATGCGGCGCCGAAGGTGGTCCTTGCCGCCTCTTGCGGCATCGAGCCCAACCGCGTGGTGCCCTACAAGCCGTTGCTCGACGCCGCGATCGAGATCGCGACCGTCAAGCCCTCGGCCTGCCTGATCCTTCAGCGCCCGCAGCTCGCCGCCGACATGGTGGAAGGCCGCGATCTCGACTGGGCCGAGCAGCGCTCGGCCGCCGCCGCGTCCGGCCGCGGTGCCGATTGCGCACACATGGGAGCGACCGACCCGCTCTATATTCTCTACACCTCGGGCACGACCGGGATTCCCAAGGGCGTGGTGCGCGACACCGGCGGCCACATGGTGGCGCTCCGCTGGACCATGGACAATCTTTACGGTCTCAAGCCTGGCGACGTGTTCTGGACCGCCTCCGACATCGGCTGGGTGGTTGGCCATTCCTACATCGTCTATGGCCCTCTCCTGATGGGCTGCACTTCGGTGATCTACGAGGGCAAGCCGGTGGGCACACCCGATCCCGGTGCCTTCTGGCGTGTGGTCGCCGAGCACAAGGTGGCGGCCCTTTTCACGGCGCCGACGGCCCTGCGCGCCATCAAGAAGGAAGATCCCGACGCCACCTTTCTGGCGAGGTACGACACCTCCTCGCTTCGCACCTTGTTCCTCGCCGGCGAGCGGGCCGATCCCGATACGGTCGCCTGGGCTGGGGAGAAGCTGAACGTGCCGGTGGTCGACCATTGGTGGCAGACCGAAACTGGATGGGGCATCGCGGGTAATCCCGTGGGTCTCGGCTTGCTGCCCGTCAAGCCCGGGTCGCCGACGGTGCCGCTGCCCGGCTATGATCTCCACGTCGTGGACGAAGCGGCCAAGCAACTGCCGAACGGTACCATGGGCTCCATCGTCATCAAGCTGCCGTTGCCCCCTGGGTGCCTCCCCACCCTTTGGCAGCAAGACGAGCGCTTCCGGGAGAGCTACCTCGCTGATTTCCCCGGCTATTACAAAACTTCGGACGCCGGCTTCATCGACGACGACGGCTATGTCTTCGTGATGGGCCGCACCGACGACATCATCAATGTCGCCGGCCACCGCCTTTCCACCGGAGGCATGGAAGAAGTGCTCTCCTCCCATCCCGATGTGGCGGAATGCGCAGTGATCGGCGTGAAGGATGCGCTGAAGGGGGAAATTCCCTGCGGCTTCGTGGTGCTGAAGGCCGGCGAGCGGCGGGCGCCCGAGGTGATCGAGAAGGAATTGGTCGGCCTCGTGCGCGACCGGATCGGCCCGGTGGCCGCCTTCAAGCTGGCGGTGACGGTGGCGCGCCTGCCCAAGACCCGCTCCGGCAAGATCCTGCGCGGCACCATGAAGAAGATTGCCGACGCGGACGCGTGGACCGCGCCAGCCACCATCGACGATCCGGCCGTGCTGGAAGAGATCGGCGCCGTGCTGAAGCAGCGTGGCTACGGGGCGTGAGCGGGAAGAGGGATCAAGTTCGCGGAGATCAACGGCGCCGCCTCGCCTATCACATTGACAGACCGGTGAAGCCGACGCTGGAACGCTGGTTCCCCACCGGCGGGGTGGTGGCCAACCCTCAAACGGGCGCCCGCCTGAAGCAAATCTCCACGCCGACGCTGTTCATCGTCGGCATGGAGGACAGTTCTTCGCCAGTCGCGGTCATGCGCCCCGAGGTGCCCGGTGTGCGCATCGCGGTGATCCCCAATGTTGACCATCTCTCGAACCTGGCCAATCCCCAGGCTTTCGCGCGGGCGCTGGAGGGCTTGCCTCCGGCGGTGGGGTGAAGCCGGTTGGGTTCAGCGTCGTCCGCCGTTTTCGATCGACGGGTCGATGCAGGTGTACCCGACGAAGCACTGCTTCACGTCCCGGGTCGGCACGAAGGCGGGCTTCGTCACGTCGAAATATGTGCAGAATGAACGATCGCGCACATACCGATCATAGGTGAGGCCGCCGGTGTTGAGTACCGTCCCGCCGGCCTTTGTCACGAGGGCGTTGGCTTGAACGCAGCTCATGTTCACACTCGCAGGGCCAGAGGGATAGGCGCCCTGCGCCAGAGCGGCGCCGGACGCGATCAGGAGTCCCGCGAGCGCGAGACTGGCCGTGAACACTGGCCCAGTGATGCGCGGAGGCCGCGCATTTGCCTTGCCGGCGCTGCTGAGGAAGATTGCCATGTGGTTTGTCCTTCCAATCCCCAGGCCCAGCGTGACATTACTCCGCAACACGTAGGCCAGTTTGTGAAAAAATATCCATGAGCGATGACATTACGTTTAACCGGCGCTTCGACGTGCCGCATGGGCAAGTGGAACACGTGGCACCCCATGTGCGCCGCGTCGTGGCGCCGAATCCGTCGCCCTACACGTTCACTGGAACCTGTACCTATATCGTCGGGCACGGCACCGTCGCCATTCTCGATCCTGGGCCGGATGACCCAGCCCACATCGCTGCGGTGCTGGATGCGGTGCGCGGCGAAACGGTGAGTCACATCGTCATCACACATACCCATCGGGACCATTCCCCCGCCAGTCCAGCCGTTAAAGCAGCAACCGGCGCGCGTACCGTGGGCGAGGGGCCGCACCGCTGGGCCCGGCCGCTGTTCATCGGCGAGATCAACCCCATGGATGCCAGCGCCGATGTCGACTTCGCGCCCGACATCGTGCTCGCCGATGGAGATGTGCTGAGCGGGAGCGGATGGACGCTTGAAGCGCTCGCCACCCCCGGTCATTGCGCCAACCACCTTGCCTTTGCCCTCCATGAGGACGATCTGCTGTTTTCCGGCGACCATGTGATGGGCTGGGCGACCTCGATCGTCGCACCGCCGGACGGCTCCATGGGCGATTATGTGCATTCGCTAGAAAAGCTTGCCGCGCGCGAGGAGCGCCTCTACCTGCCCGGCCATGGTCCGGCGGTGAACGATGCGCCGGCTTTCGTGCGCGATTACCTCAACCACCGCCATGCTCGCGAGGCGGCGATCCTGCGCGGGCTGGAGCGCACCTCAGCCATTCCCGAGCTGGTGCGCGGTATATATATTGGCCTCGACCCACGTCTGTTCGGGGCGGCCTCGCTGACCGTGCTCGCCCATCTGGAACATCTGGTGGAAAAAGGACTGGTCGAGACCGAAGGCGTCCCCTCCATCGCCGGAAACTACCGCGTGGCCCGCTGAGGCGGGGCATCGTCCGCGTGGCGGTTCGCCAGTTCCTCCGGGCTCGATGCGGTGGGTCTTGCATGCAGATTATAGCTGCCTGTGCGTTCCGGCCGCGTCTGCGGCTGCGTGAAGCTCGTCGCGGCCTCGTCATAGCCGCGCCGGCTGGAAATGAAGAGCAGCGCCATCAGCCCGCATCCCAGCACGAACGTCAGGACGATGCCGAGCACCATGGGGATATAGTCCGCAGGCTTCATCGGCGCGCCTTCGCCGGCTTCCCACCCCACCACCATCCACCACAGGGAAAGGCCGAGGATCGCGAATACGGGCAGCACGAGCAGGACGCGCTTCATGGCAATCTCCTGTGGGCGGACGAGCAGGATCGACTCATGCGGTTTGCCGGCAACGCGGTGTTGGGCAGAATGGATCCATGTGCGGACGCTTCATTCAAAGCTATGGCCCAGCCTATTACATGGAGCGTCTGGGGCTCGAGTCAAAGGACGCTCGCCTCCCGAACGCCCCGCCACGTTTCAATGCCGCGCCGACCCAAGACCTGCTGACGATCCGCCGCAATCCCGAAACGGCGCGTGCCGAGATCGGCTTGCTGCGCTGGGGGCTCGTGCCCTCGTGCGCTGCCGACATGAACGGTGCGAGCGCGCTCATAAATGCCCGCAGCGAGACTGTTGCCGAAAAGCAGAGCTTCCGCGCCGCCTGGAGGAAGCCTCGCCGCTGTGTCATTCCCGCCGATGGGTTTTATGAATGGCGGCGCAGCGAGACCGGGCGCCAGCCGTTTCTCATCGCCCTAAGCAGCCGTGAGCCGATGGCCTTGGCCGGCCTCTGGGAGGGTTGGAGGGACCCAGGTTCGGGAGAGTGGGTGCGCACCTTCACCATTCTCACATGTGCCGCGAATACGCTCCTGGCGCCGCTGCACGACCGCATGCCGGTCATTCTCGACCCGACCGATATCGCCCGTTGGCTGACTGCGCCTGCGCCCTTCGATCTAATGAAGCCTTATCCGCCGTCGGCGATGGAGATGTGGGCGGTCTCGACGCGCGTCAATTCAGTGCGTAACGAGGGCGAGGATCTCACGCTTCCGTCCGTTGCCTGAGGCTAAACCTCCTATTGGCGCTTCTTGCGGCGCTCGGCGGAAATGTCGGCGAGCAGGCCGGAGATGCGCCAGGAATTCTCGCCGAGATCGTGCACGCCGAAACGCGACATGGACCGGATGTCGATGCGGGCGCCCTTGGTTGTCGGCCGCACGCGGATCACCACATCGTTGCGCAGGCCGAGGAGAGGCGTCACGGCCACTGCCTCGATCTGCCCGTCGCGCAGGCCGCCGCGCGGCGGCACTGCGTCGAGCACGCGCCAGTGCCGCTTCTGAACCAGTGCGAGCATGGTGTTGAAGGCTTCTTCCGGGGTGGCATCTAGGTCGATGGGCTTGATGCCGGGATAGGCGGAGCGCTGCATTGCGGCCGCGTCCTCGCCGGGATAGGCAACCGGGTTCGCCGCACGCGGGCGGGCAAAGCCCATCGCGCGAAAATAGGGCGGATCTTCCATATCGGTGGACAGGTCGGTCAAGGGCGGCAGCATGACGCCGCGGGCGAGCACGGCCGCCGGCCCCGCCAGCACGAACAGTGCGATCGTCAAAGCGCCTATGGCTTTTCCCAGACCCCGCCACCCGCTCTCCCATATGGAAATGCAGGCCGCGACCGCGACCAGCGCTCCCACCGCAGCGAGTGCCAGGCCCGCGCCGACGGTCGCCATGGCGGGCTGGAAATCGAGCAAGTTGGCGCGATAGAGGCCCGAGGCCAGCGCGATTACCGGGATGGCGAACAAGGCGAGCCGCAGGCTCCAGGATGCGAGGCCGGAAGATCGCTCCTCAACATATAGCTGGCGCTTGATCATGGCCGTGGTGCCGTGTGTCCCCTCGGGCGCCGACCGGCGCTCATGGTCGATCTATGCCCGCTTTTGCCGATTGTTTCCAGCCGCCCGTGAATCACGGGGCGAGGAGGTGCGTGGGAAGATCGGCTATGGAATCCACCACCAGATCCGCTTCGCTATAGAGATGCTCCACGGGCGCGGGGCCTGTGCGCACCAGGATGAAGCGGGCGCCTGCGCTGCGCGCGGCGGTGAAATCATGCTCACTGTCGCCCACCACGGCCATTGCGTGCGGTGCGAGCGCGAGGCGTTGGGCTAGAGCGCTGATCATGCCGGGATCCGGCTTGGATCCGAAACCGGAATCATAGCCGTGCACCGCTTCGAGATAGGGCAGCAGTCCCAGCGCCTCGGCCTGGGTGCGCGCATTGGATTCTGCATCATTGGTGACGATGGCGAGCTTCAGTCCGCCGTCGTGCAGGCGCTGGAGCACCAGATCCGGCTGGCCAATGGGCGTGAGGTGAATGAGACCTGCCTCCCGGAACAGATGATCGATGAGATGCAGGAAGGCATCGTCCGCCGCACGCCCCAAAGTCTGCGCCCACAGCGGCCCATAATGGCCGGAAGAACCGGCGACCAAAGGCGAGGAGGGCAGGAAGCGTTCCTCGTCCGGCAGGTACTCGCTGACGTCTTCAAGCCGCGCCAGGGCGGCGGCATTGCCGGCGGCGAGTGTGCGCATGACATAGCCGGCGGAAGGACCCCAGGTGCGGTCGAAATCCACCAGCGTCCCATCCTTGTCGAATAAAACAGCTTTCAGATCGCGCATGGTGCCTCGCACAAGGAGAAAGCAGGCGCGCAGATCCGGTGCGGCGCCAACAGCCATATGTCTTGTGAAAGCCGCGGCTCGCAAACACAAGACAAAGCGGCAGCTTCACCTTGTTATGGCCAGCGCGGCGCGGATAGGCGTTCACTTCATGCGGCGTTCTGCCTATGATCGCGCCAATGAGACTGCGATCCACGTTCCGCTGGTCGCCATCCCTCGGGTGGACCGCCATGCCCCATCGTTCCCGCCGGCCTGGCGAGCGAGGCCGGTGCGCCTGGGTTTTGTTCTGCGCGCTCCTGCTGGCGGTGCTCGAGCCGGGTGTTGCGTCTGCTGCGACCGGCAGCGGACTGCGCCCGCCGGCCTCCCTTCCTGTAAGCAGGCCACGCATCCCCCTCAACAAGGTGCCGCTCCCGGTCCCGCGCCCCGAAGTGCCGGATGTCGCGACCGAGGAAGGGGACGAGACGGCAGAATCCTCAGCGGGGGAGCAGTCCGCCGCGCCAGCCGCCGCTGCACCTTTGCCGCAGCCGGCACCGGCTGCGATAAACGCGGCGCCTCTGCCGCGGCTTGCAAATGTTCCATTTCCGAAGGCACGCGAACCATTGCCAGGAGAGCAGGAGGAAGAGGTCGAAGAGGAGAAGCCCGCTCCCGCCCTCATCCCGCCGCCGCCGCCGAGCGGTACGGCCGCCCGCGACGGCACCCCGCCTTCCGCTTCGTCCGCGGAGGCGATCGCCCCCGGAACATTGCCGGCACTCTGCGCCGCGCTGGTGGAGCAGCAGGCCATGATCGCGGCGCCAGCGCCGCCGGTCCCGGTGAAAGAGGGCTGTTCCCTGACGCAGCCAGTGCGCGTAACGGCCGTGCGACTGGTGGATGGAAATCTGGTTACCCTGTCCCCCGCAGCAATCCTCCAATGCGAGATGGCGGCGGCGGTGACGCAATGGGTGCGCGACGACCTTGGCCCCGCAGTCGCGACCCTAGGCACTCGCATGGAGACCTTCAAAGTCGCCGCATCTTATGATTGCCGCCCTCGCAACCGCGTGAAGGGTGCCAAGATGAGCGAGCACGGCCAAGGCAACGCGATCGACTTCGGCGGGTTCGAAACGGCCGACAAACGGGTGATCGAGGTCAAGAATGGTGGGCTGCCGATCGCGCTGCAGGAGCGTATCAAGGCCGATGCGTGCACCAAGTTCAGCACCGTGCTGGGTCCGGGATCAGATGGCTACCACGAGGATCATATTCACGTGGATATCGCCAAGCGCCGGCTCGACATCAAGCTGTGTCGATGGACCATAAAGACCCCAGCGCCCGCCGTGATCGCTGCCCGCGATGCCGGGAAGAGTGGGGTATCCACTTCTTACGGCACTGGAACGAATCCGGAGGCGAACGGGCAAGGCACCGAAGGAAAGGCCGAGGGGGACGTTCAGCCGTCTGAAGCAGTGGCCAATGCGACAGCCGGCAACCAGAAGCGGCTCTCGCTGCCGGAACCGGCGCCGATGCCTTTGAAGCGCCCGGCAATAAAGGCCGGCACAAGAGCCGCCACCGAAGGTGGCAGGTTGCCGGGAGGATAGCCGGCGAGCGGGCCCGTGCCGGCTTACTGGGCGATGAGCTTATGCCGGTTCAGAATATCTTCGGCAAGGGCGTGGTCGAAATTCACTTTGCGGGTAAAGACTGAGAAATTCTCAGCAGATGCCCTCTCGTCGGCGACCTCGCGCACGACATGGTAATTTGCCCGGTTGGCGAAGTCGTGGATGGCGATCAGCGCATGGGGTGGGGCGTTCAACAGCGTCTGCATGAAACAGGCGACGCGGAAACGTCCGTCGACCAGATAGAGGTCAGCTTCTTTGGCGCCCTCGACGGACCAGATCTTGGTGTAATAGTCAGGCCATCGATCACGGGCGCTCTCATCCTTCGGGAAGCCCCATTCCTTGGTTTCACCGATATCGATGTAGATGAGCTTGGGGAGGATCGGAGCTTTGAATGCCACGCAGTCATCAAGGACGCGGTCCAGCCATTCCTTCGACGAATCCAATGAAATGATCGTCTCTTTGACAAGTCCGGCAGCAAACAGCGTGCTGCCCCCGGCGCCGAATTCGACGAAATTTCTCGCGCACCGCAGCAAGCTTTCGAACAGAGCCCGTTCTGCCGGACGCATGGCGACGGCCATCCGTGTGCGCTGTGGTGCTTCGCTTACGCTCGGGACTTCACTGCACATTGCTTTCGCCCCCTATGACCACGTTATGGACCTAGCCAGCCCGTTACCTTCAAGTCAAGGGAGCGCTTGATACGTTCGACGCCAGCGGACTCGATAGCCCGCTGGCGATTGGCTTCAAGCCTTCACAGCACAACCACTTCCGCGCCGACCGGCACGCGATTGTAGAGGTCGATCACGTCCTCGTTCAACATCCGGATGCAGCCGGAGGAGATCGCCTGACCCAGCAGCTCCGGCTGGTTGGTTCCGTGAATGCGGAACAGCGTGTCCTTAGAGCCCTGGTAGAGATAGAGGGCGCGGGCACCCATGGGATTGTGCGGTCCGGGGCCCACATAGGACGGCAGACCGGCGATGCGCTGATGGATCTCCGGGGTCGGAGTCCAGCTCGGCCATTCGGCCTTGCGGCCGACCTTGGCATCGCCACGGAAGGCGAGGCTTTCCTCGCCCACGGTCACGCCATAGCGAATGGCTTGGCCGTTACCCTCGACGAAGTAAAGGAGCTTCTTGTCGGTGTCGACGACGATAGTGCCGGGCTTTTCCTTGCCGGTGTATTCAACAATTTGCCGGGCGTACATTCCCTCGGGCTTCACCTTCGGATACGGCGCCTGCGCGAGCAATTGCTTGTCCCGCGGCTTGAGCGACGATTCCGGAGCGGGCTGAGGCGTCGACGCCATGCAGCCACCTAATAGAAGTCCAAGCAGAACAGCCGCGACCGCCCGCTTCGCCATGACCGCCTCTTAATAAACAGAGTGAACAGATTCGTTTCGTAAGCCTGGATTACCCGAACCCCGGCACGCCTTGAAGAGGCCACGAAGTCGCCACGGCTCGGAGCTGAAAAGCGTGGCAAAAATGTCTCAGGGTCTGACCTTTCGTCACCGTTAAGACCGTCTTCAAAGCCTTGCGCAATGCTCTCCCACTAAGACCTCTGCAATGCCGCAGCACTTGCACAGTTTCGACGCAGTTGCCCACCATCTGTCAGTGGTCTTCCCACCAGAAGGCATCTGTTTTAGGCAGAACGCCTTGTCAGGAGAGAGTACGATGTCTAGCGATCAGCCTGGCCCGGGCACAGCCTCCCGCTCGGAAACCGAAGCCACTCGATACGGGGCCCATGCGGGCCAATGGCGCGACATCGGCATCACGGCCGTTGCTGCAGCCGCTGCTGCTGCCCGTCTCGCCAGCGATGCCAAACCAGTGGCCCAGAAGAGCTCGGGTGAGCCCAACAAGGTGGTTACCTTACGCGATATCGACCACCTGGCGGCCTGAACGGCACGCGGATCGATTTGAGCTGTGCTTGCCAGCCCGCACAAGGCTGCGCATGTATCCCACGGAGCGAACGCCTCTCTGCCGCGTTCGCCGGTGCGGATGGTGAGACATGCTGGTGGCCTATTGCCTGGTTGACGGTGCGCTCACGCCCCGAACCATTCCGCCCGACGGTGACGTGCCAGCGGATGCACTTTGGCTGGATCTCGTTTCCCCTGCGGGACACGAGGATGCGTTGGTTGAGCGCGCAGTGGGCGTGGAAATTCCCACGCGTGAAGACATGCGCCAGATCGAGCCGTCCAGCCGGCTGTACGTCGAAGGCGGTGCCGCGTACATGACGCTTTCGATCCTGTGCGGCGCCGATACCGAGGCGCCGTCCGTCAACCCCGTCACTTTCATCCTCGTAAAGGCGAAGCTTGTGACGGTGCGGTATGCTGAACCCAAGCCCTTCGTGGTGTTGGCGAACCGTCTCAAAAAGACCTGCTCGCAGACCACCGGCGGCCAGATCCTGATGGAACTCCTCGATACCATCGTGGATCGGGTTTCCGAGGTGCTGGAACAAGCCGGAACCGATATCGAGCGGTTGTCCAAGCGCGTGTTCGAGCGCGATACGGAGGGCGGCAACCGGACCCAGCGCTATCGGGCGATCCTCACCCATATCGGCCGGAAGGAAGGGTTGCTCTCCTATGCGCGCGAGAGCCTTGCCTCGCTGTCGCGTCTTCTGGCCTTCATCGGCACCGAGGGGGATGCAAAGCCGCTCGGTCCCGACACCAAGAGCCAGATCAAGAGCATGACGCGGGACGTCGCGGGGCTATCGGACTATGCCAACTTCCTTGGCAACAAGCTGCAATTCCTGCTGGACGGGACCATCGGCATGGTTGGCCTGGAGCAGAACAACATCATCAAGATCTTCGCGGTGCTCTCAGTGGTGCTGATGCCACCAACCTTGATCGCCTCGATATATGGGATGAATTTCCAGCACATGCCGGAGCTTGCGGACACCTACGGATATCCGCTTGCGCTGACGGCCATGGTGATCTCGGCGATCCTGCCCTATGTCTTCTTCAAATGGCGCCGCTGGCTGTAGCCACCGCGCTCCTCAAACGTTCTGCCCACCGTCGATGTGGATCTCGGCGCCATTGAGATAGGACGAGGTCTCGGTGCACAGCACATAGATGATCTTCGCCACCTCATCGGGCGTGCCAAGCCGCTGCAACGGAATCTGCGCGACGATCTTGTCCGTGCCGGGAGATAGAATGGCTGTATCGATCTCGCCTGGGGCGATGGCATTGACGCGGATGCCGCGCCGGCCGAAATCCACCGCCATCTCACGCGTCAGTGCGGCGAGGGCTGCCTTTGAGGTGGAATAGGCGGCCCCGGCGAATGGATGCACCCGAACGCCGGCGATGGAGGTGACGTTCACCACGGAACCGCGCGCCGCCTCCAATTGCTGCACCAGACCGCGCGCCAGCATGATGGGGGCAAAGAAATTCACCTGGAATACATGGGCCCAGGTCTCGCGCTTCGTGTCGAGCGAGCCAAGCCGCGCGCCGCCCTCACCCTTGGGTGAAATACCGGCATTGTTGACCAGCGCGTGCAACTCGCCGGCGGGCAGGCGGCGCTTGATTTCCTCGATAGCTTCTTCCGTGTTCACCGGGTCGGAGAGGTCCACCTGGATATGATCCTCCGGGCCCGCTGCCCAGGGACATTGCTCCGGAAAGGCATGACGCGAGCAGGTGATGACCCGCCAGCCGGCGCTGGAAAAGCGCTTCACCGTCGCGTGGCCGATGCCGCGTGAGGCGCCGGTCAGCAACATGATGCGGGGCGGTTGGTTGCTGGCGGACATGAATTCCTCGAAACGTAAAGCGGTGCGGCGCAAACCATGTCGCCCGACGGCAGGCATCACGGCCATGAGGCCGGGTCAAGCAGCGCCTTCAGGGGTAAAGACGGGTGCGCATCCATTCTCCGACAGGCTCCGGACGCCGGAATACGATTCGGTCATGAAGGCGAAACGGCCGATCGTGCCAAAATTCGATCGCCACCGGCACGATGCGGAAACCGGTCCAATGGGGCGGGCGGGGGACCGTGCCGAGGGCGTATTTCGCAGTGGTCGCCGCGACCGCAGCCTCGAAGGCGAAGCGACCTTCCAGCGGGCGCGACTGCTGGCTCGCCCAGGCGCCGATCTGAGAGAGACGCGGCCGGGTGGCGAAATAGGCGTTGGCCTCGGCCTCGGTGACACGCTCAACCGGCCCGCGCACCCGCACCTGCCGGCGCAGCGACTTCCAGTGAAATACCAGCGCCGCCTTCGGGTTGTCGGCGAGCTCGCGACCCTTGGCGCTCTCGGTGTTCGTGAAGAAGACAAAGCCGCGTTCGTCGAGCCCTTTCAGCAGCACCATGCGCGCGTCCGGCAGACCGTCCTGATCGACGGTCGCAATCGTCATTGCGTTGGGATCGTTCGGTTCGGTGCGCTCGGCTTCGCCGAGCCACTCGGAAAACAACCGAAAGGGCTCGGTACTCTCGGTGAAATCACCGCCTGTTAAGGGGTTTGAGGCTTCCATAGGCGAATCGGACATGGCTGGGAGCCCTTCCCGTGTGGCGTCAACGCAAAACATACCAAGACGGCGCGAAGCACGCCTTATATAGGGCCATCGGCGGTCGTCGCACAGCGGTCAGGCCATTGGTCGCAGTCGGCTTGTTGGGGGCGACGCTGGCGCTTTCGGGCTGTGGTTCTCTGCTCGGTATGTCCGATGACGATCAGCTTGTCACCGGCTCGATCAAACCCCAGCCCGTGGCGCTCTCGATTCCTGTCGGAGAAGCGCCGCAGGGCATAGCGTCCACCGATTGGGCACAGGCGAAGGTCGCCCTCGACCAAGCATTGAAATCGCGGGAGGCCGGTGCAAGCATGCCGTGGCAGAACACTGTCACCGGGGCCAGGGGCACGTCCACGCCACTGGGCACGGTGAAAGACAATGGTTGCCGCGACTTCCGCATTGGGGTCGTGGACACCAGCGGGGAGCATTGGGTGCAGGGCGAAGCGTGCCGCGACGGCAAGGGTACCACCCTGTCGCAGGTGCGAGTCCTTGGACGGGCTTGAGCCCCGCAGTTGAAATAGGGCACCTTGTTCCCACATGAAGGCTGCGGTCGGCCGGAAAGCGTCGACCCCGAGGTGAATTTGCATGCGTGATCCATACGACGTCCTCGGCGTTGCCAAGAGCGCCGACGAAGCGGAGATCAAGCGCGCCTATCGGCGGCTGGCGAAGAAGCTGCATCCCGACGCCAACCAGGGAGACCCAAAGGCGCAGGATCGTTTCGCTGAACTGAACACGGCTCACGAGATCCTGGCCGATGCCGAAAAGCGCGGTCAGTTCGATCGCGGCGAGATCGATGCGGAGGGCAAGCCACGCGCCCCGGATTTTTCCGGTTACGGCGGCGGACGGGGCCGTGCCGGCCCGGGCGGCTTTTCCGGCTTCGATGGCGACACGATCTTCGAGAGTTTTTCCTTCGGGCCGGAAGGGGTGCGCCGGAATGCACGGCGTGGACCCGAGGTCGGCGACGATATCGGCGATATGTTCGGCTTTGGCCGCCAGCGCCGCGGCCCGCGTGGCGGCTTTGCGCCCGAGGCGGGGGCCGACATCGAGCTGACCTTGCCGGTGAGCTATGAGGAGGCAGCGCACGGTGCCAGCAAGCGTGTCCAGTTGCCGAATGGGAAGCAGATCGAGGTGAAGATCGCCGCCGGCACGCTGGAAGGCCACCGCATGCGCCTGAAGGGGCAGGGGGAGATGAGTCCGACTGGCGGGCCGCAGGGGGACGCCTTCGTCTCCATCAGCTACGCACCGCACGAGAAGTTCAAACGCGAGGATGCGGACCTGCGCTACGAAGCGGATGTGTCTCTCGCCGATGCGGTACTCGGCAGCAAGGTGCGCGTTCCCACCCTGGCAGGCGCAGTCGATCTCAACATACCCGCCTGGACTTCCGGCGGCCGCACGTTCCGCCTGCGCGGAAAGGGCCTACCTAAGGCCAGCGGCGGTCATGGCGACCTGCTGGTGAGCGCCAACCTAGTACTTCCGGCTGAGCACGACGCGGAGTTGGAAGCCTTGATGCGCAAGTTGCGCGAGGCGAAGTCCGAGGCGTAAGACCGGGCGCGACAGCGCGCCACGCATTGCTCTTGAAGCCGTGAATGGCGCAGCGGGTGGGGCTCATTATCTTCCGACTGTCGGGCACGTTGCCTCCCGGGTACGGGCGCCGAGCGCAGGAGGAGAGTCATGCCTGTTCGGATTTCTCACATGATGGCGGCAACGCTGGTCGCCGGTAGCATCTTGGCGGGGGCTGCCGCCGCCTTTGCCCAAAGCGCCCAGGCCCCCGCGCCGCTCCAACACGGCGGCATGTCGATGCCCATGGCTACTGCGGCGTCTCCCGCGACGATGGCGCTCCAGGCCGCCAACGCCAAGATGCACGCCGACATGAACATCGCTTACACCGGCGATGCGGATGTGGATTTTGTTCGGGGCATGATCGCCCACCACCAAGGAGCGATCGACATGGCGAAGGTGGAGCTGAGTTACGGCACCGACCCGCAAATCCGCAAGCTGGCGGAAGGCATCATCGCCGCCCAAGAGCGGGAGATCACGGACATGCGGACCTGGCTGGCTGCCAAGGGCAAGTGAGCAGAAGGATCCGTAGGATGAAACAAAAAAGGCCTCGCCGGTGGCGAGGCCTTTTTTCGGATGACACGGTGCTGCAGGCTTAGACCGCGATGCGCTCGGCCCCCGCCATGGGTTCGCGCAGCACATAGCCGCGGCCCCATACGGTCTCGATGTAGTTCTTGCCCGCCGAAGCGTTCGCAAGCTTCTTGCGCAGCTTGCAGATGAACACGTCGATGATCTTCAACTCGGGCTCATCCATGCCGCCGTAGAGATGGTTGAGGAACATCTCCTTGGTGAGCGTGGTGCCCTTGCGGAGCGAGAGCAGCTCCAGCATCTGGTATTCCTTGCCGGTCAGATGGACCCGGGCGCCGTCCACTTCCACCGTCTTGGTGTCGAGGTTGACGATCAGGTCGCCGGTCTGGATCACCGACTGGGCATGGCCCTTGGAGCGGCGCACGATGGCATGGATTCGCGCCACCATCTCGTCTTTGTGGAACGGTTTGGTGAGATAGTCGTCGGCGCCGAAGCCGAAACCCTTCACTTTGTCCTCGGTGCCGGCGAGACCGGAGAGGATGAGGATCGGGGTTTTCACCTTGGCGACGCGCAGGTTGCGCAGCACCTCGAAGCCCGACATATCCGGAAGGTTTATGTCGAGCAGAATGATGTCGTATTCATAGACTTTGCCCAGGTCGATGCCTTCTTCACCGAGATCCGTCGTGTAGACATTGAAGCTCTCGGACTTCAGCATCAACTCGATGCTTTGGGCCGTCGCACTGTCGTCCTCGATGAGCAAGACGCGCATGGCAATCCCCTTCCTCGCAACAACCCGAAAAGCGGCGTGCCGCCCTTGGTGTGCTCAGCCGACAGTGTGATTCGCGATACGTGTGTTGAATCGATACCCGATCGCGATTCAACTGGACAAGAGTCCTTCGAAAAAACTTTGTGTATGAATGCGAAGACTGACTCCCCGCATACCGTCAAAGTTGTTTCGGCTGACCCAACCCGTATCTACACACCATCTCCCGAGCCTCGGGAGCGTCAGGCGAGGGGCTTTTTCGAAGCACCCCCGTCCGAACCGTGGAGGCATCATTAACGAAGTCGGTAAACGATTAGTTTCCATCCCGCTGGGTTAAGCGATTTTCCTCACAATCCGGCGCAGAGGTAAGGAAAGGGCAACGGGTCGGCGTCATTGTGGCATTTGAGGTGCCCGGAACCGGCCACTGCGTTCATTTGTGCCTTCGGAGTATCGCGTTCCATGAAGTCGCGTGAACCCCTGATCCGCGCCAAGCGGTTCAAAATCGAGGATGCGCGCCGGCGCATCGTGCGGATCGATACCATGATTGCCGAGTTCGACCGCATGGCGGCCGATCTCGATCGGGACATAGCGGGGGAAGAGGAGCGCTCCGGCATTACGGACCCGCGCCACTTCGCTTATTCGCCGCTGGCCACCGCCGCGCGCCAGCGCCGCGACAACCTCGGTCGTTCGGCCCAGGACCTGCGGGTCCAGCGCGACGAGGCGGAGGCGGCCCTGGCGGATGCCGAGGCTCAGTTGCAGATGGAAGAGGCGGCCAGCGAGCGTGAGCGCGTCAGCGAGGCCGAGGCGTTGGAGCGCCGCATTGGCTGGCGGGTGGGAGAGACCGCCCGCGCGTGATCTCAGGGCCGCGGGTGTGACTTGCAACCCTGCGCGAAGCGCGGGGGAAAAATTGATGCATTCTCAGCTTCTTGCGCTGAAGCGCAGAGGAGGGCTTCACCTTTCCGGCATCTTGATCTAGCCTTGAGTTCTGGGATTGCGGCGCTCCCTGCAAATCATGTGCTAAAAGCTAGAAATGTCTTTTTTAGCATAAGCTTATGACTGCATCTTAAGGTAAGATTTTAGATTTTTCTGGGAGCGTCACCCCCTTTCGTGGGATCAAGACGACCGTGTCGCATTCGGATGTGCTGAGCGATCATCTGATCGCGATCTCCAAAGGGGATCGTCGAGCGTTCGAGGAACTGTACGCGCTCTCCAGCCCGCGTCTCTTCGGCATCGCGCTCCGCCTGTTGCGCCAGCCAGAACTGGCCGCCGCAGCGCTGAAGAGCGCTTATCTCGCCATGTGGTCCGAGATGGAACGCAAGGCCGACGCGCTGCGTGCTGAGGCGGAGGATCCGATACCTTCCACCGATCAGGTGTGTGCGGCCCCTATGCGGGATGCCGCGGTGCAGGAAGGGGGCGGGTTGGCCCCTCCCGCGCTTCGCGCGCGGATCGGTGATCCCGTGATCTGGATGGTATCGAAGGTGCGGGCCGCCGCCCTGGATTTTGCCCGCGCGCAGGTGGACGAGGACGGGGCGATGTTTGAGCCGTTCGCGTCGCAAGAACAGGACGACGACCCCCTCGGCAGCGAGACGCGCAGTCCGGAGTTGCTGGAACTTCTGGGATGCCTCGGCCACCTATCCGAGGAACGGCGGCGCATGGTGCTACTAGCTTATTATGACGGCTGGACCCGCAACGCCCTCTCAATTTATTTCGACGCCCCCGAGCACAGCATCCGCACATGGCTGCGACGGAGCATCGGTGAAATCGATGCCTGCCTGCAATGACGAGCGTATGGGAAGAGGACCGGCAGGAAGCTGCAGAATACGTACTCGGCACGCTGGATGGGGCCGAGCGCGAGGCAGCGCGGTCCCGCATTGCCCATGATCCGGCATTCGCCGCCCTTGTGCGGCTCTGGGAGGGCCGCCTCGGTCCCTTGCATGAGCTCGCGGTCAGCGTCGCGCCGCCGTCCAGCCTCCTCACCGAATTGATGGTTGCGCTGCCTGGGGCCGCCGTCCTTCCGCCTGCTGCCGATGAGGAGACGGCGCCGGCCGACGGGCGGCCCCGGGAGAAGGTCCAGGTCCAGCGGGCACCGGCTGAGCAGCCGCAAGCAGCGGTATGCGACGCGCCGCCGGCCTTGGAGCCTGCGATCGATCCGGAAAAAATGGCTGGACCAGCTGTCATCTCCCATGTTGTTGCGGAAGCTGAGATCCGCGAAGCGAGCAAGGATCTGCCGGTTGAGGGGGGGCCAGCAGTTCTTGCCCCGGGACCTCTGGACGATGCCATATCGTCTCCATCTCCTCGTTCAGCGGCGGCATTCTCATCGGACCCTGAGCAAATGCCGACGCCCGCCGCATCGTCCGCCCGCCGCAATCCCTGGCGCGTGGCGACCGGGCTGCTCGCCCTTGCGGTGCTCGGCCTCGGCGTCGTGGCGCTTCAAGGGGAGGCCCGGCGCAGCGCAGCTGTGGTCGTCGCGAAACCTGCACCGGCAATTCGCCAAGCCGTGCTGACGGCGCAGAGCGCGCCGCGGGTCACCATTACACTTGATCCGGGAACGCGCCGCCTTGACGTCGTCGGCCTCGACGCGCCAGCGCCCGACGGGAAGACTTATCGTCTCTGGCTGATCCTTCCGGACGGGAAGCGACATTTGCTGTGCGCCTTCCGCGATACCTCCGCACTGACGCCGGATCTGTCCAACTGGGGCGGGCAGGGGGCGGCCATGCTGGAGATCACGCTGGAACCGGACGTCGAGCCGCCTGGGGCGGGCGGCGATGTTGTCGTCGCCGGCCCGTTGCATGTCCTGTAAGGGACGCGTCGGAGTCAGATCTTACCTTGTGTCGCGCGTTTCCATGTACTGCGCGATCATGCCATAAGCGGCCCCTCCGCATCACCGGAACCCTGGGCACGACATGACCGTCGCCGTCGCCGTTGAAAATGCCGTGAAGATGTTCGGCGCGCAGCATGCGCTCGCGGGCATTTCCCTTGATGTGCAGCCGGGCGAACTGGTGGCGCTGCTCGGGCCGTCCGGCTCGGGCAAGACCACCTTGCTGCGTGTCGTCGCCGGTCTGGAGCAACTCGATTCCGGACGCGTGGTCCTGGATGGGGCCGATGCCTCTACCGTTCCGGTGCGCTATCGCGGCATCGGCTTCGTATTCCAGCATTATGCCCTGTTCCGTCACATGAACGTGGCGGACAACATCGCCTACGGTCTGCGCTCGCGCCCGCGGGCGACGCGCCCATCCGAAGCCGACATCGCGCAGCGGGTGGAACACCTGCTCGCCCTGGTTCAACTTGCGGGCTATGGCAGGCGCTTTCCCGCCCAATTGTCCGGCGGCCAGCGCCAGCGCGTAGCCCTGGCACGGGCGCTCGCCATCGAGCCCAAGGTGCTACTGCTGGATGAGCCGTTCGGAGCGCTCGATGCGCAAGTGCGCAAGGAACTGCGGGCATGGCTGCGCCATCTGCACGAGCAGACCGGCCATACCACTTTGTTCGTGACCCACGATCAGGAGGAGGCCCTGGAACTGGCCGACCGTGTCGTCGTCATGAGCAAAGGGCGCATCGAGCAGGTCGGGACGCCGGACGATGTCTATGATCGTCCCGCGACCCCCGACGTGTTCGGTTTCATGGGAGAATCGAGTCGCATCGCGGTGGAGGTCGAGGGTGGCGTGGTCCGCGCCGAGGGGCAAATCATCGCCACCGCCATCGAACCCGTCGCCGACGGTCCGGCCACCTTGTTTGCCCGGCCCCATGACGTGACCGTCGCGCTTGCCGGCACGCCGGGCGCCGAAGGCCTTGTGCAGGCCTATCGCCGCCATGGCGCGATCCGGCGCGTGGAGCTGAGCGTCGGCGGTGCCCGGGTTGAGGCCGATGTGGCGCCTACCGCCAAAGTGCCGCAGGCAGGAAAGGTCTCGGTCCGGTTCGATCGCGCACGTCTTTTCCCGGCAACGGGGCCGGGCGTCGATTGCCGCCCGCCCGTATCCCACCAGGTGGGCGAATACGCGATCTGACTGCCGCCAGGACACCGGCTGCCGAGATCAGAAGCCGCGTGGCTGCGGGGCTTACTCCTTCCTTTTTCTCGCGTGTGCGAAAAGCTTGCTTGGAAGGGCGCGTGGGCGCTATCGACAGGAGCGGATGGCTGGTCCCCGCGTCCCCGCGCCCGCGCTCTCGTCTGCGCAGGTTCCACAAGCGCACGAGAGGTCTTCCATGAGCGACGATCCCCTTCATCCGCGCCCGGTGGACCGGGCGCTGGATCGCAACTTCCGACATGGCCAGTCCATGGAGCCGAACTATTCCGGCGCGACGTCCTTCTTGCGCCGGCGTTATGCCAAGGATGGCGGTGACGCTGAGTGCGTGGTGTGGGGCATCCCGCTCGATGTCACGGTCTCCAACCGTCCTGGCACGCGCTTTGGGCCGCGCGCCATCCGCGCCGCATCCGCGATCCTGGATGGGGATGATTTCTATCCGTTCGGCTTCGATCCGTTTGCGACGCTCGATGTGGCGGATGCCGGGGACTGCGTGTTCGATTACGGCCTGCCTTACTCCATTCCCGGTGCGATCGAGGCACAGGCGGCGCAGCATTTCGCCCGGGGCTCCCATCTGGTGACCCTGGGCGGCGACCATTTCCTCACCTATCCGGTCCTGAAGGCGCTGGTGGCGCATCTCGGCGCGCCCATAGCGCTAGTTCAGTTCGATGCCCACCAGGACACCTGGGACGACGACGGCACACGTGTTGACCATGGAACCATGATCACTCGCGCCGTGAAGGACGGGTTGATCCGCGTCGATCGCTCGGTGCAGGTGGGGATCCGGACCCATGCGCCTCAGACCTTCGGCATCGACGTGCTGCACGGCTATGACGCCGCCGACCTCGGCCCGCGCGGCGTCGTGCGCCATATCCGCGAACGGGTGGGAGATGCACCCGTCTACATGACCTTCGACATAGACGCCCTCGACCCAGCATTCGCCCCCGGAACCGGGACGCCGGTCTGCGGCGGCCTTTCGAGTCGCGAGGCCTTGATGATCCTCGGCGGGCTCGGCGATCTCGACCTGAAGGGATTTGACGTCGTGGAGGTCTCGCCACCCTACGACCATGCGGAGATCACCGCCCTGGCCGGGGCGAGCCTGGCCGCCACCTATCTGTGCCTGCTCGCCCAGCGCAAGGCGCAGGGACAGAGCATTGCGCTCTAGCCAGGGAGCGCTGATCGCGATGATACGGCGCCTGTTTCCTTTTGTCGTGCCAGTCGCCGGGCTCGTTCTCGCGCTCGGCTGGCCGGTGTTTTTTCCTCTCTTCGGCCGCGGTGCCGAATGGTTGGCCTCGCTGCTCATGATGGGCACCATCTTCGCCGCCGTAAATCATGCCGACACGGTTTCCGCTCGCCTGCCGCAGCCGTTCGGCACCCTGGTCCTTACCTTCAGCGTGACCCTCATCGAAGCGTCTGTGCTGGTGTCGATGATGCTGAACGGGGAGAACAATCCCACCCTTGCCCGCGAGGCGGTGCTTTCCACGGTCATGTTCGTGCTCACCGGTGTGGTCGGTCTGTGCCTTCTAATCGGCGGGTTGCGCCATCGCGAGCAGGAGGTGCGCCAGCAGGGACTGAGCGGATTCCTCTCGGTCATCATGGCCATTTCGGTTCTGGCGCTGATCCTGCCGAGCGCAACGTCCTCAGGCGAGCATGGCGTCGCGAAGACACTTGATGTCGCGCTTATCATGGTCGGCGTGGTGCTACTCTACGGTTCGTTCCTATTCATGCAGACGGTGCGGCATCGCGATCATTTCCTCGGCTGGGACGAGAGCGAGGAGCGTGTGGCGACGCCGGTTGAGTTCTGGCGCGGCGTCGTGTTCCTGCTGGTCAGCCTCGGCGGGGTTGTGCTGCTTTCGCACTATGTGGCGGAAGGTGTCGAGCGGTTCATGGACCGGCAGGGCCTGCCGGATCCGGACGCGGTTGTGGGAGCAATCGTGGTGGCGATCCTGCTGCTGCCGGAAACCATCACGGCCGTGCGCTCTGCCCGGCGCAACCGGTTGCAGCGGGCGCTGAACGCGGCGCTGGGCTCGGCCCTTGCCACCATTGGCCTGACCATGCCTGTGATGGTTGCCGTGAGCTATATCGTCGACCGTCAGGTGACCCTCGCTCTCGACCCGGAAGACCGTGTGCAATTGCTGCTGGCGCTGGTGCTGAGCATCGTCTCGTTCGGCACTGGCAAGACCAATGCTCTGACAGGACTGGTGCATCTGGTGCTTTTCCTGGTCTATGTCCTGACGCTTTTTTCACCGTGAGCCTGGCGCCTGCGCTTCGGCGCGGTGGACACCGCCCGGACGCGGTGGCATGGTCCGCGCGATCAAGGGGCGAGGCGTCAAGCAGCGAGGCGTGGGCCGTGAAAGAGTTCCTGCTCTATATCTTTACCTGGTGGAACAAGCAGACGGTCGGCACCATGGTGTGGACCCGTCGCTTTGGCGAATTCGTGGGGCAGGACGAAGCGGGCAACCGTTATTTCCGGACCAAGGGCGGCGCCATCGACCCGCTGCTAGGTTTCGAGCGTCGGTGGGTCATCTACCCTAATTATGCCGACAGCACGACCATCCCAAGTGGCTGGTACGGGTGGATGCACCACCGCACCGATACCCCGCCCACCGAGGAAGCCTACACGCCGCGCGAGTGGCAGAAGCCGCATCTTCGCAACATGACCGGCACTCCAGGCGCTTATCGGCCCAAGGGGGCCTTTCCCGGCGGGCGCAACCGACCGGAAGTCACCGGCGACTACAAGGCATGGACGCCCGGCGAGTGAGGCGTCGTCCATCCCGTGTCGGGCGCACCTCTGTGCGGGCGCGAAGGTGAGCGGGCGTGCCGCGCTTTCGATCCTGCGGGCCTGATTCGCCCTCGCGATGCCGCATTGCAGGTGATAACCAGCAAGGAGTTGGGCGCGCCGTGCCGTGCCGTGTGCATCGGGAGGACGGTCTTTTTTGCGCCCCCTCTCCTTTTTGCACATGGACGTTTCGGAACGGGCCCACCCCTTGGCACGTTCGGGTTTGCGTTTTCATGGTCAATGTCCAATTTGAGCCGCGTCGGCTGTTCCAAGGGTCGTCGTTGACGCATGCCGCAGCGGCGGGCGCCGGACAGGCAGGCGCTGCTGCTCTCGGCCTTGCCCTCGGGCTATGCGTGATGATCGCGCCTGCATTTGCTCAGAACCGCAGCGGCATCGAATCAGCACCGCTGGCTCCCCCGTCCGGTTTCGGAACGTCTACCTCACCGTCCCCCGCCGGGTCCGTGCAGCGGCCCTCTGCACCGCAACTGCCACCTCCGGGGTCGCCGCGCCCGCCCGGACAGGGCCAGATGCCCGCCCCCACAATTGCACAGCCTCCGGCTGCGGGAACGCCCTCCGCGGCAGGCGACACGGGTGATATGGTGGTGGTGCAGCCTCCACCCGAACACATCGCCAATCGAACTGCGGTATATGCCGGGCTGGACAAGATCACCGGCCGCATCACCTCGTTCGAAGTGGGCATTGGCGAGACGGTTCAGTTCGGCGCCCTGCAGGTGACACCCCGCGTGTGCTACACGCGCCCGCCGACGGAGACGCAAAACACCACCAGCTTCACCGAAGTTAACGAGATCACCTTGAAGGGCGAGGCGAAGCGGATCTTTACGGGGTGGATGTTCGCATCCAGCCCGGGTCTGCATGGGGTGGAGCATCCCGTCTATGATGTCTGGCTGACCGACTGCAAGGCCACCGCCCCTGCCACCGGCAAAGCCGCGGGCCAGAAGTAGAAGTCGCCTTCCACCTCCAGCGCCTGCTCGAGCTGGCGATGATATTGGCGCCGGCTGATTTCGATGGCACCGAGGCTTTCCAGGTGGCTGGTCACGAACTGGGTATCCAGCAGGCGGAAGCCGCCGGCCCTCAGCCGCGCCACCAGATGCACCAGCGCGACCTTCGAGGCATCGCGCTCTATGTGGAACATGCTCTCGCCGAAGAAGGCACCGCCGAGCCGCACGCCATAGAGCCCGCCCACCAGCCGGCCGTCGCGCCAAGCCTCCACCGTGTGACAGCGGCCGCGCGCGAATAGTTCGCCGTAGAGCCGCCGGATCCGGGCGTTGATCCAGGTCTTGGCGCGCCCGTCCTGCGGAGCGGCGCAGCCGCCGATCACGCCATTGAAATCATGGTCGATGCGGATTTCGAACTTGTCCGAACGGATGGTGCGGGCAAGGCGCGAGGAGACCTTCAACCCGTCGAGCGGAAAGACGCCGCGCCGTTCCGGCTCGATCCAATAAAGGCCGGGATCGTCAGCGCTCTCAGCCATGGGAAAGATGCCGCAGGCATAGGCCTTCAGCAGCACGTCCGGGGTGATTTCGACAATCGGTTCGGTGGGGCGGCTCATAGGTCTATTGAAGGAGCATATAACTTGAGCGAGGATGTGGCGCTTTGCCGCCCTGCGCCCATGCGAGCCGCGAGGAGCGGCCCGGTGCGGCATGTCGCCTTCATATTAATCCTGCCGCGAATGCGTAGTGCATTTGTCATCCGGTCGCGCTAACTGCCGTCGAGGGTTCACCGGGGCGTGAACCGCTTGCGTCTTCTTCTACGCGGTGGATCTGCCATGCTTCTTCAGCTCACTGGTGGAAACGAGCCCAATCCCGTGCGGCAGCACCGGTTCTCGATCTTCGATATCTTTGCCTTCGCGGTGATCTTCGCCCTGTTCGCGCTGTTCACCCACGGCACGCAGGAGACCCTGGTTCCGATCGCGCAATTGCAGCAGACGCCGATCTCGCTCGATCCGGCGATGCTGCCGGAATATGCCCTGCGCACCACGCTGCGCATGCTCGCGGCGATCGTCGCCTCGCTGGTGTTCACCTTCATTTATGGCGCCATCGCCGCAAAAAGCCGGCGCGCCGAAATGGTGCTGATCCCGATCCTCGATATTCTCCAGTCGGTGCCGGTGCTGGGATTTCTATCCTTCACCGTGGTGTTCTTCATGGGCCTGTTCCCCGGCCAGGTGCTGGGGGTGGAACTGGCGGCGGTGTTCGCCATCTTCACCAGCCAAGCCTGGAACATGACCTTCAGCTTCTACCAGTCGATGAAGACCTTGCCGCGCGACCTGGAGGAGGTGTGCGACGGCTTCGGCCTCACCGGCTGGCAGCGCTTCTGGCGGCTGGAAGTGCCGTTTTCCATGCCGGGGCTGGTGTGGAACACCATGATGTCCATGTCCGGCGGCTGGTTCTTCGTGGTGGCCTCGGAAGCGATCTCGGTGGGAAATACCACCATCACCCTGCCGGGCATCGGCGCTTATGTGGCCACTGCCATCGCCGACCGGGATATCGCGGCCGTCGCCTATGCCGTGCTGGCCATGCTGGTGATCATCCTACTGTACGATCAGGTGCTGTTCCGTCCGCTGGTGGCGTGGGCGGAGAAGTTCCGCTTCGAGCAGGCGGCTGGCGGGCCGCCGCCTCGTTCCTGGGTGCTCGATCTGGTCAAGCGGGCGCATTATTTCCGCATCGTGCTCTCGCCCCTGGGCAGCCTTGCCCGCGCGCTCGGGCGCATGCCACTGCGCGCGCCGGTGCGTGTGCCCCGCAAGGTGCACAGCGCCTGGGGCAGCCGCACCATGGACCGTATCTGGGCAAGCCTGGTGATCGCCGCCGCGCTCTACAGCCTGTGGGTGATCGTCGCGTTCGTCGCCACCGAGGTGGAAGGCGGCGAGGTGCTGCACGTTCTCTATCTCGGCTTCCTCACCTTGCTGCGCGTGGTGGTGCTGATTTTCCTCGCCTCGCTGGTCTGGGTTCCGGTCGGGGTGTGGATCGGCCTCAATCCGAAGGTGGCGACCGCGGTGCAGCCGCTGGCCCAGTTCCTCGCGGCGTTCCCGGCGAACATCGTGTTTCCGTTCGCCGTCGTGGGCATCGTGGCGCTGGGGCTCGACCCGAACATCTGGCTCTCGCCGCTGATGATCCTGGGCACCCAGTGGTACATCCTGTTCAATGTGATCGCCGGCGCCAGCGCGTTCCCAGGCGACATGCGTGAGGCGGCGTCCGCCTTTCACATCCGCGGCTGGCACTGGTGGACCAAAGTGATCCTGCCAGGCGTGTTTCCGTATTATGTCACCGGCGCGCTGACCGCGAGCGGCGGCTCCTGGAACGCAAGTATCGTCGCCGAGGTTGCGAGCTGGGGCGACACGACGCTGCGCGCCGAGGGGCTTGGAGCCTTTATCGCGGACGCTACGACTGCCGCCGATTTCCCGCGCGTCACGCTCGGCATTGCGGTCATGTCGCTCTACGTCATCGCCTTCAACCGCGTCTTGTGGCGACCCCTGTTCACCTTCGCGGCCCGCCGCCTGCGGCTCGACTGAGGAGACCTCTCATGCTCGAAATCACGACCCCGGTCGCCACCACGCCCATGCTGTCGGTGTCCCATGTGGTGCAGGCGTACCGCAAGAGCGACAACAACCGCTTCCTGGTGCTGGACGACGTTTCGCTCGCCATCCAGGAGGGGGAGATCGTCGGCCTCCTCGGCCGCTCGGGCTCGGGCAAATCCTCATTGCTGCGGATCATTTCCGGCCTCGCGGCGCCGGTGTCGGGCGAGGTGACCTGGTGTGGCCGCAAGCTGGACGGGCCGGCCCAGGGCATTTCCATGGTGTTCCAGACCTTCGCCCTTTTCCCCTGGCTCACCGTGCTGCAGAATGTTGAAATTGGCCTGGAGGCCATCGGCATCGAGGTGGCCGAGCGCCGCCGCCGCGCCGAGCAGGCCATCGATCTGATTGGCCTCGGCGGCTTTGAGACCGCCTATCCCAAGGAATTGTCAGGCGGCATGCGCCAGCGCGTGGGGTTCGCCCGCGCCCTCGTCGTGCATCCGCGCCTGATGCTGATGGACGAGCCCTTCTCGGCCCTCGACGTGCTGACCGCCGAAACCTTGCGCACCGACATCATCGATCTGTGGACCGAGGGTGCGTTGCCGATCAAGTCGATCCTCATCGTCACCCACAATATCGAGGAAGCGGTGCTGATGTGCGACCGAGTCCTGATCTTTTCCTCCAATCCGGGCCGGGTGGCGCATGAGATGCCTATCCCGCTTGCCCATCCGCGCGATCGACTGGCGCCGGATTTTCGCGCTTTGGTGGAAGAGATCTATTCACGCATGACCAATCGCGATGGGCCCGGCGCCGAGTTGAACAAGCCCGGCGCCAGCCGGGGCCATGAGATCACCATCACCACGCCGCTCACGGCCGTCTCAACCAACGTGCTCGCCGGCTTACTCGAGGAACTCACCGACGCGCCCTATAACGGACGCGCAGATCTGCCGGCGCTGGCGGATAACCTCAACATGCCGGCGGACGCGCTGTTCCCGATTGCGGAAACGCTTCAGATGCTGCGCTTCGCCGATGTGGAGAGCGGCGATATCCTACTTACTGAGGCGGGGCGGCAGTTCGTCGAGGCCGACGTGGACGACCGCAAGGAATTGTTCTCCAAGCATCTGCTCGCCCACGTGCCGCTTGCCGCCCACATCCGCCACGTGCTGGAGGAGCGGCCGAGCCACAAGGCGCCCTGGTCGCGTTTCGAGGATGAGCTGGAAGACCATATGTCCGAGGAATTTGCCGACGAGTCGCTACGCGCAGTCATCACCTGGGCGCGCTATGGCGAGAGCTTTGCCTATGACGAGCAGGTGCAGCAGTTCAGTCTGGGCGAGGAGGATTGAGCGGGCGGCCGAGCCGTGACGCAGAGCCCGCGCCCTCAAAGCAGGAGGGCGCATGGCACAGGATAGAGTTTCCCTCGCCCGCTTCGTGGAAGCGCAGGACGGCGTGATCGAGCAGGTGCTGGCCGAGCTTCGGGCCGGGCGGAAGCGCAGCCATTGGATGTGGTTCGTATTTCCGCAGATGCGCGGGCTTGGGCATTCGCCCACAGCCGATTTCTACGGCATCTCATCCCTGGCGGAAGCGCGCGCCTATCTGGCGCACCCCGTGCTCGGTGCCCGTCTCATCGCCTGCACGCAGGCGGCGGAGGCCCAGGACGGACGCAGCATTTCGGCTATTTTTGGCACGCCCGACGATCTGAAATTCCACTCCTGCATGACCTTGTTCGCCAAGGCGGCAGGGGCGGGCGACAGCGTGTTCCACGCGGCGCTGCAGCGGCATTTCGGCGGGCTTCCGGATCCGGCGACGCTCGCTCTGCTCGGGTCCGACTGAGCGGCCGGGCGATCGGCCCGGCCGTGCGTGTGGCGCTCAGCGTGCCGGCTTGTCGGAGCCTTCGCCCTCGGCCAGGAAATGCTCCAGCCAGTGGATGTCGTACTTGCCTTCCGCGATGTCGTGGGTGCGCACCAGCACGCGGAACAGCGGCAAGGTGGTATCGATGCCGTCGACTACGAATTCGTCTAGCGCGCGGCGCAGGCGGTTGAGGCATTCGGAACGGGTTTTTCCGTGGACGATCAGCTTGCCCACCAGGGAATCGTAGTGTGGTGGGATGACATAGCCCTGATAGGCGTTGCTATCCACGCGGATGCCCAGCCCGCCCGGCACATGATAGTGCGTGATGCGCCCAGGAGAGGGGCGGAACGTGCTGGGATGCTCGGCATTCACCCGGCATTCGATGGAATGACCCTCGATCACCACATCGGCCTGGGTAATGGTAAGCGGCTCGCCGGCGGCGACGCGGATCTGTTCGTTGATGAGATCGATGCCGGTCACCATCTCGGTCACCGGGTGCTCGACCTGGATCCGGGTGTTCATCTCGATGAAATAGAACTGCCCGTTCTCATACAGGAATTCCACCGTGCCGACGCCGAGATACTGCAGCTCGCGCATGGCCTTGGCCACGGTCTCGCCGATCTGCGTGCGCTGCTCGGCTGTGAGGGCCGGGGAAGGGGCTTCCTCCCACACCTTCTGGTGCCGGCGCTGGAGCGAGCAATCGCGCTCTCCGAGATGCACCGCATGGCCCTTGCCGTCGCCGAGCACCTGGATCTCGATGTGGCGCGGTGTCGAGAGGTATTTCTCCAGATAAACCGCGTCATCGCCGAAGGCGGCCTTGGCCTCGGTGCGGGCGGTGGACAGCGCCGTGGAGAGATCCTCCTCGGTCATCGCCACCTTCATGCCACGGCCACCCCCGCCGGCTGCTGCCTTCACCAGGACCGGAAAGCCGATCTCCTTAGCGACGCGGTGCGCCTCCTCATCCGAATGGATGCCACCTTCCGAGCCGGGGACGACCGGAATGCCGAGCCGCTGGGCGGTGCGCTTGGCCTCGATCTTGTCGCCCATGATGCGGATATGCTCCGCCTTGGGGCCGATGAAATGGATCTTGTGGTCCGCCAGGATCTCGGCGAACCGCGCATTCTCGGCCAGGAATCCGTAGCCGGGATGCACCGCGTCGGCACCGGTGATCTCGCAGGCGGCCAGCAGGGAGGGAATGTTGAGATAGCTGTCGCGCGCGGCAGGAGGGCCGATGCATACGCTCTCGTCTGCAAGGCGAACGTGCATTGCGTCGGCATCGGCGGTTGAATGCACGGCGACGGTGGCGATCCCCAATTCCTTGCAGGCCCGCAGGATGCGCAAGGCGATCTCGCCGCGATTGGCGATCAGGATTTTCTGGAACATCTGAGGATGCCTGCTTTCACCTGAAACTATTTTTGGCCCGTCCGCGCAGCGGCGCGCGGATCGGGGCAGTCCTGGTCACCCGGGTCAGCCCAGCGCCTCCGCGCCAAGCTCACGCGCTCCAACTCACTCGATGACGATCAGAGGCTCGCCATATTCCACAGGCTGGCCGTTCTCCACCAGAATGCGCGTCACCGTCCCGGCGTGCGGCGCGGGGATGGCGTTCATGGTCTTCATGGCCTCGATGATCAGAACCGTCTGGCCTTCCTTGACCACCGCTCCAAGCTCGACAAACGGGGCGGCGCCCGGTTCGGAGGCGAGATAGGCCGTTCCGACCATGGGCGAGGACAGCACGCCGGGATGCTTTGAGAAGTCTGTCGCAGCAGCGGCCGCTGCGGGTGCTTCCACCGTTGCGGCAGGCGCCGACGTATAGTTCGAAGGCGGTGCGGCAATGGTTACCGGCGCCGGCGTGCGCACCACACGGATGCGCAACGCGTCCTGCTGGACCTCGATCTCGGTCAGGTCGGTTTCCGAGAGAAGCTTGGCGATTTCACGCACCAGCGCGGTGTCGATGGGGGGTTTGGTGGGTTTCATCATGGTCCTGCGATCGTGTGGCCTGGGCGGCCGCACAAGGGCTCCTTGCGGATATTCGTGCGGGTCATGCGGGTTTGGTCCGGCCTGTGGCGAGGGCCGCGATGCCGAGCACGTAGCTCTGCGGGCCAAAGCCGCAGATCACCCCGCGCGCAACCGGGGAAATATAGGAATGGTGGCGGAATTCTTCGCGGGCGAACACGTTGGAAAGATGCACTTCCACCGTTGGCACGCCGCAACCGCCAATGGCGTCGCGCACCGCGACCGAGGTATGGGTATATGCCGCCGCGTTCAGCACGATGCCGAAGGCGCCGCGCGCCTCCTGGATATGCTCCACCAGCGTGCCCTCGTGGTTGGTCTGGCGAAACACGAGCTCCAGCCCATGGCTGTCGCAGGCGGCGCGGCACAGGGCCTCGACGTCCGCGAGCGTCGCAGCGCCATATATCGCGGGTTCCCGCGTGCCGAGCAGATTGAGATTGGGTCCGTTCAGGACGTGGATGGTGTCGGGCATCCCTGACCGTTTATCCGTGAACCCGGCCAAGCCGGGCCCCGGCGTTATAGGGGTCCCCGTGCGACATGAAAAGCGCCGTTGCACGCAATACACTGCCGAAGCGCGCCGCACGGGATGCGGCGCGTCGGCGAGGCGCAGTTGGATGCCGGGGGACCTGATGCCTCAATTGGCGACGGGCTTGCGGGCAGCGTCGATCGCCACCTTGAGCTTGTCCGCACCCACTGCGCCGACGATCACGTCGTCGCCGACAATGAAGCTGGGCGTCCCGTTCAGGCCAAGGGCCTGCGCGATCTTCATGCTTTCATCGAGCGTCGCGTTGAGCTCCGGCGAGGTGGCCTGCTTTTGGAGCAGCGCCGGGTCGATGCCAACCTCCTTCGCCACGGCCAGCGCACGTGCGCGGTCGGCTTGGCCCTTTCCGCCCAGCAGGGCTTGGTGGAAGGCAAGGTACTTCTCCGGTGCGACCATGCGGACCGCCACAGCTACCTGGGCCGCCTCCACGGACGCCGGGCCGAGGACCGGGAATTCACGCAGGACAACCTTGAGGTTCGGGTCGGCCTTGATCAGCGTATTCATGTCGCTGAGCGCATGTTTGCAATAGCCGCAATTGTAATCGAAGAACTCCACCAGGGTGACGTCGCCCTTGGGATTGCCGACCACCACGCCGCGCGGACTGTTGAAGACCAGATCCTTCATCGCCTTGAGAGCGTCTTTGCGCCCGGCGTTCTCGGCCTGCTGCTGGCGGGTTTCCAGAACCGTGATGGCTTCCTGGAGCACCTCGGGATTCTTGAGCAGATAGTCTCGGATGATCGGCCCCATCTCAGCCTTCTCTGCGTCGGTGAAGGCTGCAGCAGGGGTGATGGTGGCCAGGGCCGGCGCAAGCGCGGCGAAGGCGGCAAGAGCGGCGCGCGGGCCAAGGCGGGACAGCATTTAAATCTCCAGTTTTATAAACAGCGCCTGTTAACGCTGGGCAGTGGCGGGTGGCTTGGAATTAACGATGTCGTCAGATTTCAACCACCCTGGGGACCCTTGGGGGAATCGGTTACGGGCGCGGGCTGCCAGTTCCCGCGCGGTCTTGAAATCGCCCGAGGCAAGGGCGGCTTGGGCGGCGGCGAAATCAGCGTTCGCAAGATCTCCCTTGCGACCGTAGGCCTGAGATAGGGACCGCCAGCCGGAGGCAGAATCGGGGTCTCGCTGCGTTGCGAATAACAATTCGCGGATTGCCTCATCATTATAGGCCGGATTGCCGGACTGCACGAGCGCCTGCCCCAGCATGGAGCGGATGAGAGGATTCCCATTGGTCATGCTCACCGCCTGCTTGAGTGGTGCCACGGCTTGGCCGGCCCGGCCTGCCTCCAGTAGCGCCTGTCCTTTTAGCTCAAGGAAGTAGGGGTTTTTGGGCTGTTTGGCCGAAAGGGCGTCGATTTTGGCGACCGCGTCGTTCACATTGCCGAAACGGTAGGCGGAAATAGCACGTGCATATTGCGCAGGCAGCGATGTGTCCGAAGGCGGGTAGCGGCGATAAACGACTTCCGGCCGCTCCATGAAGCCGTTGAGCTTGGCCCGCATCATGTCGTGGCGTGCCTGAAGGGCAGCGGGATCCTTGGCATTGTAATAGGGGCTGGCCTTTGCCAATTCTTCCAGCGCGGCGATGCGCTCGCGCGCCATCGGATGGCTAAGCAGATAGGGATCGATCCGCTGGCTGATGAACAATTGCTCGTTCTGAAACCGCTGGAACGTTTCAAGCATGCCCTTTGCGGACTGCTGCGTGGCATTGAGATATTTCACAGCCGAGCGATCGGCCGCCTGTTCCTCGCCGCGCTGATAGGAGAGCAGCGAACGACGGATCATCTCCTGCGGGGCTGTCATCGCGCCGGCACCGGCGCTTGCGAGCCCGCTCGATCCGGTGGCTGCCCCCGCTGCCACCCCGGCGCCGGCCAAGAGCATGCCCACGATCGCCATGGTCTGGGCGCCGGCAAGTTGCTCTCGCATGCGGGCAAGGTGCCCACCTGCGATATGTCCCGTCTCATGGGCGAGCACGCCGATGATCTGGTTCGGCGTTTCCGAATCCATCAGGGCACCGACATTGACGAAGATGCGTTTTCCGTCGGCCACAAAGGCATTGTAGCTGCGGTCGCCGATCAGGACGACTTCCACATTCTGCTGGGTGAGCCCTGCGGTCTTCAGGATCGGCCGCGTATAATCGCGCAGCAATTCCTCAATCTCGGCGTCGCGGATGATCTGGGTGCGGGGCCGAGCCGAACTTTCCTGGGCCAACGCCGACGGCGCTGGGAGAAGGGCAATGGCGAGCAGGGCGAGGCCATGTCCGGACGCACCCGCAAGACGCCGCACGGCGCCGGACACGGAACGAGGGAAAGTGGCCGTCAAGCTCATCGAACGCGCATGCTCTCTTTCGTCTTAGCCCATGAGCAGCGATGCCCGCATGCTCGAAATGGCCGCCCTATCCCCTTGGCGGGTGCAGGCCGGCGCGATACGAGACGAAGGAACACGGGCCGGCGGTTGCGGTCAATGCACCCCCGTTCACGTTGGGGCGACATGCGCTTACCCAACGTGTGATTGCGGCGCGAGCGCGGCGGTGCGCGAGTCGCGGCGATGGCTGGCGCGCCTCAAGGCAGGATTGAAAGATGGGTCACCCCTTGGAATTTGAGATGGCGTCCCGACGCAGCGCGGTGGCTCCCTTCATCGTGATGGACGTGATGGAGCATGCCGCGCGCCTGGAGCGGGCGGGCGCACGGGTGATCCATCTGGAAGTTGGCCAACCCGCGGCTCCGGCGCCGCTCACAGCGCGCAGTGCTGCTGCGGCGGCGCTTCAGGCGGGGCAGGTGGGATATACGGCGGCGCTCGGCATTCCGACGCTGCGCGCGCGCATCGCCCGCCACTATGACGAGACCCATGGTCTCGCCCTCGATCCCGAGCGGGTCGTTGTCACTAACGGGTCCTCAGGCGGCTTTATCCTGGCGTTCCTAGCGCTGTTCGAGCCGGGGGACAGGGTCGCCATCGCCGCACCGGGATATCCGCCTTATCGGCATGTGCTTTCCGCGCTCGGCTGCGAGCCGGTGCTGATCGAGACCCGCGCCGAGGATCGATTCGCCCTGACTCCGGAACGGCTCATGGCCGCGCATCGGGAAAAGCCGCTGAAGGGCGTGTTGGTGGCGAGCCCGGCCAATCCCACCGGCACCATGATGGACCGCGCGGCGCTCTCGGCTTTGATGGGGTGTGCGCGTGACCTCGGCCTGCGCTTCGTTTCAGACGAGATCTATCACGGCCTCGATTACGCCTTTCCGGCTGTAAGCGCGGTCGAGATCGCGGAGGATGCGGTGGTCATCAATTCCTTCTCGAAATATTTCTGCATGACCGGCTGGCGGGTCGGCTGGATGGTGGTTCCCCCCGGCCTGTCGCGCACCATGGAGCGGCTGCAGCAGAATTTCTCCATCTCGGTACCGACCTTGTCGCAGATTGCCGCCGAGGCGGCGTTTGACGGGCGAGCGGAGATGGAGGCGGTCAAGCATGGCTATGAGGAGAACCGGCGCATTCTCGTCGAGGGTCTACCGCGCGTGGGCCTTGCGCACTTCCTGCCGGTCGACGGCGCCTTCTATCTCTATGCGGATGTTTCCGCCTTCACCGGCGATTCCGCCGCCTTCACCGGCGATTCCGCCGCCTTCGCCTCGCGCATGCTGGACGCAGTGCAGGTGGCCGCGACGCCGGGGGTGGATTTCGATCCGTTTCGAGGCCGCCAGTTCCTGCGCTTCTCCTACGCGGGCTCAGCGCCGGATATGCGCGAGGCGGTGGAGCGCATCGGCGCCTTTTTGAAAGGGGAATAATCAGGCGCTGAGGATTGTCAGCTCGGTTTCATCATAGCGGCGGCGCTCAAGCTCCGTAAAACCTTCCGGCGCGACGAAGGCGCCGGCCTTCTCTTCCACCACCACCAGGGCGCCGGGCGCAAGCCAGCCGCCGGTGCGCGCCGAGGCCAGGGCCAGCTCGGCGAGGCCCTTGTCATAGGGAGGATCGGCAAACACCAGGGAATAGGGCTCGCCCGGCCCCAGGGCGCCGAGTTTGGTGGCATCGCGGCGAAAAATGCGGGTCACGCCGGTGAGCCCCAGCATCTCAACATTCGCGCGGATCAGCGCGCGTGGCTCTACCGCATCCTCCACGAACAGGGCGAAAGCCGCCCCGCGCGAGAGCGCCTCCAGACCGAGTGCGCCGGTGCCAGCAAACAAATCGAGCACGCGTGCGCCGTCTGCCGCATCGTCATAGGCATGGGCGAGCACATTGAAGAGGGCCTCGCGCAGTCGGTCCGTGGTGGGCCGCGTGGCGTTGCCGGACGGGGTCTTGAGAACCCGTCCGCGATGAAGGCCGCCGACGATGCGCATGCTGCGTTACTCTAGGGCTGCGCCTCAGTCCCGCTTGCGCGGGCCTGAGGGCTTGCCGCCGGTGGGGCGGGCGCCGCTTCTCGGAGCGCCACTTCTCGGGCCGCTTTTGGGCCCGCCGAAACCTGGGCGCTTCGGGCCACCCGGACCGGCCTTGCCGCCGGGGCGAAAGCCGGTGCGCGGGCTGCCATCCTCGGTCGCACGGGGCCGGCCGCCGGCAAATCCGCCCTTGCCAGCGGGGCGATCGCGCCCGGGTCCGGCGCCGAACCCGCCACGCGGACGCTCCGCGCCCGCTTCGCCCCGGGGTGCGCTGGAGCTGCGGGGCTTGTCCGAGCCGTAGGCCCCGCGGGGCTTGCCGCCGCCAAATCCGCCCCGTTCGCCCCCACTGCGATCACCGCCCTCGCGCGGGGGGCGATCCCCAAAATTGCGCCCCTTTGCGGGGCCGGAGCGGGTACCCGTGAAACCAACGTCGTCGGCGCCACGCCCGCGCTCGGCAAAGCCCCCGGTGCGGGGCCGCGGGCTACGGCCGGCCTCATCGCGCGGCTTGTCATAGCTCTTGGGGCCACGACTTGGCGCGCTGCCGAATTCCTCGCGGCGCGGGGCGCGCTTGTCGCCATAGCCAGCGCTCGCCTCGCGGCGCGGCGCGCGCTCGGGCTTGTCGGCGCTGAAGGGCTTAGGGCGCTCGGTGCGGAACCCGCCGGGCTTGCCGGGGCCGCCCTCGCGGCGGAACCCGCCTTCAGTGCCTTGCGGACGCGGCCGGCCGGCGGGACGCGATCCCGCATATCCGCCCTCGTCCCGGCTGCGGCCTTCACTGCTGCGGCCTTCGCCGCGTTCGGCGCGGAATCCGCCGGGCTTGCCGGGGCCGCCCTCGCGGCGGAACCCGCCTTCGGAGCCTTGCGGACGCGGCCGGCCGGCGGGACGTGATCCCGCATATCCGCCCTCGTCCCGGCTGCGGCCTTCACTGCTGCGGCCTTCGCCACGTTCCGAGCGGAAACCGGCAGGCTTGCCCGCGCCACCTTCACGGCGGAAACCGCCTTCGGTGCCCTCGGGGCGGCCGCGGCCGAAGATCGGCTTATGGGGGGCGCCACCGCCGTCCCTGCGCGGCCCGCGCGCGGGCGGGCCGTCCTCTCTGGCAAAGCGCGCCGGTCCGCGCTTGTGGCCGCCTTCGTCCGCGCGGCTGGTGCGCGGACGATCGTCAGTGCGGGCGAAGCGACCCGCTTCGGCACGCTCCGGACGGGCTCCGAACCTCTGTCCTGCGCCAGGCCGGGCGGGGCGGCGCGGATCGAAGCGCTCTTCCTGCGGCTCCGGCACGAAGCGTTCCACCTTTACCTGCCGCCCCTTGCGGTCGGCCACGGTTCCAGCGCTCACGGTCTCGCGCTCGTCTTTGCGGCGGCTGCGCACGCGGAAGGCTCCACCTTCGCTCTCGCCATCGCCATGGGGATGACGCGAGCGGCCGCGGTGCTCAATGTCCGTATCGTGCCGTGTGCCAACGACCTCACGCCGCATGGTGCCGCGCCGCCCCGAACGATCCGCCTCATCGGCTGGCCGTGGTGCGAAGCGCGGCGCTTCCTCGATCTCTCGCTCGAACAGCGGCGCATCGAAATCCACCCCGGCGGCGGCGGCGAGTTCCTCGCCGAGCTGGTCGCGCAGGATGCGGGTGCCCACTTCATCAATGCCATTCTCGGGGATTTCACCGAGCTGGAAGGGGCCGTAGGAGACGCGGATCAACCGGTTGACCCGCATGCCAAGGGCGGCAAGCACGTTGCGCACTTCACGATTCTTGCCCTCGCGCAGGGAGACGCTGATCCAGGCATTGGCACCCTGGACGCGATCGAGCGTGGCTTCGATGGGGCCATATTCGATCCCCTCCACGGTGATGCCACCGAGCAGCGCGTCGAGCTTGGCTTGATCGATGGCCCCATTGGCGCGCACGCGGTAGCGGCGCAACCAGCCGGTCTCCGGCAATTCCAGCGCACGGGCGAGACCGCCGTCATTGGTGAGCAGCAGCAGGCCTTCGGAATTCAGATCGAGCCGGCCGACACTGACCAGACGGGGCAGGCCCTTGGGCAGGATCTCGAACAGGGTGGTGCGGCCTTCCGGGTCGCGGTTCGTGGTCACCACCCCCTTGGGCTTATGGTAGAGATAAAGGCGGGTGCGCTCGCGCTCCGGCAGCGGCTGTCCGTCCACCTCAATGCGGTCCTTCTCGGTGACCGTGAAGGCAGGGCTGGTGAGGACGATGCCGTTGACGGCGATCCGCCCGGCCTCGATCCAGGTCTCGATCTCGCGCCGCGAGCCGAGGCCTGCGCGTGCGATCACCTTTGCGACGCGCTCGGCGTCATTGGTCTTGGCCTGCGGCAACGCGCGCTTGTCGCGCGGGACGCGGTTCTTGTCCTTGCGGGGAGGTTGTGTACGGGGCATGGAAGGCCGATAGCACGAACCGTGCGGCGACACGAGGTGCAGGAGCGCGGGTTGGGCGAGACTTTCATGCAGATGGCGCTCAATGAGGCGCGTGCGGCGGCCGAACGGGGCGAAGTGCCGGTCGGCGCGGTGCTTGTGCGCGGCTCGACCGTAGTCGCTCGCGACGGGAACCGCACGCGCGAACTCTCCGATCCCACGGCACACGCGGAAATGCAGGTTCTGCGCGCCGGAGCGGCGGTGCTCAGCGCCGAGCGTCTGTTGTCCTGCGATCTCTATGTGACGCTGGAGCCGTGCGCCATGTGCGCGGCGGCGATCTCTTTCGCCCGCATCCGCAGGCTGTATTACGGCGCGCCGGACCCAAAAGGCGGGGCCGTCGAGAGCGGGCCGCGCTTTTATACACAGCCCACCTGCCATCACGCCCCCGAAGTCTATGGCGGGATCGCCGAGCGGCAGGCGGCCGAAGTCCTGCGCAATTTCTTCAAGGAGCGGCGGTCCGTCTGAGACGGACCGTGCGTACGCCCCAGTTTCGCCTTGTGACCAAAACATTCATGATTTTGAATTTATAAAAATTGAATATTACCTATGGTTAGAGTTTCGGAACCATCGGTGCGGAATGGCGGGAAACGTGGTGCGGGCCAGGCGGCCTTCGGCGGTGCCGATGACGCGATGGTTCCAAAAAAGGGAGGGAGGACATGATGGACGTGGGCAAACCGGCTTTGGGGCTTCGCGGAGCGCTGGGAAGAAGGCAGTTCCTGCTCGCGGGCGGCGCGGCTCTCACGGGTGCCCTGCTTGCGGGAGAGACGCGCGCCGCGCCCGTTGCAACCAAGGCTCGCATTGTGATCGCGGGAGCCGGGGCGGCTGGGCTCGCTACCGCTTCGCGGCTATCGAAGCGCCTGTCCGGCGCTTCGATCATCCTGATCGATGCCCACAAGGAGCATTATTACCAACCGGGGTTCACCCTCATCGCCGCTGGGCTCAAGAAGCCTGATTACTCCATTTCTCAGACCGGCAGCTATGTCCCGCGCGATGTCGAATGGATCACGGAAGGGGTCGCTGAATTCGATCCCGTAGGCAACAAAGTCGTCACCGCGTCGGGCCGTGCGGTGCCTTACGATTTCCTGGTGGTGGCCACGGGCCTCCAGCTCGACTATGGCGCTATCCCCGGCATGGAGCTGTCCCTGATCGGCCGTGACGGCATCGGTAGCGTCTATGCGGGACCGGTCTATGCGGCGGACACATATGAGGAGATGTCGCGCTTCGCCGATCGGGGCGGTGTGGGGCTCTTCGGGCGCCCCGCCACCGAAATGAAGTGCGCCGGGGCGCCGCTGAAATACACCTTCATCACAGACGACACGCTGCGCCAGCGCGGTATGCGTGGCAAGGCGGAGCTGATCTACGCGGCCCAGAACCAGACATTATTCAGCGTGCCTATCGTCTCCGAGAAGGTGAGAATGCTGTTCAAGGACCGAGGCGTGAAGGTCGCCTATGACCACGTAATCACTGCGATCGACCCCGGTCGCAAGATCGCCACTTACACGACGCCCAAGGGGCCGGTGGAACTGGGCTACGACTTCATCAACGTCATCCCGCCCATGCGCGCGCCGGACGCGGTGCGCCAGTCGCCGCTGCCCTGGAGGTCTGGTCCTTACGCCGCAGATGGCTGGATGGAGGTGGACCGCTCCACCTTGCAGCACAAGCGCTTCCCCAACGTGTTCGGCGTCGGCGACGTGGCCGGCGTGCCCAAGGGGAAGACGGCTGCGTCGGTGAAGTGGCAGGTCCCCGTCGCGATCGACCACCTGGTGGCGAACCTCTCGGGAGGCACCTCCAACGCCGTCTATAACGGATACACGTCCTGTCCCTTAATCACGCGGATTGGTCAGGCGATGCTCGTCGAATTCGATTACGAAAACAACCTCTTGCCCTCCTTTCCGGGTATTATCGCTCCGCTTGAGGAGCTTTGGATTTCCTGGGTCATGAAGGAGATCGCACTGAAGCCCACCTACATTTCCATGCTGCGCGGCGTGGCCTGAACGGGAGAGACACCATGCAAGATTTGGATCCAATGGTGTTCCTGGCGGTTTTCCAGGAAATCCTCGGCCTTCTGTTCTGGCCGCTGGTGGCGTTCATCGTCTGCGGGCTCGCGGGCTTCTTGGCCATTCTCCTGCGAGAGCGCAGCCTCGACCCCCGCCGGCTCGTCTGGTCGGAGCTGGTGGGCCTCGCGGGTGGTTTCGTCGGCATCTGGTTAATGATGGCGATCACCAGTTCCCGAATCGAGGACCTGGGGGGACCGATCGATTGGCTTCTCGCCACAGGAATCTGGGCGGCGGGGGCGGTCGGCGCCACGATCACCGCCTATATCGGCCTCTATCTCCTCGGCTTCGGCACCCGGAAAGCTGAGCCGGTCACGGGCTGAGGAAGGGCAGTAGGGCCTGTATCAGGGCCTGCGGCGCTTCCTCGGGAAGGAAGTGCCCGCCCTCGATGGCCTGTCCCTGCACCTGTGGGGCGAATATCCGCCAGGCATCCAGCGGCGTCGCCCCCCGGCTCGGAATGCCGTGGGCGCCCCAGATCGCGAGCACGGGACATGCGATCATCCGCCCCGCGGCAAGATCGGCTTCGTCATGGGCCAGATCGATGGTGGCGCCGGCGCGATAATCCTCGCACATGGCGCGGATATGGTCGGGTGATGAATAGGCCGCGCGATAATGGGCGAGGGCACGAGGGTCGAAGGCGGAGAGGTCCTTCGCTGCAGTCCAACTCGCCAGGGTTTGGTCGAGATAATAACGGGCGTTGCCGCCAATCAGGGTTTCCGGCAGCGGATGAGGCTGGGCGAGGAAGGTCCAGTGATAGACCTGCATGGCGCGGGCCCGGTCCATGCCGTGCCACATGGTCAGCGTCGGCACGATGTCCAGCACCGCTAGCCGATCCACCCGGCCGGGCTCGTCCAGCGCCAGCCGATAGCCGACCCGCGCCCCGCGATCATGCCCGACCAGCGCGAAATGGGCATGGCCGAGGCTTTCCATCAGCGCCACGAGTGCGGCGCCCATCGCGCGCTTTGAATAAGGCGCATGGTCCTTGCCCGGCGCGGGCGCGGCGCTCCAGCCATAGCCGGGCAGGTCGGGAATAATCAGCCGATGTGTCTGTGCGAGGTCCCCGGCAAGCCGGTGCCACATGGCGCCAGTCTGGGGATAGCCATGCAGCAGCAGCAGCGGCGGTCCATCCCCGCCGACACGAGCGAACAGGCGGCCGGCGGGCGTGTCCAAATTGTGGGACAAAAAGCCGGGAAACAGATCGGCGAGATCGGACATATCGCATGCTCCGCGCAAGGGTGGCGAAGGTGGCACGGCGGATCCGCGAGGGCCAGGGCCTCCGCGGTCCAGCCGGGGATGACATCAGCCGAGCGCGCGCCACCCGATGTCGTTGCGATAGAAGCCGTCCGGCCAATCGATACGAGCTGCGGCGCGATAGGCGTGGTCGCGTGCTTCGCGCAGGCTGTCGCCGGTGGCGGTGACGTTGAGAACCCGGCCGCCGTTGGAAACCAGCTTGGCGCCAGAGCGCTTGGTGCCGGCCTGGAACACGATCACACCGTTTTCCTTTTCGGCGATTTCAATACCGCGGATTTCCGAGCCGGTTTGATGCGGGCCGGGATAGCCGCGGCTCGCATAGACCACTGTGATGGCGTTCTGCTCCGACCAGAGCGGCGCGGCTCCGGCCAGCTTGCCGTGGGCGACGGCGTTCAGCAGCTCGAACAGATCGCTCTCCAGACGCGGCATGAGCACCTGACATTCCGGATCGCCGAAACGGCAATTATATTCCACCAGCTTCGGCCCTGCCGAGGTGAGCATGAGGCCGGCATAGAGGATGCCGCGATAGGGGGTGCCCTCCGCAACCATGGCGCGGGCGGTGGGAATGACGATCTCGGCGATCGCCCGGGCCTCCAACTCCGCCGTGAGCACGGGGGCGGGGGAATAGGCGCCCATGCCCCCGGTGTTGGGACCCAGGTCTCCGTCGAAAGCGCGCTTGTGGTCTTGTGCGCTGCCGAAGGGGATCACGGTCTCCCCATCCACGAGGCAGAACAGGCTTGCCTCCTCGCCCTCCATGAATTCCTCGATCAAGACTTCCTGCCCGCCGCCGGCAAACACCTGGTCGATGGCGGCCACGGCCTCTTCCACCGTCAAAGCCACCACGACGCCCTTACCGGCCATAAGACCGTCGGCCTTGATAACGATGGGCGCCCCTTCTGCTGTCACATAAGCCCAGGCTGCTTCCGGCGTCGTGAAGCGCGCGAACGCAGCGGTGGGAATGCCGTTGGCTCGGCACAATTCTTTCGTGAACAGCTTGGAACCTTCGAGCCGTGCTGCAGCGGCGGTGGGACCGAAGGCGGGAATCCCCGCCTCGGCTAGACGATCCACAAGCCCAGCCACCAACGGCGCCTCGGGGCCGACCACCACCAGCTCGATGCCGTTCTTCCGGCACCATGTCACCAAAGTGTCGTGAGCCGAGAGCGCGATGCCCTCCACCAATTCGGCGTGGTCCGCGATTCCGGGATTGCCGGGCAGGGCATAAAGCTGGCCGATGCTGGGGCTCTGCGCGAGCTTCCAGGCGAGGGCATGCTCGCGGCCACCGGAACCGAGCAGGAGCACATTCATGCGGCGTCATCTCCCTTTTTAACTTCGCTATCGGCTTGCGGCCCGGCAAACAAGAGGGCGGCATTGCGCTCGCCGCATATGAGATGAAGCCGCTATGCTCTTGCCAAGATCGTATGCGCTGATGTGAGTCGATGGTCCAACTACCCGAACCCCATGCCAATGCTCCGGAATGGAGCGTTTCGGAACTCTCCGCGGCACTCCGCCGGACGGTGGAAGACGCCTATGGCCATGTGCGCGTGCGCGGAGAAATTTCCGGTTACCGTGGGCCACATTCTTCCGGCCACGCCTATTTTTCCCTGAAGGACGAGGGCGCCCGGCTCGACGCCGTGGTGTGGAAAGGCAATTTCGCGCGCCTGAAGCTGCGGCCGGAGGAAGGGCTTGAGGTGATCGCCATCGGGCGGCTCACCACCTATCCGGGGAAGTCCGGCTATCAGATCATTATCGAATCCCTCGAATTCGCCGGCGCCGGCGCCATCATGGCGATGCTGGAGGAGCGCAAGCGGCGGCTCGCGGCCGAAGGCCTGTTCGATCCCGCCCGCAAGGCCAAGCTGCCGTTTCTGCCGCAGGTGATCGGCATCGTGACTTCCCCCACGGGGGCGGTGATCCGCGACATTCTCCATCGTCTGGCCGACCGTTTTCCACGCCGGGTCATCGTATGGCCGGTGCGGGTGCAGGGGGAAACCTGTGCGGCCGAGGTCTCCGCCGCCATCCGTGGCTTCAACGCCTTGCCGCCGGGCGGGCCGGTTCCGCGCCCCGACGTCCTCATTGTGGCGCGGGGCGGCGGGTCCCTGGAGGATCTGCTTGGCTTCTCCGAGGAAGCGGTGGTGCGCGCCGCCGCCGAGAGCGCCATTCCCCTCATTTCCGCCGTTGGCCACGAGACCGACGTGACCTTGATCGATTTCGCCGCGGCCGTGCGCGCGCCGACCCCGACGGCTGCCGCTGAAATGGTGGTGCCCGTGCGGGCCGATCTATTGGTTACGGTGGAAAGCCTGGGTGGCCGGCTCATGGCCGCGCCCCTGCGGCTGCTGGAGCGCAGGCGGGGTGAATTGCGCGGGTTGGTGCGGCTTCTGCCGACGGCGGACGCCTTGCTGGCGGTTCCGCGTCAAAGGCTTGATACGGCCTCCGGCCGGTTGCCGCGCGGGCTCCGCGCCAATGCGCTCGCCCACCGCATTCAGTTCCAGAAGGCGAGCGCCCGCCTGTCTCCTTCCAGTCTGAAGGCGCGTCTTATTCGGTCGGGCGATCAGGTGGCTGGCCTTGGTGCCAATCTGCAGCGTTGTGCGCTGCGCGCGGTGGAGCGCAAGCGCGAGCGCCTGATTTCGGCCGGTTCGCGGCTTGAGGCGGCGCGGCTCGCCAATCTGCGGGCCCAGCGCGTCCATCTCGCCAGATGCCGCGAGCGGCTGGATGCGCTCGGCAGCCGGTCCCTGCGCGCGGTGCGCACCGCGCTGCGTGAGCGCGGGCGCCATCTGGCCGGTGCGGCGCAGGTGCTGGTGGCTCTGTCCTACCAGGGGGTCCTGAGGCGCGGTTTCGCTTTGGTGCGCGATGGCGTCGGCGCGGCGGTGCGCTCAGCATCCCTGATCGCACCGGGCGCGGTGCTGGAGCTGGAATTTGCCGATGGGCGCGTTGGTGCCGTGGCGCGCGGATCTGCGGCCATGCCGGCGCCACCGGAGGCGAGCCAAGATGTGCATAGCGACGCGCGCAGCCCGGCAACCGGACGGGCCAAATCGCCCCGCGCCCGCGCAAGTTCAAAATCGGCGGCGCAGCCGAGCCTGTTCGATACCGACGGCACTTGAGCCTAGCTTAGCCATCGCGTGCGGTTATGGATGCAACTGCCCTTTCGAACCTGCTGGGTTCGGCATATGGTGTTCCGGCTAGATGAGGCCTTGTTTCGATCGTGATGAACAGATTCGAGCGTTTTCCCGCCGGGAATGGCGAAGCCGAGTTGCGCTATCTTGATGGCGAATTCCGCATCGTGCGCCCCGGTACATTCGTGCGTTGCGCGGTGACCGGCCAGGGGATTCCGCTCGACGAACTGCGGTATTGGAGCGTCGACCTCCAGGAGGCCTATGCCGATCCGCAGGCCGTCCTTACCCGCGTGAATCAGCTTCGCCAGCAGCACCAGGGCTGAGCCTGCGCGCGGCGCGGGCCTCCGCCTGCGCGATCAGGACGTCGAAGCGGCTTTGGTCTTCGAGGTCCAGCCGCACGCGCAGAACTTCGACGTGCGCGCGTAATGGTGCCAAGCTTTCTCCCCGCAACCGCGACAGATCCTTGGCGGTCGTGACCAGGCAAAGCCCGCCAGCCTGCGCTTGCCCGTGGAGCCTGGAGAGGTCGCCCGGCGTGTAGGGGTGATGGTCGGGAAAGGCCTCGGTCTCGGCCACATCGAGATCGAGGGCGCGCAAGGTCTGGAAGAATTTTTCCGGGCGACCGATGCCGGCGAAGGCGAACAGCCGGCGGCCGAGGAGCGCGGCGGCGTCTCCGGTATCGGCGCTGAGGTGTCCCCGAAGGACCATGATGTCGCTGGCAGAACGTGCCAAATAATCGCCGGGCGCCCCGGTGCCGATCAGCAGCAGAGCATCGGCGCGCGTGGCCTGGGCCGCGAACGGGGCGCGTAGAGGACCGGCCGGCAGCACCCTGCCGTTTCCAAGGCCCGACGCGCCATCCACAACCAGCAGGGCAGCGTCCTTATGCAAGGTCGGGTTCTGAAAGCCGTCGTCCATCACGATGTGAGAGGCGCCGCTTGCGACGGCGAGGCGTGCTCCGGCAAGGCGATCCCGTGAGACGATGGTGGGCGCCGCGTCCGCGAGCAATAACGCTTCATCGCCAACCGCCGCCGCATCGTGACGCGCCGGGTCGACCCGCAGCGGTCCAGCTTCTCGCCCCCCATGGCCGCGCAGCAAGGCGAAGGGAGAGGCCCCGCGCGCCTTCAAGCGCTCCAGCACGGCAAGGGCGGTCGGCGTCTTGCCTGCACCCCCGACCGTGGGATTGCCGATGCAGATCACCGGCACCTCGACGCCGACACCGGGCTTGGCCATGCGGTGCAGCGTGATCGCTCCCACCATCCAGCCCACCGGGGCGAGCAGGGCGCCAGCCAGCGAACCAGGGCGCGACCAGAACTTGGGCGCGCGGGCGAACATCAGCGGGCGAGGCGGATGTGGAGGAGATACGGCTCGATGGCTGAGAGCGTACGCTCGAGAGCGCCGCCCAGCTTGTCCACCGTTTCACGCGCGGCCGCCGCAGTTTCGGCGTGCAAGCTACCGTCGAACAGCAGCGCTGAGACGCATTGCGCCAAGCTGCTTTCGTTCTGCACCAGGGCGGCGCCGTGCTTCTCGTCGAGCTTCGCGTAGAGTGAGCCGAAGTTCCACACATGCGGTCCGTGCAGCGCCACGGCGCCGAGCTTGGCTGGCTCGATGGGGTTCTGCCCGCCATGACGCACCAGCGAGCCGCCCATGAAGACCACCGGCGAGAGGCGATAGAACAGCCCGAGTTCGCCGATGGTGTCGGCGATGTAGATGTCTGTCCCGACGTCAGGGAGATAGCCGTCGCTGCGCTGGACCGTGACGAGCTGCGCGCCCTCGGCCATCAGCCGAACTTCGGCGCCGCGCTCGGGATGGCGCGGAGCGATGATGGTGAGCAGGTCCGGAATCTCTTGCGTCAGCCGCTGATGGGCGGCGAGCACGATCTCTTCCTCGCCCGGGTGGGTGGAGGCGGCGAGGAAGATCGGCCGCCCCCCGCAGGCATCGTACATCTGGTCAAGCGCCTTTGCGTCGGCGGGCGGGGCAGGGGCATCGAACTTCAGGTTTCCCACCACCTCGACGCGCGGTGCGCCCAAGGCCTTGAAGCGCAGCGCGTCCTCGCGGCTCTGGGCGAGGCAGAGGTCGACCCGCGAGAGCAGGGCGCGGGCACTCTTGGGCAGGTGGGCCCAGCGCTCCGCCGAGCGGCGCGACAGGCGCCCGTTCACCAGGACGAGCGGCGTGTTGCGGCGGCCGAGTTCGCTCATGAGGTTCGGCCATAGCTCGGATTCCGCCAGCAACACCAGGTCCGGCTTCCAATGATCCAGGAACCGACCGATGAAGCGGTGCGCATCCAGCGGCATGAATTGGTGGATCACGGAGGGGTGCGCGCGCCGCGCCGCGATACGGCTGGAGGTGAGTGTGCCCGAGGTGAGCAGAATGCCGTAGCCGCGCCCGGCGAGCCGATCGATCAGCGGCAGGACGCAGACGATCTCGCCGACGCTCGCGCCATGCACCCAGATCAGCGGGCCGCGCGGCCGTGCGGCACTTGGGATGCCGCGCCGTTCCGGCAAACGCGCTGGGTCTTCCTTGCCCTTGCGCACGCGATAGCCGAGCCAGGCCATGGTGAGAACGGCCGCCGCCGATGTGGCGCCCCGGTAGAGGCGCAGGGGAACCGGAAGACGGATTCCCTTCATGCCGGCGCTCCCTGTGGGCGGCCCACCAGCGCCTCTGCGCGGGCGGTTATGGCTTCCAGGCTATGCTGAAGACGCGCCCGCGCCTCCTGCAGACCGGCCTCATCGACATTGCGATCGACGAAGATCGGATCACCCACCACTGCGGCGCCCTTGCCGAATGGCAGGTTGAGGCTCGCCTTGTCCCAGCTTTTGAGTGTAATGCGATTGGCCGTCGCCATGGCAATCGGCAGGATCGGCCGGCCGGAATGGCGCGCGATGGTGATGACGCCGAGGCCGGCGCGGCGGGCAATCTTTGGCACATCGGCGGTCATCGCAACATTGATGCCCTCGTTCAGGGTCTCGATCATCGCATAGGTGGCGGAGACGCCACCCTTGCGATGGAAATCCCCCGGCGAGGTCGCCCCGGATCCGCGGATGGTGCCGACCCCGAGCCGCTCAGCGGCGATGGCATTGATCTCCGCATCCGCATGGCGGGAGATCAGCACCTTGGCCTTGTGATGCGGCTGCATGATGAACGGAGTCAGAAAATGCTGTCCGTGCCAGAATGTCATGATCAGCGGCAGGTGCGCATCGATGCGCTCGTAGATGTCAGAGGGCTCGACGACGAACCGCGTTGTACGCGCCACCAGCGCGAAATAGGACGCAAAGGTCGTGCCGGCGGCGATCTGGAAACCACGATTCGTGCGAAGACGGCGCCACATGCTCAAAAAGCGTCCTGCTCCTTGGTGGGCGCGGCTTCGGGCCGAAGCTTGCGCAAACCCACATCCTGAGAGGGGGTATACTTTGGATGGGGCTGGGAATGATACCCCTATGATACCGCCAAACGCAAGCTTGAGCGGGCGAGCGGTGAGCCGCGCACCAAGGTGCGCAGCCCGCGCCGCAAGCAGCGGATCTTCATTGTCCAGGTGTATGGGTTTCCGGATCCAGCAGCCGGTGCATGTGCACGACAAAATAACGCATGAGCGCATTGTCCACCGTCTGTTGCGCCTTGGCCCGCCAAGCGGCGGCGGCGCTAGCATAGTCGGGATAGACGCCGACGATGTCGACCTGGGACAGGTCCTTGAACTCGACGCCGCCGAGTTCCTTCAGTTCACCCCCGAAAACGAGGTGCAGCAATTGTTTCGGTTCCGAAGACGTAGTCATGATCTCGACGTTCCCCAGGTGACGGTCAGGAGACGGACCCGAACTCGCGCTGCGCGAGCAGGAGGGTTTGGGCATGGAGCGAAGCCCCCGCGCAGACCAGCGGCCGGTGTAGCGGACTGGGTGCGTTATAAAGCGGGGCAATGCCATTGAGGCCGGTCAGCAGTCCGCCGGCCTCGTGTACAATGAGGTCTGCTGCCGCAATGTCCCAGTCGGCGCTGTTGCCATGGGCGAGGGCGATATCCAACTCGCCGGTGGCTACGCGGGCGAGCCGCAGGGCCAGCGAGCGCAGGCGCGGCGGGCGTGTCAGCGGCGTGTGTCGCTCGACGCGGTCGAGAATACCTGTTGGGCCTGCGGCGGTCGAGCCGTCTAGGCTCATACGCGAGCCAGCTGTAATCGCGACACCGTTAAGGGTTGCCCCACCGCCGATGGAAGCCACGAACAATTCTTGTGAAACTGGCGCGAACAGGGCCCCGGCAATCGGGCGGCCGTCCTCGACCAAGGCCGCCGAGACCACCCAGTCGGCACCGCCAGCCATGAAACCGCGCGTCCCGTCGATGGGATCGACCACCCAGACCCGCCGCGCCGCAAGGCGCGCGCTGGAATCGGCGCTTTCCTCGGATAGCCAGCCATAGTCGCCGGCCAAAGCGGATAGACGCTTGCGCAGGAACCGGTCCACCGCGATGTCAGCTTCGGTGACGGGTGAATTGTTGTCCTTGGTCCAACTCGTGACGCCGTTGCGAAACATAGCAAGCGCGATCTCGCCCGCCGCCGCGACTGAGTCTGCGAGGTGCCGGGCGGCGATGGCGGGGACCTCGATCGCCGGCTCGAAGGCGGCGGCCGCAATCGGGAGATCAGGCGGGTTCATGGCGCACGCAATAGGCGGCGGCGGAAGTTCGCGCAAGCGAAGATCGCCCCATCCAGGCGGGGAATTGGTGCAAGGCGGCGCAATGTTAATGCGATGCACAATAGGACGACGCGCTTCAGTCAGATCAGGCCCACTGCAACGGCGTGCTGAACCGCCGCATCCAGTGCCAACCCGGCAAACAGGAGAAGGCCCGCATTCCGGTTCGATTTGAACTGCGCCAGACACAGATCGGGATTGTCGATGTCGAGTCGCTTCACCTGGACATAGAGGTAGCCGGCAAATCCGAGCAGGCCCAAAGCCGCGAAAATGCCTGCGCCCGCTGAAATCAACGCGGCGCCGAACAACAGGATGGTCGCGGCGTAGGACAGCGCGAGGGCGATCCAGCTCCGCCGGCCGAACAGGAGCGCGGTGGAGCGCACGCCGACGATGGCGTCATCCTCCCGGTCCTGGTGGGCGTAGATTGTGTCATAGCCGAATACCCAACAGACCGATCCGGCGAACAGCAGCAGCGCCGGGTCCTCGATGCTGCGGAACACGCTCGCCCAGCCCATCAGCGCGCCCCAGGAAAAGGCGATGCCGAGGGCCAGCTGGGGCACCGAGGTGATGCGCTTCATCAGCGGATAGATGGCGACCACCCCGAGCGAGGCGATGCCGGTGATCACCGCGAAGCGCGGCAGCGAGAGCAGCACCGCGAAGCCGACCAGGCATTGGAAGATCAGGAAGGCGAAGGCGGCGGGCAGGCCGATCTGGCCCGAGGCGAGCGGACGGTTGCGGGTGCGCGCTACCTTGCGATCGATGTCGCGGTCGAGAATGTCGTTCCAGGTGCAGCCGGCCCCGCGCATGGCAATAGAGCCGATGGCGAACAGCAAGAGTAGCTTCGGATCTGGATACGGCTGACCCGCGGCAATCGCCGCCAGGGCCGTGGACCACCAGCAGGGCAAGAGCAGCAACCAACTGCCAATGGGCCGATCTGCGCGCGCAAGGCGAAGATAGGGGCGCAAGGGGCCCGGTGCGTACCGGTCCACCCAATTGTTGGTGGGGGCATCAGCCACGGGCGCGACCGCGCCATCTCCTCCCCAACTCGTCATCGGGCGCCCCTCACTTGCCGAGAGCGCTGCCATTCAAAGTATCGAAGATTCCGCCGCCCTTCGAGCTCTGGCCGGGGACATAGCCGGTGGTGACACCAAGAGCGCTCGAAATGGAGCCCTGCGGCGGAGGCTTGCCGCCGCCTTCCCCGCCCGCGGCGCCGGATGCGGCCGCGGCGCAGATCTTGTCGCGCAGCGCCACGGTCTTGACGTTGCTGGCTTTGGCCGAGGACACGGCCTGATCGGGAATCTGGCACCAGTCCTTATTATCGGCGAGGTATTTCGCGAGCTTTCCCTCGATAGCGGTATAGGTGCGGAACAGGCCACACAATTCCTGCGGCGTCGCCTTGCGCTTGCCGGCCGCTTGCAACGCCTGCCCCTTCTCTTCCATTTCCTGACGCAGCGCCGTGAAGTCAGTCTGGCAATCCGCCCGCGCTGCGGCAGCGCCTGCGATCAGGAGGGCAAGTGACACCGCCGACAGGCGTACGCATTTGATGTTCAGGAGCATGAGGTCTTCCGCTGCGTCCGCTGATCCAGCTTTTCCCACTTATAATGACATATAAGATTGGGCAATATCGGGGCGGAGCGGAAACAATGGCGTTTCAGTGGGCATGCGCGACAAAAAAGTGGCTGAGTGCCTTGACGGAGATTTCGCGCGTCGCTAGGTTCGCGCAACTTTTGGAAGGCTTAGTGCAGTGATGCGCAAGATCGTTACCATTCTCGTATGCAGATGCGCCACCGGCGGAGCAGCTTGAACGCTGTTTCGAAGCTTGGTGGCGCGTGACGAGGGGCCTTCGGGCCCCTTCGTCGTTTCTGGGCCGAATGATCATGTTGATTGGATTTGCGCAAACGGCCTGCTGGGAACGGGCGCAGAGGAGTGGATGAGATGAGCAGGGAAATGACGGGCGCCGAAATGGTCATGCAGGCGCTGGCCGATCAAGGGGTCGACCATCTGTTCGGCTATCCCGGCGGCGCCGTGCTGCCGATCTACGATGCCCTGTTCCAGCAGAACAAGGTGGAGCACATCCTGGTGCGTCACGAGCAGGCGGCGGTGCATTCCGCCGAGGGCTATGCCCGCTCTTCCGGCAAGGTGGGCGTGGTGCTCGTCACCTCCGGCCCCGGCGCCACCAATGCGGTCACCGGCCTCACCGACGCGCTGATGGATTCGATCCCGATCGTGTGCATCACCGGGCAGGTGCCGACCCATCTGATCGGCAATGACGCGTTCCAGGAATGCGACACGGTCGGTATCACGCGCCCCTGCACCAAGCACAATTATCTCGTCCGCGACGTGAACGATCTCGCGCGCGTGCTGCATGAAGCCTTCTACGTGGCGCAGAACGGGCGGCCCGGCCCGGTCGTGGTCGATATTCCCAAGGACGTGCAGTTCGCCACCGGCACCTATGTCGGGCGTGAGAACATCCAGCATAAGACCTATCGCCCGAAGCTGGTCGGCGATGCCGACAAGATCGCGGCGGCGGTGGAGATGATCGCGAGCGCCAAGCGGCCGATCTTCTATACCGGTGGCGGCGTGATCAATTCCGGCCCAGAGGCGAGCCGCCTGCTGCGTGAGCTGGGACGCCTGACCGGTGTTCCCGTGACCTCTACGCTGATGGGCCTTGGCGCTTTCCCGGCGGCGAGCCGCCAATGGCTCGGGATGCTGGGCATGCACGGCACCTATGAAGCCAATATGGCGATGCATGGCTGCGACGTGATGGTTTGCATCGGTGCGCGCTTCGACGACCGCATCACCGGCCGCCTCGACGCGTTTGCGCCGGGCTCTAAGAAGATCCACATCGATATTGACCCGTCCTCGATCAATAAAAACGTCAAGGTGGACCTGCCGATCATCGGCGACTGCACCAAGGTGCTGGAAGCGCTGGTGGCGGAATGGAAGGCGAAGGACAAGCAGATCGACCGCGACGCGCTTGACCTGTGGTGGAAGCAGATCGACCGCTGGCGCGGCCGTAATTGCCTCGCCTATCGCCAGGGCACCGACATCATCAAGCCGCAATACGCCATCGAACGCCTTTATGCAGCGACCAAGGACAAGGACGTCTACATCTCCACCGAAGTGGGCCAGCACCAGATGTGGGCGGCGCAATTCTTCCGCTTCGAGGAGCCGAACCGGTGGATGACCTCTGGTGGCCTCGGCACCATGGGTTATGGCCTGCCGGCCGCCATCGGCGCCCAGATCGCCCATCCCAATGCCCTGTGCGTGGATATTGCGGGGGAAGCCTCGATCCTGATGAACATGCAGGAAATGTCGACGGCGGTGCAATTCGAGCTGCCGGTCAAGATCTTCATCCTAAACAATCGCTACATGGGCATGGTGCGCCAGTGGCAGGAATTGTTGCACGGCGGGCGTTACGCCCACTCCTATTCGGAAGCTCTGCCGGACTTTGTGAAGCTGGCGGAAGCTTATGGCGGGGTCGGAATCCGCTGCGACAAGCCTGCCGATCTCGACGCGGCGATCGCCGAGATGATTGATATCAAGCGGCCGGTGATCTTCGACTGCATCGTCGACCAGCAGGAAAACTGCTTCCCGATGATCCCCTCGGGCCGCGCCCATAACGAGATGATCCTCGGCGATATGGCGGTGGATCTCGACGATGCTATCACCGACGAGGGCAAGATGCTGGTGTGAGCGGCTCGGGCGGAGCACGCACCCTCGCGCCCTCTCCCGCGTTTTGGAGAGGGGTGGGGAGGGGGCATGTGAAGCAGTGAACGTGTGAGCGCCCTTTCCCCTCCCTGACCCTCCCTCGCGCGCGGAGAGGGAACCTGCCTGAGATCAGAGACTTTCCCTATGTCCCAACCCACCGAACGCATCGAACGCCACACGCTCTCCGTCCTGGTGGACAACGAGCCGGGCGTGCTCGCCCGAGTGATCGGCCTGTTTTCCGGCCGGGGCTATAATATTGACAGCCTGACCGTGTCTGAGGTGAGCCATGAGGGCCACCTCTCGCGCATCACCATCGTCACGACTGGCACGCCGATGGTGATCGAGCAGATCCGCAATCAGCTTGATCGTCTGGTGCCGGTGCACCGGGTGCGCGATCTCACGGTGGAGGCAACCTCGGTCGAGCGCGAACTGGCGATGGTGAAGGTGCGCGGAACGGGCGATGCACGCAGCGAGGCGCTGCGCCTTGCGGAAGCGTTCCGAGCCCGCGTCATCGACGCTACTACCGAGAGCTTCGTTTTCGAGATCACCGGCAAGTCCGACAAGATCGACCAGTTCGCCGTACTCATGACCCCGCTCGGCCTCGTCGAGGTGTCGCGCACCGGCGTCGTCGCAATTTCGCGCGGCCCCGAGGCCATGTGAAGCGGGCGCCGTCGATGCAGAGCTGCGGCCGTCGCCATGCGTGCCCGTGCTTGCACTGATGCGAGGGGCTGGGATACCTGGGGGCCGAAAAGAAAGCCGCCGAATGGTGTGGAGGAGTTTGCCCGGTCGATGCCGGATTGCCACCCCACCGTTCGTTCAGGCCCGTCTCGATGGCGGTCCCTGGTCCTGCCTTGAGTTCGAACAATCCAAGAAACGCCCAACAGGAGAGAATGATGCGCGTTTATTACGATCGTGACGCCGACCTGAACCTCATCAAGGGAAAGAAGGTTGCCGTCGTCGGCTATGGCAGCCAGGGCCATGCCCACGCGCTCAACATGCGCGATTCCGGCGTCAAGGATGTCGTGGTCGCGCTGCGCCCCGGTTCCGCCACCGCCAAGAAGGCCGAGGCCGAGGGCTTCAAGGTAATGTCGCCCGCCGAAGCTGCCAAATGGGCCGACGTGGTGATGATGCTCACCCCCGACGAACTGCAGGCCGACATCTACAAGGAGAGCCTGCACGACAACATGAAGAACGGCGCCGCCCTGCTGTTCGCCCACGGTCTGAACGTGCATTTCAACCTGATCGAGGCCCGCAAGGATCTCGACGTGTTGATGATCGCTCCCAAGGGCCCCGGTCACACGGTGCGCTCCGAGTACCAGCGCGGCGGCGGCGTGCCGACCCTGATCGCGATCGCCCAGGATTCCTCGGGCAATGCCCATGACCTCGGCCTCAGCTATGCCAGCGCCATTGGCGGCGGCCGCGCCGGCATCATTGAGACCACCTTCAAGGAAGAGTGCGAGACCGACCTGTTCGGCGAGCAGGTGGTGCTCTGCGGCGGCCTTGTTGAACTGATCCGCGCCGGCTTCGAAACCCTGGTCGAGGCTGGCTACGCCCCCGAGATGGCCTATTTCGAATGCCTGCACGAAGTGAAGTTGATCGTCGACCTCATCTATGAGGGCGGTATCGCCAACATGAATTATTCGATCTCCAACACCGCCGAGTACGGCGAATATGTCACCGGCCCGCGCATCATCACCGCCGAGACCAAGGCCGAGATGAAGCGCGTGCTCACCGACATCCAGTCGGGCAAGTTTACCCGCGACTGGATGCTGGAGAACAAGGTCAGCCAGACCTCGTTCAAGGCCACCCGCGCCAAGGCCAATGCCCACCAGATCGAGGAAGTCGGCGAGAAGCTGCGCGCCATGATGCCCTGGATCAAGGCCAAGGCCCTGGTCGACAAGACGAAAAACTGATCGGCTAGAGATCCAAGAGCCGCGCTGGCCCCGGAGCAATCCGGGGCCATTCTTTTTCGTGCATCGAGTCCCCGCGGCTTGCCTGGGGTTGCGGCCATGTTCCCTGAGCCGGGGCTGCGGCGCGACGGGTTGCGCCTCCTGAAAGCCCATGCAATAAGCCACCCACTATCGAACGGCTGGAACGGCTTTCAGGCAACGGAAGCAGAGCTGGCCCGGTTCGCATGGTGCGATTTCGGAGGCTTTGAGCAGGTGCTGGGGCTAGCCACGAAAGACGACGCACCCTTGCCGCCACTGGCGGTGGATCTGGACGGCACCCTCACCACCTCCGATACGCTGCACGAAGGTTGCCTTGCGTATGTGAAGACCGGTTTGCAGGACATCGTTGATCTGGCCGCGCGGCTCGGCGAAGGTAAGGCGGCGTTCAAGCGTGCGGTCGCCGACCGCACCGAATTCGACGCTGCGCTGCTGCCCTATAATGAAGAATTGCTGGCCTATCTGAAGGCGCAGAGGCGCGCGGGCCGGACGATTGCGCTCGTCACCGCGGCGGACCAGTCCATAGCCGATGCGGTGGCGGCTCATCTTGGCCTGTTCGACATGGCCCGCGGCTCGCAGAACGGGGTCAATCTTTCCGGCACACGCAAGCTTGCCGTGATCCGCGAGATGCTTGGCGATCGGTTTGTCTATGCCGGCGATGGGCCGGTGGATGCCCCGATCTTTGCAGCCGCGGAATCGGTGGTACTGGTCGGAAATGTGGCGCGGCTGAAGCCTCTGCTGCCGGCGGGAAAATCCATCGAGCAGGCCTTTCATGTGAAGCGCGCGGGTGCGCGCACCTGGGCGAAGGCGCTGCGTGTCCAGCATTGGGCAAAGAACACTTTGGTGTTCGTCGCACCGATCCTTGGCTTCAGCCACGCCACGCCGGCCTTGGCGTTCAATGCCGTGCTGCTGTTCCTGGCCATGGGGGTACTCGCCTCGGCGACCTATATCATCAACGATCTGCTGGACCTTCCGTCGGACCGCCAGCACCCGCGCAAACGCCACCGCCCGTTCGCATCGGGGTCTATTGCACCCCGCGATGGGGTGTTTGCGGCTCTTGGGTTGTTTGTGCTTGCCGGTCTCATGGCACTGGCTCTGCCGGCCGCCGCTGCGGCGACCCTTGTGGCCTATGCCGGGGTCACGCTGACCTATTCGCTGATCCTTAAGCGCCAGCCGATCATCGACGTGTTCGTGCTGGCGGGCCTTTTCACGCTGCGGGTCTTGGCCGGCAGCCTGCTGGCACCGCAAGCGGTTTCGCCCTGGCTACTCACGTTTTCCATGCTGATCTTCCTCGGCCTTGCGATGGTGAAGCGCTATGCGGAGCTGAACCGGGTGGTGCAGGCGGGCGGTACGGGCGTCGTGTCGCGCGGCTATACGGTGCGCGACCTGCCGCTGCTGCTGGCAGCTGGCGTGTCGAGCAGCTTCTGCGCCATCGTCATCTTCATGGTCTATCTGATCAACGAGCAGTATCCGAGCGACATCTACCGCCACCCCGGCATGCTCTGGGCACTGATGCCCTTGGTGCTGATCTGGGTGCTGCGCGTGTGGCATCTGACCGTGCACGGTCGTATGAGCGAGGATCCGGTGGTGTTCGCCTTGAAGGATCGCTTCTCGCTCGCCCTGGGCATCCTGGCCCTGCTCACCCTTTGGGCGGCGTCCTGATGCAAAGCGTTCGGCGCGCCTATCGCTCCTGGGGCGGCGTGCTGCGCGCTGAGAGCGACGTCGTGCGTCCGCTCGATCCCGCCCGCGCGGCGCGGTTGGTCCAGGATCCGCATCCCCAATCCCTCATCGCCTATGGGTGCGGCCGCTCCTATGGCGACGTCGCGTTGAATCCCGGAGGGATGCTGGTGGATACCCGGCATCTCGACTGCTTCATGGCGTTCGATCCCGAAAGCGGCCTCTTGACCTGCGAAGCCGGCGTGCGCCTTGCGGACATTTTCGCGGTGATCTCGCACCCCGAGGCTGATGGCTCCGGTTGGATGCTGCCCGTGGTGCCGGGCACACGCTTCGTGAGCGTGGGCGGGGCTATCGCCAATGACGTCCACGGCAAGAATGATCATGCCTGCGGCAGCTTCGGAAACCATGTGGTCTCGCTTGAACTGGCGCGCAGCGACGGCAACCGGTTCATCTGCTCGCGCAAGGAAAATCCCGGCCTGTTTTCAGCTTCCATCGGCGGCATGGGCCTCACCGGCCTGATCCTTTCCGCGACGCTGCGCCTGCGCAAGGTGAGTGGGCTGGCGCTGGAGAGCGAGGAAATCCGCTTCGGCCATCTCGACGATTTCTTCGCCCTGGATGCAGAGAGCGCCGAGGATTGGGAATATACCGCTGCCTGGGTGGATTGCCTCGCCAAGGGCGCTCAGCTTGGGCGCGGCATTTATCTGCGGGCGCGTCATGCGCCAGGTGTGGGTGCCCCGCCGCCGTCGCGTGCGACGAAGATCGTCGTGCCGTTCGCGCCGCCCATCTCGGCGGTGAATGCCCTGTCGCTGCGCGCCTTCAATGCTGCGTATTGGCGCAAGCTTGGCAAGAGTGGCCGCAAGGCGCAGGTCGCATCCTACGAGAAGACCTTTTTTCCCCTCGACGCCATCGGCCAGTGGAACCACCTTTATGGGCCACGCGGCTTCTATCAGTTTCAGGCGGTGATCCCGACCGATGCGGCACGCGACGGCACGGCTGACCTGCTGCGTGCGATTGTTGCGGCAGGGCAGGGCTCCATGCTGGTGGTGCTGAAGCGTTTCGGCACGGTGGGTTCGCCTGGGCTGATGTCCTTCCCCATGCCCGGCGTGACATTGGCGCTGGACTTTCCCAACCTCGGGGAGGGCACGCTGCGCCTGCTGCGCCGGTTGGAGGAGATCGTGGTGGCCGCGCACGGCCGCATCTATCCCGCCAAGGACTTTTCCATGTCTGCCGAGACCTATGCGAAGGGCTATCCAGCCCTGTCCGCGTTCCGGCACTTTCTCGATCCGGCGATGTCCTCGGCGTTCTCGCGCCGCGTCGGCATTCACCCGGCGGAGCCCCAGCCATGACCGAGACCACGCGCCGCGTCGCCATTTTCGGCGCCACATCCGACATTGCCGTTGCCTTTGCACGCCAATGCGCGGAGGCGCGCCAGCGTCTTGTGCTGGTGGGCCGCGACCGGACTGCCCTCGACCGTATTGCAGCCGATCTTTCGGTGCGTGGCGCGCCCAAGGTGGTGGTGCAGGAAGCCGATTTCACACGCACGGCCGATTTGCCTGGCGTCGCCGAAAACGCCTGGAGCGCGCTCGGCGCCCTGGACGTGGCCCTGATTGCCTATGGCTCTCTGCCCGATCAGGCACGTGTATCGGCCAATGCGGTGGAGGGAGAGGCCGCGCTGGCGCTGAATTTTGTCAGCCCCGCCCTGCTTGCCGACGCGCTCGCCGCGCGATTTGAGGCCGTTCGCGGCGGCACGCTTGCGGTGATCACTTCAGTCGCGGGCGACCGGGGCCGGCAGAGCAATTATCTTTATGGCGCCGCCAAGGGCGGGCTGCAGAAATTCCTGGAAGGCCTGCGGCATCGCCTGTTCAAGGCGAACGTCGCGGTGCTGGACGTGCGCCCCGGCTTCGTCGCAACCAAGATGACGGCTCATCTCCCCCAGGGCGGTCCGCTCTGGGCGACGCCGGAGAAGGTGGCGGGTGACATCGAAAAGGCCATCTCCAAGCGGGGCGCCGTGCTCTACACGCCGTGGTTCTGGATCGGCATCATGGGGATCGTGCGCAATCTTCCGCGCCCGCTATTGCATCGCAGCAAACTCTGACCCGGCCGCCGGCTGAGGTGCGGGGCCTGCGCGCTCGCGCCTCATCCCCTTTGGCCGATTGAACCAAAGAGACGATTGCGACTTTCCGGCGCACCCCTCACACTCCCCCCATAGGACAAGAAAACCTGGGTGGAAACGTAGAGGTGGATTCATGTTGGCATTGTTGGTGATCATCGCCTGCGGCCTGCTTGCCGTCGGCTACGGAGTCTGGGCCGGGCGCGCGGTCATGTCGGCCGATCCCGGAAACGCGCGGATGCAGGAGATCGCAGCCGCCATTGCTGAGGGCGCACAGGCCTATCTCAAGCGCCAATACACGACCATCGGACTGGTCGGCATCGTCATCTTCATTGTGGTTGGATTTTTGCTGGGTTGGCTTGTGGCGGTGGGCTTTGCCGTGGGTGCGATCCTCTCTGCGCTTGCCGGCTTCATCGGCATGAACGTCTCGGTCCGGGCCAATGTGCGCACCGCCCAGGCGGCGACGAAATCGCTCGCAGGTGGGCTCGACTTGGCCTTCAAGGCGGGCGCGGTCACCGGCATGCTGGTGGCGGGTCTGGCTCTGCTCGGCGTCACGGTCTATTTCGCCGTGCTCACCAAGGGCCTCGGCATGGCGCCGGGCAGCCGCACCGTCGTCGACGCGCTGGTGGCACTCGGCTTCGGCGCCTCGCTGATCTCCATCTTCGCGCGGCTCGGCGGCGGCATCTTCACCAAGGGTGCGGACGTGGGCGGCGACCTCGTGGGCAAGGTGGAGGCGGGCATCCCGGAGGATGATCCGCGCAATCCCGCCACCATTGCCGACAATGTGGGCGACAATGTCGGTGATTGCGCCGGCATGGCCGCCGACCTGTTCGAGACCTATGTGGTGACGGTGGTGGCGACCATGGTGCTGGCGGCGATCTTCTTCGCCAATACGCCGGCGCTGGAATCCATGCTGCTCTATCCGCTCGCCATCGGCGGGGTGTGCATCATCACGTCCATCGCGGGCACCTTCTTCGTGCGGCTCGGGCCGACGTCCTCGATCATGGGGGCGCTCTACAAGGGGTTCGGCGCGAGCGCCGGGCTCTCGGTATTCGCGCTCGCCTTCGTCACCTGGGTGCTGGTGGGCTTCGGGCCGATCTCCGGCGGTACCCTCACCGGCACCAGCCTGTTCCTGGCGGGCGTGACCGGGCTCGCTGTGACCGGCGCCATCGTCGTCATCACCGAATATTACACCGGCACCGGCTATCGCCCGGTGGTGTCCATCGCCCAGGCCTCGGTGACGGGGCACGGCACGAACATCATCCAGGGCCTCGCCATCTCGCTGGAATCCACCGCGATGCCGACGCTGGTGATCATCGCCGGCATCCTGGTGGCCCATGGCCTCGCCGGCCTGTTCGGCATCGCCATCGCCGCCACCACCATGCTGGCGCTGGCGGGCATGGTGGTCGCGCTCGATGCCTTCGGCCCGGTGACGGACAATGCCGGCGGCATCGCGGAAATGGCCGGGCTTCCCTCGGAAGTGCGCCATTCCACCGATGCGCTGGACGCGGTGGGCAACACCACAAAGGCCGTGACCAAGGGCTATGCCATTGGCTCCGCCGGCCTTGGTGCGCTGGTGCTGTTCGCGGCCTATAGCCAGGATCTGAAGTTCTTCACCAGCACGGCGGCCCCCGGCACCTATTTCGCCGGGGTCATGCCGAACTTCTCGCTGGAAAATCCCTACGTGGTGGTGGGCCTGCTGTTCGGCGGCCTGCTGCCGTTCCTGTTCGCCGCCATGGGCATGACGGCGGTGGGACGGGCGGCCGGCGCCATCGTGGAAGAGGTGCGGCGCCAGTTCCGCGAGCATCCCGGCATCATGACCTATGCCGAGAAGCCGGATTATTCCCGCGCCGTGGATCTGCTCACCAAGGCGGCGATCAAGGAGATGATCATTCCCTCCTTGCTGCCGGTGCTCTCGCCCATCGTCTGCTATTACGTCATCTATCTGGTGGCGGGCGGCGGGGTCGCGGGCAAGTCCGCTGCCTTCTCGGCGGTTGGCGCCATGCTGCTTGGCGTGATCGTGACCGGCCTGTTCGTCGCCATTTCCATGACCTCGGGTGGCGGCGCGTGGGACAATGCCAAGAAATCGTTCGAGGACGGCTTCGTGGATAAGGACGGCGTGCGCCACTACAAGGGTTCGGACGCGCACAAGGCCTCGGTCACCGGCGACACGGTTGGCGATCCCTACAAGGACACGGCGGGACCTGCGGTGAATCCCATGATCAAGATCACCAACATCGTCGCGCTGTTGCTGCTGGCAGTGCTGGCGCATTAAGGCGATATCGTCTTCGCGGTAGCCGCGTCATCTCGTGGCCGAAGCTAAGCTAAGGCTAGCCCCCTCCCTGTCAGGGAGGGGACCCCACTTTCTGAAACACTGATCTGCCGACCGGAGCACGGGACGCCTGCGAATCGCTGCTGGCGGCAACGGCGTTCGGCGTCTTTTCCAGCCGCTCCTCTGCGCCCGGCATTGGCATCCACTACTGCCGATGCGGCGGTGAAGGTCGGCGCCGCGCGTGCATGGAACGTGAGCGGAGCGGTATGGATCATGGCCTTCACCGCGGTGGTGAGGCCGCGCTCAAACGAGACTTGCGTGCCATGCAGGGCACGGGGAGGTGCTGCGAAATCAGGCACTCTTTCTTTGCCCGGCGCGATCGTGTAGGAACGCGCCCGACTGACCTTTTATCGGACCTGCGCGCGGTTCCCGGACCATTTGGCGGACGCCGGCGCGAAGACGTGGATTCCATGCAGACTGTTTTGATTGTCATTCATCTGATGGTGGTGCTCGCGCTGATCGGCGTAGTGCTGATCCAGCGCTCCGAAGGCGGGGGTCTGGGCATCGGCGGCGGGGGCGGCGGCGGAAGCGGCGGGTTCTTCACGGCACGCGGCAGCGCAAACCTGCTCACCCGTGTGACCGCCATCCTCGCGGCGATCTTTTTCGTGACCTCCATCTCGCTGACCGTTCTCGCCGGCTGGGGCCGTACCCCGCCGGCCCTGCTGAGCCCGAGCGCACCGACCGGCCCGGCGGTTCCGCAAAGTGGCAGCACGATTCTCGATCAGATCCGCCCGCAAGCGCCGGCAACGCCAGCCGCGCCGGCTCCCGAGGCGGCTCCGGCCCCGAGCGGTCCGCAGGTCCCGAAGTCTCAGTGATCGTGTATCGCGGCGCGAGCGCCGCGATATGAGGTTCTCCACAGGCGAGGCGATGCCGGAACGGCATTGCTCTCGCCGAATCGCGTTTGCGCGGATTAGAGTCTAAGCCCATGGCGCGCTATATCTTTATCACCGGCGGCGTCGTGTCCTCGCTGGGCAAGGGCCTCGCTTCCGCAGCCTTGGGCGCGCTTCTTCAGGCGCGCGGCTATACGGTCCGGCTGCGCAAGCTGGATCCCTATCTGAACGTGGATCCGGGCACCATGAGCCCGTATCAGCATGGCGAAGTGTTCGTGACCGACGACGGGGCCGAAACCGACCTCGACCTCGGCCATTACGAGCGCTTCACCGGTCGCCCCGCCACCAAGCGGGACAATGTTACCACTGGCCGCATCTATCAGGACATCATCACCAAGGAGCGGCGCGGCGACTATCTCGGCGCGACTGTCCAGGTGATCCCTCACGTCACCAACGCCATCAAGGACTTCGTCCTGGAAGGCAATGAGGGATATGATTTCGTCCTGATCGAGGTGGGCGGCACGGTCGGCGACATTGAGGGCCTGCCCTTCTTCGAGGCCACCCGTCAGCTCAAGAATGAGCTGCCGCGCGGCCATGCGATCTTCATCCATCTCACGCTGATGCCTTTCATCCCCTCGGCCGGAGAATTGAAGACCAAGCCGACCCAGCATTCGGTGAAGGAACTGCGCTCCATCGGCATCCAGCCCGACATCCTGCTGTGCCGTACCGACCGGGAAATCCCGCGCGAGGAGCGACGCAAGCTGTCCCTGTTCTGTAATGTGAGGGAAAGTGCGGTGATCGAGGCGCGGGACGTGGACAACATCTACGCCGTCCCCGCCGCCTACCATGCCGAGGGCCTGGACACCGAGGTGCTGGCCGCGTTCGGCATCGATCCCGCCCCGGCACCGAACCTCAAGCGCTGGTCCACCATCGAGAACCGGGTGCGTAACCCGGAAGGCGAAGTCACCATCGCCGTGGTCGGCAAGTACACCGGTCTTAAGGATGCCTACAAGTCGCTTATCGAGGCACTCGCCCATGGCGGCATCGCCAACAAGGTGAAGGTCAATCTCGACTGGATCGAGAGCGAGACCTTCGAGCATGAAGACCCCGCTCCATACCTGGAGCATGTGCACGGCATACTGGTGCCCGGCGGTTTCGGCCAGCGCGGGGCGGAGGGGAAGATCCGCGCCGCTCAGTTCGCCCGCGAACGCAAGGTGCCCTATCTCGGCATCTGCTTCGGCATGCAGATGGCGGTGATCGAGGCGGCCCGGAACCTGGCCGGCGTGCAAAACGCCAATTCCACCGAGTTCGGCGAGACCAGTGAGCCGGTGGTTGGCCTTTTGACCGAATGGCTGAAGGGTAATGAGCTGGAACGCCGCTCGGCAGCCGGCGACCTCGGCGGCACCATGCGGCTCGGCGCCTACCACGCCGTACTCAATGGCGGCAGCCGGGTATCGGAGATCTATGGCGAGAGCGATATTTACGAGCGGCACCGTCATCGCTACGAAGTGAACACCGCTTATAAGGACCGCCTTGAGCAGCATGGTCTTCGTTTCTCCGGCATGTCGCCGGATGGGCTGCTGCCGGAAATCGTGGAATATGCCGACCATCCCTGGTTCATTGGCGTGCAATTCCACCCGGAACTGAAATCGCGGCCGTTCGAGCCGCATCCCTTGTTTGCGTCCTTCGTTGGCGCAGCAATGGAGCAGAGCCGGCTCGTCTAGCCCGAGCCCGCCTTTCCCAAAGGATTTTCCCATGCGCAGAGGTCTCGATCACGTCGTCCATGTGGTGCGCGATCTCGATGCAGCAGGGGAGGTCTATGATTTGCTCGGCTTCACCGTCTCACCGCGCAACCAGCATCCCTGGGGCACGCAGAACCGCATCGTCCAGATGCCAGGGTTCTTCATCGAACTGCTGGAGATCTCCGATCCGGAGAAGATTCCCGCCGGCACGCCGGAGCGGTTCTCGTTCGGTGCCTTCAATCAGGATTTCCTTGCGCGCAACGAGGAGGGCCTTTCGATGCTGGCCCTGGAGGGAACGGATCCCGCAGGAGAGAAGGCAACTTTTGACGCCGCCGGCTTCGGCGGGTTCGATCTGTTCGAGTTCTCCCGCCTGGCCCGCCGGCCCGACGGCAATGACATGGAAGTCGGCTTCTCGCTCGCCTTCGCCGTTGATCCCCTGGCACCGGACGTAGGGTTCTTCACCTGCACACAGCACAAGCCCGAGAATTTTTGGCAGCCGGAGATGCAGCGCCACGCCAATGGCATCACAGACGTTGCAGGCGTGGTGCTGGTGTCCGAGAGTCTCATCGACCACGTCAGCTTCCTCGATACCCTCACCGGCGTAACCCCGCGCCGCGCCAGCAACGATTGGTATGTGGCGCAGACCCCACGCGGCGAAATCGACCTGATGACCCGCGCCACCTTCACCGAGCGCTGTGGTGTTCCCGCTCCGGCCGGCGAAGGATTGCGGCTCGCCGCGATCCGCTTCCATTCGGCCGGCGCTGCCAGCCTGCGACGCTCTCTGCAGGCGCGCGGGATGGTGGAGGAGGCAATCGAGGGCATCGTGGTGGTGAAGCCGACGAGTGCGCTCGGTGCCGCTATCGTGGTGGAGCGTCCACTCGGCGCCGCTTGAATTCGGCGCCGCATCTCTTAAGATATTCTCTCTGAGAAAAATATATTCTCATAAGGCGTGCCGCGCTGGCGCCGCCGAGGGGCGGGACGACCTTGCCCCTGTGATATGATCGGCGGGGACGGCCCCGTCTGTCGGAGCGTCACATGTCGTGGGTTTACCTGGCACTCGCCGGGATCGCAGAAATCGGCTGGGCTTATGGATTGAAGCACACCGAGGGTTTCACGCGCCTGTGGCCGACGGTCTTCACGGCCGCCACCTTCACCGCCAGCATCGGCCTGCTCGGCCTTTCCTTGCGCGACCTGCCGCTCGGCACCGCCTATGCGGTGTGGACCGGTATCGGACTGGTGGGCACCGTGATCGTCGGCATTTTCGTGTTGGGTGAGCCTGCGGGCACGATGCGTCTCGTGTGCATCGCGCTGATCGCCGCAGGCATTGTCGGGCTGAAGCTGGTGACGCCGGCATAGGGGGGCCGGATGCAGGAAGGGCTGCAGGCGGAGCTTCGGCTGCGCTGACCTGCCCCGCTCTCAATTCGGATCGATCAGTCTTTCCCCGTTGCGATCGTAGCGCCACATGGCGCCCGGCTGCACCCGTGTTCCGCCGAGCCAGCGGTCGATGGCATTCTCGCAGGCATGGTCGAACGCGCCCTTGAGCGCCGCGTGTCCGGTGTCGGTAATGGAGATCTCCGCCGTCGCAAAGGTGCGATAGGTGATTTCCTCCGGGCCGGCAGGCGTGCGCATCTCGAAGGGCTTGCACTCGCTGGACGCGAACGGCAGCCCTTCGATCAAGGGCTCGTGGGCGAAGGCGAGACCGTCGAGCCGCAAAAAGAAGGGGAGGTCGGCCAGGAACTGCGCCTCGTCCATCTTGTGCACAGCGCCGTAGACCTGGGCGACCGTCTGCGGCCCGTCGGCAAGCTGCCGCAGGATGCGCTCCTCGGTGAGGGAGAGGCCGCTGCGCGGCGCGGGCAACTCCGCCAGCGCCCGTCGCAGCGCTGGCACCAAGAAGGGGAGGGCGGGAACATCCTGCTTCACGAATCGAGCCAGCGCGCGCGGCGTCGGGGCGGTGAATGCATCCCAGGCGTCGCTTGCCGTCTCAAGTTGAATAGCGCTCACCCCGCAGGCGCGCTTGGCGAGGTCGTGGACCTGCCCCGCATCCATCACCCCAAGATAATGATCCGCCTGGATCAGCCGCAAGCCAAGGCGCTCGGGCTCGCGCGCGAAATAATTGAGCACCTGGATAAGCTGCAATTGGTCGTAGAGGTCGTGCTCGAACCACAAGTCGACTCCATTGAAGGCGATGTGGATTTCAAGCTGGCCGTCGCGCTCGGCAAAGTCGGCGCGGACGGAATCGAATTCCAACCCCAGCGATTGCGCCAGAAAGGCGGCGCGCGCATCAGCGACAACGGCAAGCGAAGGGTCGGCTGGCACGGGGCCATCATGAAGCATATCCCGCCACGGCAGAAAATGGCCGACGATGCCGCCGGCCTTGAGCCGCTCCACCGCCGAATCTCCATTGGTGATTACCAGACTGGGCATGGTCATCCCCTTCCGCGATAGGGCGCCACTCCAGTTTCCGGCAGCCAGGCGCCCGTCGGCAGAACCCCAGTCTGCCAGAAAACGTCGATGGGTATGCCCCCCCTCGGGTACCAATAGCCAGCGATTCGCAAAAACCGCGGCGCCAGAAGGCCCACGAGGCGCTTGCCGATGGCGACGGTGCAATCCTCATGGAAGGCGCCATGGTTGCGGAAGCTGGCGAGATAGAGCTTCAACGACTTGGATTCCACTAGATGCAGGTCCGGCACATAGTCGATCACGATATGGGCGAAGTCGGGCTGGCCAGTGACCGGACAGAGCGACGTGAATTCAGGGGCGGTGAAGCGGGCCACATAATCCACATCGGAGTGGGGATTGGGCACGCGGTCGAGGACGGCGGTCTCGGGCGAGGCGGGGAGGGCCGTTTCTCGGCCGAGCTGAAGCCGGATTTCTGTCATGGCAAGTCCTTGAGCGGCGAAACGGAGGTTGGCACGGGTTCTGGAACAGGACCTTAGCCCAAATCAGGCAAGGTGCCGCTGCCTTCGCCCCTTCGCAGGCGTGCGGGTTCGCGCTAGAAGCGGCGCGCGCGCGAGACGCCGCGACGCGAGAGCCCACAGGGAGGGACCTTCCAATGACCGCCATCGTCGACATCATCGGCCGTGAAATCCTGGACAGCCGCGGCAATCCCACGGTGGAAGTGGACGTGGTCCTGGAAGACGGATCCCTCGGCCGCGCCGCCGTACCGTCCGGCGCCTCCACCGGCGCCCATGAGGCGGTGGAACTGCGCGACGGCGACAAGACCCGCTACGGCGGCAAGGGCGTGCTCAAAGCCGTGGATGCGGTGAACGGCGAGATCTTCGATGCCGTCGGCGGCTTCGATGCCGAGGACCAGGCCAAGCTCGACGCCACCTTGATCACCCTCGACGGCACGCCCAACAAGGCCCGTCTTGGCGCCAATGCCATTCTCGGCGTGTCGCTCGCGGTGGCCAAGGCGGCTGCCATTTCCAACAACCTGCCGCTTTATCGGTATGTCGGCGGCGTCAATGCCCGCACCTTGCCGGTGCCCATGATGAACATCGTCAATGGCGGCGCCCATGCGGACAATCCCATTGATTTCCAGGAATTCATGATCCTGCCGGCGGGCGCGCCCACCTTCGCCGATGCGCTGCGGATCGGCTCGGAAATCTTCCAGACCCTGAAGAAGGGCCTTAAGGATGCCGGGCACAACACCAATGTGGGTGACGAGGGCGGTTTCGCCCCGAACCTGCTCAGCGCGGACGATGCGCTCTCCTTCATCATGAAGGCGATCGAGAAGGCCGGCTATCGTCCTGGCGAGGATGTGCTCCTCGGCCTCGACTGCGCCGCGACTGAATTCTTCAAGGATGGCGCCTATCATTATGAGGGCGAGAAGCTGGTCCGCGACATCGAGGCCCAGGTGAAGTATCTCGCCGATCTCGTGTCGCGTTACCCCATCGTCACCATTGAGGACGGCATGTCCGAGGACGACTGGGCGGGCTGGAAGCTGCTGACCGATACCATCGGCTCCAAATGCCAGCTCGTTGGCGACGATCTGTTCGTTACCAACGTCACGCGCCTTTCGCGCGGCATCAAGGAAGCGACAGGCAATGCGATCCTGGTGAAGGTGAACCAAATCGGTTCGCTCACGGAGACGCTGGAGACGGTTGAAATGGCTCATAAGGCGGGCTATCGTGCCGTGATATCCCATCGCTCCGGCGAGACCGAGGATTCCACCATCGCCGACCTCGCCGTGGCCACCAATTGCGGGCAGATCAAGACCGGTTCGCTGTCGCGTTCGGACCGCACCGCCAAGTACAATCAGCTCCTGCGCATCGAACAGGAATTGGGTGATGCGGCCAAATATGCCGGCAAGGCCGCGCTGAAGGCGCTGGCCTGAGCGTTGACTTTAGGTTTCGGGATGGGGAAGGCGGAGCGGTAACGCTTCGCCTTTTCGCGTTCTGGGGCAAGGCGCCGCGCTAAGAAGCGTGGAGCGGCAACGGAGTAACCACGTGGCAGGGAGGCACCAGGGCAAAGCGCCTCGACTCTTAACCCCCCGGCAACCGGGATGCGGCAGGATGGCGGCATGCAAACTCGTTCGCGCCTGCGCTCCTTCCTGTTCGCACTGCTGCTTTATGTCCTCTCCGGGGGCGTTATCGGCTATTTCGCCTATCACGCCTATAACGGTCAGCACGGACTTATGGCGAAGCGCAATTTCCAGCTGGAGATGGCTCAGCTCGAAAATGACCTTGCCGCGCTGAAGGCGCAACGGCGGGCGATCGAGAACAAAGTCTCGCTCCTCCAGGCCAATCGGCTGGATCCCGACCTTCTGGACGAGGAGGGGCGGCGCCAGCTTGATTTTGTCAATGCAAAGGATCTGGTGCTGCTGAAACCACGATGATGAACTGATTTAGGGTTCACAACATCAATTAACTGAAAGTCGGTTCAATCCAGCAGAGTCAAGTGTTTGCAACGTGTTGCGCTGCAGCACAGTGCAAATCATGCTTTGAGCCGTGCCGGAGGTGCGCTAGAGACTCCTCGGTTCCAGCGTGTCCCCGAGGTTGAGATGGCCGTAAAAAAGGCAGCCCGCACCGAAACTGTGCCCGGCGCGATACCGGACTTCAGCAAGGATCAGGAACTTCACGCCTATCGCGAGATGCTCCTCATCCGTCGCTTCGAGGAGAAGGCCGGCCAAATGTACGGCATGGGCCTCATCGGCGGCTTCTGCCACCTCTATATCGGCCAGGAAGCCGTTGTGGTCGGCATGCAGATGGCCATGAAGAAGGGTGATCAGGTGATCACCGGCTATCGCGACCACGGCCACATGTTGTCCACGGGCATGGACGCCAAGGGCGTCATGGCCGAGCTGACCGGCCGCCGCGGCGGCTATTCCAAGGGCAAGGGCGGCTCGATGCATATGTTCAGCATCGAGAAGCAGTTCTTCGGGGGCCACGGCATCGTCGGCGCCCAGGTCTCCCTCGGCACCGGGCTCGCGTTCGCCAACCATTACCGTGACAATGCCGCGGTCTCGGTGGTCTATTTCGGCGACGGCGCGGCGAACCAGGGCCAGGTCTATGAGAGCTTCAACATGGCCGAGCTGTGGAAGCTGCCGGCCGTGTATGTGATCGAGAACAACAAATATGCCATGGGCACCTCGGTGAACCGGGCCTCCGCGCAGACCGACTTCTCCAAGCGGGGCACCTCCTTCAACATCCCCGGCGAGCAGGTGGATGGCATGGATGTGCGCGCCGTGAAGGCCGCGGCCGAGCGGGCGCTGGGCTTCGCCCGTGACGGCAAGGGCCCCTATATCCTGGAAATGCAGACTTACCGCTATCGCGGCCACTCCATGTCCGATCCGGCAAAATACCGGTCGAAGGAGGAGGTGCAGAAGATGCGGACCGAGCACGACCCCATCGAGCAGGTGCGCGCGCGCCTTCTGGAGCAGGGGCTCGTGAGCGAGGACGAACTGAAGGCGATCGACGCAGAGATCCGCGAGATCGTCAACGCGGCCGCGGATTTCGCGACCCACGATCCCGAGCCCGATCCGTCCGAGCTGTACACCGACATCCTGCGCTGAGGCGGTGATGGCGATCCCGGCCCTCATCCTCCTTCTCGTCTCGCTCGCGGGTGCAGCCGCGAGCTGGGGCGTCGCGATCCGCGAAGGAATGAGGGCCGAGGCCGCCTCCGGTGCGCTGACTTTGGGCCGTCAGGCGCTATTGGTGCTCTGGCCCTTTTCCGCCCGCCTGCGGGATGGTGCGGCAGGGTCCCATTCCCGGCGGGTCGGCAAGGCCCTCATTCTGTTCATCGCCTCCCTCACGGTCGCGGCTGCCGCGGCCTCCGCTTATTCCAATCTCACGAGACAGCGCCCCGCTTCGCCCGCTCCCGCGAGCGTAAGCGAGCCCGCGTCGAGCAAGAGCTGAGCTGAAGCCATGCCCATCGACATCCTCATGCCGGCCCTTTCTCCCACCATGGAGAAGGGCAATCTCACCAAATGGCTCAAGAAAGAGGGCGACAGCGTCAAGTCCGGCGACGTGATCGCCGAGATCGAGACCGACAAGGCCACCATGGAAGTGGAAGCGGTGGACGAGGGCATTCTCGGCAAGATCCTGGTGCCTGAGGGCACGCAGGATGTGGCCGTCAATACCCCCATCGCCTCGATTCTGGGCGAGGGTGAGGATGCCAACGCCGCTCCCGCCCCGGCCCAGAAGGCCGCCGAGAATGCACCGCCGGCTGCCCCTGTGCCGTCTCCGGTCGCCGCCGCCGCACCGGCGCCGCAGGCCTCAGTGCCTTCCGCCGTCGCCAACCCGCCCCAGGTGAAGACGCAACCGGACCCCGACGTTCCCCCCGGCACCGAAATGGTTACCATGACCGTACGCGAGGCCCTGCGTGACGCCATGGCCGAGGAAATGCGCCGCGATGCCGACGTATTCGTCATGGGCGAGGAAGTCGCCGAATATCAGGGCGCCTATAAGATCACTCAGGGCCTGCTTCAGGAATTCGGCGCCAAGCGCGTGGTGGATACGCCCATCACCGAGCACGGCTTTGCCGGCATGGGCGTCGGCGCCGCCATGGCGGGCCTCAAGCCCATCGTGGAATTCATGACCTTCAATTTCGCCATGCAGGCGATCGACCAGATCATCAATTCCGCCGCCAAGACGCTTTATATGTCCGGCGGCCAGGTGCATTGCTCCATCGTGTTCCGTGGCCCGAACGGCGCGGCCGCGCGCGTCGCCGCGCAGCACAGTCAGGATTACACCTCCTGGTACAGCCACATCCCCGGCCTCAAGGTGATCGCGCCCTATAGCGCCGCCGATGCCAAGGGCCTGCTGAAGGCGGCGATCCGCGATCCCAACCCCATCATCTTCCTGGAAAACGAAATCCTTTACGGCCATTCCTTCGAGGTGCCGAAGCTGGACGATTACGTTCTCCCCATCGGCAAGGCGCGTATTGCCCGCGCCGGCAAGGACGTGACCCTGGTGGCCTGGTCCATCGGCATGACCTATGCGCTCAAGGCGGCCGAGGAACTGGCTAAGCAGGGCATCGAGGCGGAAGTCATCGACCTGCGCACCATTCGCCCAATGGATACCGCGACCATCATCGAGTCGGTCAAGAAGACTGGCCGCTGCGTCACGGTGGAGGAGGGCTGGGCCCAGTCCGGCGTCGGCGCCGAGATTTGCGCCCGCTTGATGGCCGATGCGTTCGACTATCTTGATGCGCCCGTCTTGCGCGTGACCGGCAAGGACGTGCCCATGCCTTATGCCGCCAATCTCGAAAAGCTCGCTTTGCCGACAGTGGCGGATGTGATCGAGGCGGTGCGGGCGGTGACCTACAAATGAGCTTGGTGCCCCCAGTGACCGCCGGGAGTCCGAACCGGGTTGAGTTTCTCAACCCCTATTACGATCTCGCGACGATCGCGGAAGCGGTGCGCCTCGGCGCCCACCGTTCCGTGATCGGCGGCCTGTGGGATGAGATAGGGACGCTGCAGCGGGATTTTCTGCTGGGGCAGGGGTTGCAGGCGCATCACAGATTGGCGGACATCGGCTGCGGCAGCCTGAGAAGCGGGGTGTGCCTGGTGCCGGTTCTGAATGCCGGAAATTATTTCGGCATTGATCTGAACGAGAGCTTGCTCGATGCCGGCTGGACGCAGGAAATCGTCCCGCTTGGCCTCGACGGAAAGCTGCCGCGCGCCAATCTGAACGTCTCGGACGATTTCGATCTGGCTCCGTTCGGCGTCCAGTTCGATATGGGGATCGCTCAGTCGGTCTTCACCCATCTTCCGCTGCGGTTTTTATCTCAGTGTCTGGAGCGTACCGCGCCGTATTTCCGTCCGGCCGCGCGGCTCTATGCGACATATTTCGAGGTGTCGGAGGAGGGGTTCGATGGGCCTTTCCACCACGATCCTGGAGGTGTTGTGACATTCTCGTCGCACGATCCCTATCACTACACGCGGGATCAGATTTTCCATGCCTGCGGCGGGGCTGAAGGCTGGGATTTGGAATTTTATGGCGACTGGGGCCACCCGCGATCCCAGAAAATGCTTGTGTTCACTCGACGTCAGCAGACCGAATGTTTCTAAGAAGGCGACGCAGATGCCCATCGAAATCCTGATGCCGGCCCTGTCTCCCACCATGGAGAAGGGCAATCTCGCCAAATGGCTCAAGAAGGAAGGCGACAGCGTCAAGTCCGGCGATGTGATCGCCGAGATCGAGACCGACAAGGCCACCATGGAAGTGGAGGCTGTCGATGAAGGCGTGCTGGCCAAGATCCTGGTTGCCGAAGGCACCCAGGATGTGCCGGTAAACCAGCTCATCGCCGTCCTGGCTGGCGAGGGCGAGGACGCGAAGGCGGTCGCCTCCGGCGCCGGCAATGCCAAGGCCCCCGCTGCGGCGTCCGCAGTCGCCCCGGCGCCTGCTCCGGCCGCTGCACCTGCGCCAGTTGCGGCTCCCGCACCGGCGGCGGCCACATCAGCGCCTGCCGCCGCACCGGCGGTGAACGGCCACGGCGAGCGCGTGTTCGCCTCGCCGCTCGCCCGTCGCCTCGCCAAGGAAAAGGGCATCGACCTTGCCGCGCTGCCCGGCTCCGGACCCCACGGCCGCGTGGTTGCGCGTGATGTTGAGACCGCGCAGCCCGGCACCAAGGCCGCCGCGCCTGCGGCCGCCGCAGCTTCCGCCACCGCTTCGGCACCTGCCGCCGCTCCGGCGAAGGCTGCCGTCAGCGGCCCGACCGCCGATCAGGTCAAGGCCATGTTCGAGGCGGGCTCCTTCGAGGAAGTCCAGCTCGACGGCATGCGCAAGACCATCGCCAAGCGCCTGGTGGAGAGCGAGCAGCTCACCCCCACCTTCTATCTGAGCGTGGATTGCGACCTCGACGATCTGATGAAGCTGCGCGAGACCGTCAATTCCATGGCGTCCAAGGACAAGGACGGCAAGCCGGTTTATCGCGTCTCGGTCAATGATTTCATCATCAAGGCCATGGCGATGGCGCTGCAGAAGGTGCCTGCCGCCAATGCCGTGTGGGCCGAGGACCGCATTTTGCGCATGAAGAATTCCGACGTCGGCGTGGCGGTTGCCATCGACGGCGGGCTTTATGCCCCGGTCATCAAGAAAGCCGAGACCAAGACATTGTCGGTCATCTCCAACGAGATGCGGGATCTCGCCACGCGCGCGCGCAACAAGAAGCTGAAGCCGGAGGAATATTCCGGCGGCTCTACCTCCATCTCAAACCTCGGCATGATGGGCGTGCGGGATTTCGTGGCGATCATCAATGCCCCGCAATCCTCCATCGTCGCCATCGGCGCGTCCGAACAGCGGCCGGTGGTGCGTGGCGGCGAGATCAAGATCGTTACCCAGATGACCGCCACCATCACCTGCGATCACCGGGTCATGGACGGGGCGCTCGGCGCTGAACTGCTTGGCGCGTTCAAGGAGTTCATCGAGAAGCCCATGACCATGCTGGTGTGATCCATGCTGGTGTGATCCATGTTGGTGTGATCCATGGTGGCGAGAGCCATTTTTTCCGTGCGGCAGATCAAAGGTCGCACGGCGGCTTCGGTGTAGCAGGCGGATGCGGCGCGCGTGCCGCCGTCTAGAATAGAACGAGGCAAACATGTCCCATACGCCCCATCAGCTCGCCGCCGACTTCCCGGAATATGCCGGCAAGCTCCATGAGCTGCGCCAGAGCGACCCACACTTCGCCAGTCTCGTCACCGAATACGACAAGGTGAACGAGGTGGTCCACAAGGCCGAGAGCGATCTTGAGCCCATGGACGACCTCGCGCTCGACACCGTGCGCAAGGAGCGCGTGCGGCTGAAGGACGAAATCTACGCTTACCTGACCCGCTGACGGCTGGGGTCCGGCGCTGTTTTAGCACCGGACCCGGCCCGCCGGCCTTGCCGCCTGCCGCGCTTCTCGCCGGTGGGCGCAAGGCGGGAACGGCCCCATTCCCACCCGGTCCCTTCTGCCGATGCGGTGCGTCCGGCGGCGCAGGAGGGGAAGGAGAAATCCATGGCTGAGACCAATTTCGACATCATCGTCATCGGCGGCGGCCCCGGCGGCTATGTGGCCGCGATCCGCGCCGCCCAGCTCGGCTTCAAGACCGCGGTGGTGGAGAAGAGCCATCTCGGCGGCATCTGCCTGAACTGGGGCTGCATTCCCACCAAGGCTCTGCTGCGCTCCGCCGAAGTGTATCACTACATGGAGCACGCCAAGGATTATGGCCTCTCCGCCGAGAAGATTGGCTTCGACATGGGCGCGGTGGTGAAGCGCTCACGCGGTGTTGCCAGCCAGCTCTCCACGGGGGTGGGCTTCCTGCTGAAGAAGAACAAGGTGGATGTGATCTGGGGCAAGGCGAAGCTTTCCGCCCCCGGCAAGCTGACGGTGGAAGCGGCCGAGAATGCGCCCAAGGGCGCGCTCGGCGGCGGCGATTACAGCGCCAAGCACATCATCGTTGCCACTGGCGCCCGCCCGCGCGCCCTGCCGGGCCTGGAGCCCGACAAGAAGCTGATCTGGACCTATTTCGAGGCCATGGTTCCGGAAAAGATGCCCAAGTCCCTGCTGGTCATGGGCTCGGGTGCCATCGGCATCGAGTTCGCATCCTTCTACAAGACCATGGGCGCCGATGTGACCGTGGTGGAGGTTCTACCGCAGATCCTTCCCGTGGAAGACGAGGAGATTGCCGCCCATGTGCGCAAGCGCCTGGAAAAGCAGGGCATGAAGATCCTCACCAGCGCCAAGGTCAGCGGCGTGACCAAACATGCCGACAGCCTCACCGTCCATGTCGAGGACGAGAAGGGCGCGAAGCATGATTTCGCCGTGGATCGGATGATCTCCGCCGTCGGCGTCGTAGGCAATGTGGACAGCCTTGGCCTTGAGGCCGTGGGCGTGAAGATCGAGCGCGGCATCGTGGTCACCGACGGCTATGGCCGGACCAATGTGCCCGGCCTCTATGCCATCGGCGACGTCGCGGGCGCGCCCATGCTGGCGCACAAGGCCGAGCATGAGGGCGTGATCTGCGTCGAGACCATCAAGGGCCTCCATACCCACCCCATCGACAAGAACAAGATTCCCGGCTGCACCTATTGCAACCCGCAGGTCGCCTCCATCGGCCTCACCGAGAAGAAGGCCAAGGAGCAGGGCCGCGAGGTCCGCGTTGGTCGCTTCCCCTTCATCGGCAATGGCAAGGCGATCGCGCTCGGCGAGCCCGAGGGATTGGTCAAGACCATCTTCGACAAGAAGACCGGCGAATTGCTTGGCGCTCATCTCGTCGGCGCGGAAGTCACCGAGCTGATCCAGGGCTTCATGATCGCCATGAATCTTGAGACCACCGAGGAAGAGCTGATCCACGCCATCTTCCCGCACCCGACCCTGTCGGAGACCATGCACGAAAGTGTGCTGGACGCTTACGGGCGCGTTATCCATATGTAGTCCAGCGGCACGGGCCGGGGCGGACGAAGGGGCAGCACCATGGATGGCGAGACCTATGCCGCGTTGAGCCAGCCGGGCGTCGGCTTCTTCACCATGATCCTGATCGGCCTCATCGCCGGCTGGATCGCCGAGCGGATCACCGAGAGCGACCACGGGCTGTTGGCGAACCTCGTGTTCGGGCTGATCGGGGCGTTCGTCGGCGGCAAGCTGGCGGAATGGGCGGACGTGCCGGTCTACGGATTTTTCCGGACGCTCATCGCCGCCGTGATTGGTGCCATCATCGTGCTGTGGGTGTGGCGCCGCATCCGCGCCCGCTGAGGACCGTGGCCGGTCCGGCGCTGCCGGCAGGTCAGCACTGCATCGCGCCGGCTCGACGCTGGCGCGATGGAAGACTAGATTTTGAAGCGATGCTTTTATCGCGCGCGAAAGTCGCCTGAAGATATGGTCACGGTCGTCAACACGCTAAACAGGCCCCGCCACCCGGAAAAGGCGCACCGCCCCGAGAGCGAGATTCTGCGCAAGCCGGAATGGATCCGCGTCCGGGCGCCGGGTTCGGCCGGATGGTCGAAAACTGCCGAGATCGTGCGCGCCAACGGCCTGCATACGGTGTGCGAAGAAGCCGGCTGCCCCAATATCGGCGAGTGCTGGGAAAAGAAGCACGCGACCTTCATGATCATGGGCGACACCTGCACCCGCGCCTGTGCCTTCTGCAATGTGCGGACCGGCCTGCCGCAGGCGCTGGATCAGGGCGAGCCGGACAAGGTGGCGGAGGCGGTAGCCAAGCTCGGCCTCTCCCATGTGGTCATCACCTCGGTGGATCGCGACGATCTTTCGGACGGGGGCGCAGCGCACTTCGCCCACACCATCCGCGCACTGCGCGCCGCGAGCCCCGCCACCACCATCGAGATCCTGACCCCCGACTTCCTGCGCAAGCCCGGCGCGATCGAGGTGGTGGTCGAGGCCAAGCCCGACGTGTTCAACCATAATTTGGAAACTGTGCCGGCGAAGTATCTCACCGTGCGGCCCGGCGCGCGCTATTTCCACTCGCTGCGCCTGTTGCAGCAGGTGAAGGAGCTGGACCCCTCCATCTTCACCAAGTCCGGAATCATGGTGGGCCTGGGCGAGGAGCGCAACGAGGTGCTCCAGCTCATGGACGACCTGCGCTCGGCCGAAGTGGATTTCATCACCATCGGCCAGTATCTCCAGCCCACCCGCAAGCACCACAAGGTGGAGCGCTTCGTGACGCCGGACGAATTCTCCGCCTTCGAGGCCGTGGCCTATGCCAAGGGCTTCCTGATGGTTTCGTCGAGCCCGCTGACGCGGTCCTCGCACCATGCGGGCGAGGATTTCGCGCGTCTTCGCAGCGCCCGCGAGGCCAAGCTCGGGCGAGTGTGAGGGCGTGCCGTCATTCTCCAGCAAGCGGGTGGTGAAGCATTCCGCCGCCGAGATGTTCGATCTCGTGGCGGACATCGACCATTACCCGGAATTCGTTCCCCTTTGCCAATCCCTCCGCGTGCGCCGCCGCACGCCCGGGGGAGAGGGGCAGGAGGTGCTCGTGGCCGACATGACGGTCGCCTACAAGATGATCCGCGAGACTTTCACCTCCCGGGTCACGCTGGATAGGCCCAAGCTCACCATCCATGTGGAATATCTGGACGGACCTTTCAGCCGCCTCGACAATCGCTGGGAGTTCCGCGACGTCGAGGGCGGCAAATGCGAGGTGAGCTTCTTCATCTCCTATGAATTCCGCTCGCGCACGCTGGGCCTGCTGATGGGCGCCATGTTCGACGCCGCGTTCCGCCGCTTCGCCGATGCGTTCGAGAAGCGGGCGGATGTGGTGTACGGCGCAGCGGCATGAGCGCCGCTCCGGCGAAAGCTGTGCTTCCGCCGGTCGCAGGAGTGTGTGGACTCAGAAGTTGAGGGTCACGCGCGTGTTGATGGACCGGCCCGGGCCGGCCACCGAATAGCCCCAGGCGGACGACGTCCCCATCATTGAAGACACCTGGTAATTCACGAGGTTGGCGCCTCCGAGCGGCAAGTCATATTCGGTGTCGAGAATGTTGGCGATGCCAAAGTCCACGCGGAGGCGCTGCAGCTGATAGCTGGTGCGAAAATTGAGCAGAGCATAAGCGGCGGTTTCCAGTTCGTTGTGTACTTGGCTGACCTCGGTCTTCTCCCCGACCAATTGCACCTCGAAGCTGGTCGTCCAATTGCCCAGCGTATGGTCGAGTGCCAGCGTCGCGTTGACCGGCATGATGTGGTAGAGATTGATGCCGTCGGTTCGCTGGCCGCGCACGAAGTTCAAAGCGCCGCGGAATACGCCCTGGCCGAATGTGGAATTATCCCACAGGGCGAGCTTGCCATCGATATTTACGCCGTACAGCCACGCGTCCACATTTGCGAATTGCAGGAAGACGAAGGTGTCGCTCGCCGTCAGATTGTTCGGCAAATTGGCGAGGCAACCGGCAAGAGCGCAGCGCTGAACGTCGATGTAATCCTGCACATAGCTGTAATAAGGCGAGGCGCGCAACTCCCACACCTTCTTCGCAGGATCGTTCCACGTGGCGGTGAAGCTTACCGTATTCGCCTTTTCGGGCACCAGTTCGATGTTGCCGACATAGCCATTCCCGTCACCGAACCAGCCGATCATGTCCATGGCCATAGCATTGGTGGACCACGCGTAGCGCTCGTAGAGATTTGGAGACCGGGTTTTGCGGGCGAAGGCGAGTTCGTACTGGCTCGAGTTGGTGGGCTGGTAGCGCAGGATGGCTGACCCGTCGATGTTGAAGTCGGTGCGCTCGTGGTTCAGCGCATTGAACGCGGCCGCGTTGGCGCCGTACATCATCTGATTGTAGCCCTGGACGTCGCCGGCATTCATCCAGACGATATCGTTGCGCAGCCCGACGATCGTGGACCATTGCGCGTTCAACTGGCGCTCCCACTCGGCGTAATAGCCGAACCGCAGGCGTTGGCCGTTGTTGATGTTTTCGAAGGTGTTCGGCCCCATCATCATGGAGCCATCGACTGGCGGCCACCAATCATCGAGCTTGTTGTAATAAAGGTCGTTGCCGACGCGAACGATGTCGATGTTGGAAATACCGATGGTGCCCTTCACCGCATAGCCCATGTCGGTGCTACGTGTGTCCATTGGCATGTCGCCGCTTTTGTCCGGCTCGATGAACCCCATGGTGTGGCGGACGCGATTGAAGAACGTGTTCGCTTCCAGCTTGCCCCAGTCGAACATGCCTTCGTAACTGCCGTTGACGAAAATGCTCTTGTTGTCGGTCATGTCCATATATTGGTTCACGAACCCTTGGTAGGGGATGAACTGCCCGCCGATCTGGAACGTGATGATCTGGTCCTGAAACTTCTTTGAGACGCTCAGGGCATGGTTCTGAGTCTCATACATGGTCGACTTGATGACCGTGCCGTTTCCTGAGGTGTAGTCGCTGGCCCGGGCCCAGCCGCCGGTATAAGTGACGCTCGTATCCTCGTTGGACACAGTTGCGTTCAGGTCTACGCCATAGGAATTACCGTTGCTGCGATAGAAGCCGGATACGCTGCCGCTGGTTGTGAGGGTCTGTCCAGGCGTGAAGGCGGGCGGGGCCAGGGTCACATCGGCGCGGGCGCCGGTATAGTCGCCGCCGACGCTTACCGGAGCGGTGGCCGTATAGACCTTCACCTTCGAGACCATGGCGGGGTTGAGATAGGAGAGGGGCGGATTCATTTCGTTTGGACAGGCAGGGCTGAAGATCATGCCGTTGATGGCGATCTGCACCCGATCGGCGCCCATTCCGTTCACTACCGGAAGGCTTGAGACACCGCCCGCGCCCCAGGTGGCTCCACCGGGCAGGCGACCGAAGAGGGAACCCGTGTCGCTCGTGAACAGGGTCACCTGAGCCGCCTCCTCGCCTGAAATCGTGCTGCTATCGGTTGGGGCGACGACGACAATGGCAGGCAGGTCCGGCTCACCCGGCGCCTGGCTCTGCGCCAAGGCTCCAGTGGCAAGACTGGGCCCGAGCCCAAGGGCGAGCGCGGTCGGGCGCAAGAGGCAGCCGGTTTGCTGCAATCTCCGCAGAAGGCTGGTGGAAAGACGGTGAGTCATGGCTGGTCCGGAAAAAGGGCATGAGGGAGCCGGCGCGGGCGACCTGCGCAGCTGGGAAGCGCGCGGCGGCTGACACCGAAGGTGAACCGGGAAAGGCGAGGCAAAGCCTCCGAGGCCGCTTGTCAGCCATGGCCCATCGCGTGCCGTCCGATCCCGCCCTGGGATTGGAGAGGGGGTCGGGTCGGCTCAGGGCTTGCTCAAGATGGGACGCGGCTCAGGCGGACAGAGGTGGCGGTGCGCGAGGGCGGTGGCTGAGGCGCGGGGAGACGGCGACCTTGGGCGCCGCGGACGTCTCGTCGTACCGGATGCGCAGCGCAAGGCGTTCCGAGAGAAAGATCGCGGAAGGTGGTGGCAGAAGCGCGACATCCACGCGTGACAGGCATAGCGGGCAGTGAACCAGTGCCTTGGTGATTCCGTCCGCCGTTCCATTTTCGGGCGCGGCAGCGTCGTTCAGGCAGAGAATATTTGAACTGGCATCCGCAGCAAAAGCTTGGCGGGTGGCAAATGTACTGGCCAACACGAGTTGGAAGACCAACGCGGCCACCATCAGCCAAGGTCCGACGGCTCTGCCTGTTCGGCTTAAGCTCGTCACGACCTTGCTCATGATCCCGTCCCTAAGATGGGAACGGATCTGCTCTGATTCACAGCTCCCCATGGGTCAGGATCATGGCATGCTTGCCGCGGATTTGACACAATCTTTTAACGAAAATTGCTCAAACTGAACCTTCTGCGCGCGTAGCAAGATGACGCGGTGCCCGCTGTCGCATCCCCAATTGGCCAGATGGCGATGGGGCCACCTGCCGTTTAGCGAGACAGCAGGCCGGCCGTGCGCAGCGCTTCGATGCCCTGCGCCTGCGCCCCGTGTGATACGTCGATCCGCTCCCATGTGAGCGGGCCGAGGTCGTAATCCGCCTGCTGGCGCACGATCTTTGCGTCGGCGTCCGAAGCATCGCCGCGCCGCTGCTCCACCCGCGCCACCAGCAGACCCACCGGCGCCTCCAGCCACAGCCCCAGGAAGTGCGCACCCGCCTGTCCGGCAAGGGCGGCGATGGCATCGCGCTCGTCCGCGCGGGCATGGACGGCATCGGCGATCACGCTGTGTCCGGCGGCGAGGGCGAGGTCCGCGCGGGCCCGCATCCGGGCATAGACAGCCTGCGTCGCCTCAAAGGTATAGGCGGCTGCGGACAGCCTCTCGGTTTCCCCCACGCCGGCGAGATGCTTGCGCTCGATGTCGCTGCGCAGGACCACGGCGCCGGGCGCTCGGCCGAGGTGCGACGCGAGCGCGGCCGCAAGGGTGCTCTTGCCGGTGCCGGAGAGACCGCCAATGGCCAGAAGGGCGGGGGCCGAAGGGGCCAGGAACGCCTGCGCCAAGGCAAAATAATCAAGGACTTCGGCGCGCGCGGCGTCCTGTTTTTCCGGCGGCAGATGGGCAAGGCCAGCCGCGCTCACTTTCGCGCGGATTGCGGCGCGCAGGCTGAGGAACAGGGGCAGGGCGGCAAGGCCGGCATAATGTTCCGCCGGCCCGTCCCAGAGATAGCGATTGAGGACCGTATTGGCGGCGTCCGCGTGGCCGCGTTCCCAGAGGTCCATGAGCAGGAAGGCGAGGTCATAGAGCACATCGCAGATGGCGATGTCGTCATTGAACTCGATGGCGTCGAACAGCACCGGCGTCCCTGCCAGCAGCACGATGTTGCGCAGATGCAAGTCGCCATGACAGCGCCGCACGAACCCCTGTGCCGCGCGCTCCCGCAGCAGCGGAACGACGCCACCGAGGATGCGGGCGGTGGCGTGGGAGAGAGCCTGCGCCGCCTCGGGCGCGAATAGCTCTGGGGAGGCGATGAAATCGGCATCGTTCTGGGCGGCGGTGAGCGCCAGCCTTGCCACGGCGTCGCTGCCCATCACCGGTGCGCGCTCATGGGACGTGCTCACGGCCTTCGCCAAGGCGGCGAGCAGATCCGGCGTTAGCGCCTCGGGCGGCAGATTGTCGAGGGTTTGCCGCTCGTCGAAGCGGCGCATCTTTACCGCATAGTCCACCGGCTCACCCGCGCCGCCGAGGGCGAGGCCATCGGCGGCGCGGGTGATGGGAACGACGCTGAGATAGATCCCTGGCGCATTGGCGCGGTTCACCTCCAGCTCGCGTTCACAGGCGGCGCGGCGCTTCTCCAGGGTGGAGAAATCCATGAAGGGAAACGCGACCGCCCGCTTCACCTTGTAGGCGGCATCGCCAGCGAGGAACACCGCAGCGCCGTGGGTGTCGATGCGCGTCACCGACACCCCGCCATGGGCCGCGGGGTCCGCCAGAAGGGCGAAGACGGCGCTTTGATCGGCGACCACATGAGCATCCATCGGCGAATTCCTCACGCGGGTGAACCTTGCCCGAATATCCTTATGCCGGGGGCGGTCGTCCTTGACGTGCGTCATGACATGGGTCCAGTCCTGCGGTAGCTTTCCGCCACGCGATCGGTTTGTGCGCGCCGTTGAGCCCACGTCGCCGAAGACGCCGGCTCATCTTAATGGAATCCTTATGCCCGCCGGCAAATCCCGGATCGCGGCTTTACGTACCGCGGGTCTAGGACACCCTACGCAAGGAGTGCTCCATGCTTGACCTCATCTATCTCGTTCTCGGCTTCGCCTTCTTCGCTCTGATGGCGCTCTACCTGCGCTTCGTGGCGCAGGCCTGAGGAGGAACCCATGCTCGACCTCGTTCTCGGCGCGGCGGTGAGCCTCTCACTCGCCGCCTATCTCGTTTTCGCATTGGTGCGCCCCGAGCGGTTCTGACCGCGCTTGCGCCCGATCCCCCCAACGCTTTTCTCAGGTGATGCAACGCCATGACCTCCAACGGCTGGCTTCAGATCGCGATCCTCTTCATAGCGGTGGTGGCATGCGCCATCCCGCTCGGTCGCTTCATGGCCCGCGTGTTCGCGGGTGAACGCAACTTTTTGACCCCCGTGCTCGCCCCCGTCGAGCGCGGCCTCTATCGCCTTGCCGGAGTCGATCCGGACAAGGAGCAGGGCTGGGTCGCCTATACGCTCGGCATGCTGGCGCTGAACGCCGCCGGCTTCGCCTTGCTGTACGCGATTCTGCGCCTGCAGGGCGTGCTGCCGGTCAATCCCCAGGGCTTCGGTGCCCTGGCGCCGGATCTCGCATTCAACACGGCGGTGAGCTTCGTCACCAACACCAATTGGCAGGCTTATGGCGGCGAGACCACCATGAGCAATTTCAGCCAGATGGTGGGGCTGACGGTGCAGAACTTCCTGTCCGCCGCCACCGGCATCGCGCTGGCCATCGCGTTGGTGCGGGGCTTTGCCCGGTCCGGCGCGGCGGGTGTGGGCAATTTCTTCGTCGATGCCACCCGCGCGACGCTCTACATCCTGTTGCCGCTCGCCTTCGTGACGGCCCTGATCCTCGTGGCGAGCGGCATGCCGCAGACCTTGGACGGCTCCTTTACCGCCACCACGCTCGACGGTGCGCATCAGACCATCTCGATTGGCCCGGTGGCCTCGCAGATCGCCATCAAGCAGCTCGGCACCAATGGCGGCGGCTTCTTCAACGTCAATGCTGCCCATCCCTTCGAGAACCCGACAGCCCTCGGCAACATGCTGCAGGTGTGGCAGATGCTGGTGATCTCTACCGCCATCGTGTTCGCCTTCGGCCATCTCATCGGCGATAAGCGCCAGGCCAAGGCGTTGCTAGCGGTTGTGTTCGTGCTGCTGATCACAGGTGTCGCCATCGCCTATTGGGCGGAAGCGGCCGGCACGCCGATGCTGCAGCAGGCGGGGCTCGACCCGGCCGGCGGCAATATGGAAGGCAAGGAGGTGCGTTTCGGCCTCGCGCTTTCCGCTCTCTGGGCGGCGGTCACCACTGGCCTGTCGTGCGGGGCGGTGAACGCCATGCACGGCTCCTTCACCCCGCTCGGCGGCATGGTACCGTTGGTGCTGATCAAGCTCGGCGAGATCCTGCCGGGCGGCGTCGGTTCGGGCCTGTACGGCCTGCTGGTGATGGCCATTCTCGCCGTGTTCGTCGGCGGCCTCATGGTGGGCCGCACGCCGGAATATCTCGGCAAGAAGATCGAGGCTAAGGAAGTGAAGATGGCGGTGCTGGCGAGCCTGGTGCTGCCGGTGTTCGTGCTCGGCTTCACCTCACTTGCCGCCAATCTCTCGGGTCCCGCGGCGGGTATCGGCAACGGCGGACCGCACGGCCTGACCGAGGTGCTCTATGCCTATGCCTCCGGCACCGGCAACAATGGCTCGGCGTTCGCCTCGCTGTCTGCCAACACCCCTTGGTGGAACACCACGCTCGGCATCGCCATGCTGTTCGGCCGCTTCGCCTATATCGTGCCGATGATGGCGATTGCCGGGTCGCTCGCGGCCAAACCCCGGCTGGCGGCGTCCGCCGGCACTTTCCCGACCCATGGGCCGCTGTTCGTCGGCCTCCTTATCGGCGTCATCTTGATCCTCGGCGGTCTGCAATTCTTCCCGGCATTCGCCCTCGGCCCGATCGCCGAGCAGGTGCAAATGCTGGCCGGCAAGACCTTCTGAGGAACGGAGCAAACCATGTCCGCTAAATCCGTCTCCTCCATCGCCAGCCCCGACCTGATCGGTCGGGCCGTCGTCGATGCCTTCAAGAAGCTCGATCCGCGCTTCTTGATGAAGAATCCGGTGATCTTCGTTACTGAAGTGGTGGCGACACTCGTCACCGCCATTTTCCTGCGCGATCTGTTGATCGGCGCGCCGGTCTTGTTCACCGGCCAGATCATGGGCTGGCTGTGGTTTACCGTGCTGTTCGCCAATTTCGCCGAAGCAGTGGCGGAAGGGCGGGGGCGCGCTCAGGCGGAAAGCCTGAAGCGGGCCCGCACCGACACGGTGGCGAAGAAGCTCGCCGATCCCAAGAACCGGGAGCGCTACACCAGCGTCTCGGCGCTTGAACTCAAGGTGGGCGACATCGTGCTGGTGGAGGCCGGCGACCTCGTGCCCGGCGACGGCGAGATCATCGAGGGCATCGCCTCGGTGAACGAAGCCGCGATCACCGGCGAGAGCGCCCCCGTCATCCGCGAAAGCGGCGGCGACCGCTCGGCCGTCACCGGCGGCACCACGGTGGTTTCCGACTTCGTGGTGGTGCGCATCACAGCGGCGGCCGGCTCGTCCTTCCTCGATCGCATGATAGCTTTGGTGGAAGGCGCAGAACGGCAGAAGACCCCCAACGAGATTGCCCTCACCATCCTGCTGGTGGGCATGACGCTGATCTTCCTCATCACCGTCGTCACGCTCTACGGCCTCGGGCTCTATGGTGGGACCGAACTGGCGGTGCCGGTCCTGGTGGCCCTGCTGGTGACGCTGATCCCCACCACCATCGGCGGCCTGCTCTCGGCCATCGGCATCGCCGGCATGGACCGTCTGGTGCGCCACAACGTGCTCGCCATGTCCGGCCGCGCGGTGGAGGCGGCGGGCGACGTCGACACCTTGCTGCTCGACAAGACCGGCACCATCACCTTCGGCAACCGCATGGCCACCGAGATCATCCCGGTTCCCGGCGTTTCCGATCACGAGGCCATGGAGGCGGCTGTGCTCGCTTCCCTCGCCGACGAGACGGCGGAAGGGCGTTCCATCCTCGCCCTGGCGCGGGAGACGTTCGGCATCGACGTGACAATGGTGCCGGACGGCGCGAGCTTCGTGCCCTTCTCCGCCTCTACCCGCATTTCCGGCATCGACCTTGCTGCTCGCAAGATCCGCAAGGGGGCGGTGGATGCGGTGCGCCGCTTCGTTTCCGAGGGTACGACCCGCAAGGTGTCGGAGCCGGTGGAGTTCAACGCGGCGGTCGATCGCATCGCTCGCTCCGGCGGCACGCCGCTGGGCCTTGCGGAAGGCGGACGCTTGCTGGGCGTCATCCATCTGAAGGACGTGGTGAAGCCGGACATCAAGGAGCGCTTTGCCGAGCTTCGCCGCATGGGCATCCGCACGGTGATGGTGACGGGCGACAATCCGGTGACTGCCGCCGCCATCGCCTCCGAGGCGGGCGTCGACGATTTCATCGCCGAGGCCACCCCGCAGGACAAGCTCAGCTATATCCGCAACGAGCAGCGGCGCGGACGGCTGGTGGCCATGTGCGGTGACGGCACCAACGACGCGCCGGCTTTGGCGCAGGCGGATGTTGGCGTCGCCATGCAGACCGGCACCCAGGCCGCCCGCGAGGCCGGCAACATGGTGGACCTCGACAGCGATCCCACCAAGCTCATCGAGATTGTCGGCATCGGCAAGCAGCTCTTGATGACGCGCGGCTCGTTGACCACCTTCTCGATCGCCAATGACGTGGCGAAGTATTTCGCCATCATCCCGGCGCTGTTCGTCGTCGCGATCCCGGAATTGAGCGTGCTCAATGTCATGGGCCTGTCGACACCCCAGAGCGCCATTCTCTCGGCTGTGATCTTCAACGCGCTGATCATCATCGCGCTGATTCCGCTAGCCCTGCGGGGTGTGCCTTACAAGCCGGCGAGCGCCGAGCGCGTACTCGCCCGCAATCTGTTCATCTACGGCCTCGGCGGCCTCTTGGTGCCCTTCATCGGCATCAAGCTTGTGGACCTCGCCGTGACCGCCCTCGGCCTCGCCTGAAGGAGGCGCTTATGTTGTCCCAGCTTCGTCCCGCCATCGTCGTTTTGGTGGCCTTCACTCTCCTCACCGGCATTGCCTATCCGCTGGCAGTCACCGGCATCGCCCAGGTGGCCTTTCCAGCCGCCGCCAACGGCAGCCGGATCGAGCGCGGCGGCGTCGTGGTCGGTTCGGCCCTGATCGGCCAGAAGACCGAGGGCGCCGGCTATTTCCATCCCCGGCCTTCGGCGGCCGGGGAGGGATATGACGCATCCAACTCCTCCGGCAGCAACCTTGCGCCCACCAGCGCCAAGCTGAAGGACCGTATTCTCGCCGATGTCGCTGCACTTCGTGCGCAGGGTATCAGCGGGCCGGTCCCGGCCGATGCCGTGACTACCTCCGGCAGCGGCCTTGATCCGCACATCTCCCCAGCCTATGCGCTGGATCAGGTGAAGCGCGTCGCCACCGCCCGCAACCTCCCGGAGGGCATGGTCCGCCAGGTGGTGGAGCAGAACATCCAGCCGCGCGAACTCGGCATCTTCGGCGAGCCGCGCGTCAACGTGCTGAAGTTGAACCTGGCTTTGGACGCACAAAAATAGTTGCCACGGGCGGGCCGGTCTTCAAGGATCGGCCCGCCTGCTCCTGAGACCCTGAACCAAGGGACGTGAAATTGCAGGACAAGCCGCGCGCGTCACCTGACGCCCTCCTCGCCAAGGCCGAGCGTGAGGGCAAGGGAAAGCTGCGCGTGTTTCTCGGCGCCGCGCCGGGCGTTGGTAAGACCTACGCCATGTGCCAGGCCGCGAAGGCGGCCAAGGAGGGCGGCAAGGATGTTGTCGTCGGCATCGTCGAGACTCACGGTCGGCGCGAAACCGAGGCGGTGACCGAGGGCCTCGAAATCCTGCCGCGCCGCTCCATCGCCTATCGCGGCCGGCTGGTGCCGGAGTTCGACCTCGATGCCGCGCTCGCGCGCCGGCCGGGCCTTCTTCTGGTGGATGAATATGCCCACACCAACGTTCCGGGCAGCCGCCATCCCAAGCGCTGGCAGGATGTGCGCGACATCCTCGATGCCGGCATCGACGTGTGGACCACGCTCAACATCCAGCACCTGGAGAGCCTGAACGAGGTGGTGCAGCGTATTTCCGGCGTGCGCGTGCGCGAAACCGTGCCGGATACCGCCCTCCAGGAGGCCGATGAGGTGGTGATGGTGGACTTGCCGCCGGACGAGTTGCTGAAGCGGCTCGCCGAGGGCAAGATCTATATCCAGGACACCGCTGCGCGGGCGATCGAGAATTTCTTCAAGCCCACCAATCTCACCGCCTTGCGCGAGCTCGCCCTGCGCCGGGTTGCGGCGCGGGTGGACAGCGATCTCGTCGAGCATATGCAGGGCGGCGCCATCGAGGGGCCGTGGGCGGCAGGGGAGCGCATCCTGGTGTGCGTCGGGCCGGACGCCTCGGCTCAGCGGGTGGTGCGCGAGGCGAAGCGCCTTGCCGATCTCGCCGATGCGCCCTGGTTCGCCGTCACGGTGGAACGCCCCGGCGCGCTGCCGAGCGTCGCCGACCGGCAGCGCATTCAGGAGGCGCTACGCCTTGCGGAGAGCCTCGGGGCCGAAACCCGCGCCCTGGTGGGCAATGATCTGGTCGCCGAATTGCTGCGCTTTGCGCGGTTCGAGAATGTCACGCAGGTCGTGGTGGCGCAGGCACGACCCTCGCGCCTCAATCGCGTGCTCTCGCGCACCTTGGCCGATGCCCTGGTGCGTAAGGCGGACGGCATCGCGGTGCATGTGGTGACCTTCGGCGCGGAAGCCGAGACGGCGCCGGCGCGTCGGGTGCGGTCCCTGCACGCCACGCGCGGGGAAACGCTCGGCTATGTCGTGGCGCTGGGCGCGGTGGCGTTGGCGACGGTTGCGGGTGAGGGGCTCACCGAAATGGTGGCGCTGCCGAACGTTTCGATGGTCTATCTGCTGGCGGTGCTGGTTCCTGCGATTCAGTTCGGCGTGCGGGCGGCCGTGTTCGCCTCCCTGCTGTCTGCGCTGACCTACAATTTCTTCTTCATCGACCCGGTCTATACCTTCACCATCGCACGGCCGCACGAATTTCTGGCGCTGGCGATCTTCCTCATCATCGCTGTGCTGATCTCCACCGTCGCGGGGCATTCGCGGGAGCGCGCGGATGCGGCGGCGATCCGCATGCGGGCGGCGCGCCGTCTCTATGAATTCACCCGCAAGCTTTCTGCCCTTGTGGACGCCAATGCAGTGGCGGAGGGCGCGGCCTCCGAGATCCAGACCATCCTCGGGCGCTCGACTGCGATCCTGGTGCCGCGCGGCACGGAGATCATTCTCGCGGCAGCCTGGCCGCCGGAGGATCGGCTGGATACCGCCTCCATGAGCGCGGCGCGCTGGGCACTGGAACGCAACGAACCGGCCGGCGCCGGCACCGGCACGCTGCCGAGCGTGCCATGGCTGTTCTTGCCGTTGCGCGCGCGCGACGTGCAGGTGGGCGTGATCGGCATCGAAAGCGCCGGGCCGGCGGGCCCGCTCGATCCGGAATCGGCGGTGCTGCTCAACACGCTTGCCGACCAGACGGCGGTCGCCCTGGACCGCTCCGGCCTCGCCGACGAAATGGCGAACGTGAAGACGGCAGCCGAGGCGGAGCGGGTGCGCAATATCCTCCTCGCCTCCATCAGCCATGATTTCCGCACGCCCCTGTCCTCGATCCTCGGTGCGGCGACGGCGCTGATCGATTATGGCGAGCGCATTGCCCCCGAGCAGCGGCGCGACCTGCTCTCCCAGGTGCGCGAGGAGGCCGAGCATCTCGACGGCATGGTGCGCAACCTGCTGTCCATGACCCGCCTGGAGGCGGGCGCGCTGGATCTGCGGCGCGACTGGACCGATATCGGCGAGGTGATGAGTCAGGCGGTGGTCCTCGCCAAGCGGCGCGGCGCCACCCAATTGTTCGCGGTGGAAGGCGAAAAGAACCTTCCGCTGGTATTCGCCGACCAGATCCTCCTGAATCAAGTTCTGGCGAACGTGGTCGGCAACGCCATGCGCTATGCCGGCCCCGGCGCCCATGTGGTCCTCGCTGCCCGCCGCGTGGGGAATATGATCGAGATTTCAGTGACCGACGACGGCCCCGGCATCGCGCCGGAGCTTCTGCCTCATGTGTTCGAAAAGTTCGTGCGCGCGGTGCGTGAGGGCGCTGATGGCGGGGAGGGGTCGGGCCTCGGCCTCGCGATCGCTAAGGGCATCGTCGAGGCGCATGGTGGCAGCGTCACTGCACAGAGTCCGGTCGAGGGCACGCGTCGCGGCGCGCGGTTCACCTTCCTACTTCCCATCGGCGGCATACCCGCCGACGCATCCTGAGGACCACAGCATGAGCCTCGGCAAGATTCTGGTGGTGGACGACGAGCCTGCGATCCATCGTTTTCTGGCCCCCGCACTCGCGGCTGCGGGATACGAGGTTTCGGCCGCAGAGGACGGGGCGCGCGCCTTGCGTGAGATCGCCACCCATCCACCTGACGCCGTGGTGCTCGACCTTGGCTTGCCGGACATGGACGGCAAGGACGTCATCCGTCGCCTGCGGGCCTGGTCCCAGGTGCCGGTCATCGTACTGTCGGCGCGTGAGCGGGAAGCCGAGAAGATCGAGGCGCTGGACCTCGGGGCCGATGACTTCGTCAACAAGCCCTTCGGAATCGGCGAACTGATGGCGCGTATCCGCGCAGCCCTGCGGCACCGGGCGGGGGATGTTTCGGAAGATCCGGTCCTTCGGGTGGGGCCGGTCGAGATCGACCGTGCTCGTCACCGCGTGAGCCGCGACGGTGACGAGGTGAAGCTGACGCCCAAGGAATTCGAGCTTCTGGTATTTCTCGCCCGCCATGAGGGAAAGGTGGTAACTCACCACCAATTGCTCACGACGGTGTGGGGACCGGCCCATGGGCAGGATACCCAATATCTCCGGGTCTATGTCGGACAGTTGCGCCAGAAGCTGGAGCTGGATCCGAGTGCGCCGGCTCTCATCATCACCGAGCCCGGCATCGGCTATCGCGCCGGCGGCATGGGGTGATCATCGGTTCCGAGCGGCGTCGCCGTGGGGAGGATCGGCGAGGAGGTGCCCGTCGCGGTGGCGTGACGGGCGATCTCGAAGCAAGGGCGGCGCCCGTTTCCGGCATCCCCGATCCCTGTGGGGACTGCGCGGGATTTGCCGGGGCGCCGCACGGGCGTGACCGATGCCTGGGCGAGCGGGGCGCGCCCACCATCGGCGTCACGCCGCGTGCGAATAAGCCCCGAACGGTGTGACTGAAAGCCCGAAGGCCTGGGACCAGGTCTCGAAGGCGACCCAGGCGTGGGCCCGCATTTCCGGCGTGCGGGCGTGCTCCATCTGGGCCAGCAGCATTTCGGCATATTGACCGACTTCGTCCGCCTCATGGGCCTGCAGGAAGCCGATGGCATCCTCCAGGCCGCGGACATTGCGATCTTCCCCGCCGATGAGGATACGCAGCGGACGCGTCACGTAACTTGGGGATTGTGTTTGCATCTTTTTTCCCTCCAAGGCCGTGCGTTTTCCGTATTTCCTTCCCGCCGACCGCCCGCGTGTCCGACCCCGGTAATGGGCGGATGCGAAAGATACCGGAACAAGAAAGAATGCTGCCCGCAAAACTCAAAGTCGCGGGTCAACACGAGCAAAACGCACGTGCAGGGATCAGGTTCCGCCCGCATCGAAAAAAGTTCAACAGCGTTCTTAACTCAAGGGAAGGGGAGAACTGATGCGCCGGGGTCCGGCGCCCCGCAGCGCGTCCGCTCTTCCTGCTTGGCGGCGATCCAAAAGGCTTCCATCTCGTCCAAGCTCGCCTCTTTCGGCGTGCGGCCGGTAGCGGCAAGCTGGTCCTCGACAAAGGCAAAGCGGCGGGAGAATTTCTCATTGGTGCCGCGCAGCGCCGCCTCCGGGTCGACGCCGGCATGGCGGGCGAGGTTGACGAGCGCGAACAGCAGGTCGCCGATTTCGTCCTTCACGGCCTCGACGCCGCCCGCATCCAGGGCCTGGGAGACCTCCTCGGTCTCCTCCCGGATTTTTGCCAGTACCTGCCGCGCATCGTTCCAATCAAAGCCAACGCGACCGGCTTTTTCCTGCAGCTTCAGCGCGCGTGTGAGGGCCGGTAGGCCGACCGGCACGCCATCGAGCGTCCGGCCGGTCTCGTCCGCGGGCAGTCCGGCGGCCGCGCGGCGCTGGGCGCGCTCGGCCTTTTCCTGCGCCTTGATCTCGCTCCAGAGCCCCTTCACGGCCTGCGGACTGAGATCGCGTGCGGTGCCGAAGACGTGGGGATGGCGGCGGATGAGCTTGGTGGTGATGGCCTCGACCACGTCGCCGAGGTCGAACAGATCTGCTTCTTCCCCTAGCCGGGAATGAAATACCACTTGGAGCAGCAGGTCACCCAGTTCGTCCGGCAGGTCGGCCATGTCGCCGCGCGCGATGGCATCGGCCACTTCATAGGCTTCCTCGATTGTGTAAGGGGCGATGGTGGAGAAATCCTGCTCCAGATCCCACGGGCAGCCGGTGCCGGGCGTGCGCAGCGCCGCCATGATCTCCACCAGGCGGGCAAGGTCGCGGGAGGGCTGCATGGGGATCTCCTTGCAAGGGCGCCGCATGGCGGGGTGCGGCGGGTGGGTCTATGATCGCGACACGTCTGCCGAGGATAAAGCATGAGTACCCTCTCCTCCGAAAGCGCGCTCGTGGGTGCGTCACCGTCCGATGACGATGGCATCCGCCCGGGCGAAGTCGCCGTCGCGCTACCCCCGGCCTTCGATGCGGGGCTCTATTTCATCGGCCGCATCCGCACCCCCTGGGCGCGCCGGGAAGACTGCCCTAAGCGTGGTAGCGAGGAAGGGCCCATCTGCCGGCTGGAGATTGATCCGCGTTGGGAAGCCGCGCTCGAAGGGGTGGGGCGGGAGGCGCGCCTCCAGGTGCTCTATTTCATGGATCAGGCGCGGCGCGATCTGGTGCTTCAGATGCCAAGGCGCGCCACCGCCGCCTCCGGCACCTTCGCGCTGCGCTCCCCGGTGCGGCCGAACCCCATCGCCTCCTCGGTGGTGCTATTCGTGGCGCGTGAGGGCATGAGCATTCTCGTGCGCGGGCTCGATTGCATCGACGGCACGCCACTGGTGGATCTCAAGCCGCAATATTGCACCCTGGCGCATGATGTGACTTAACGTCAGGCCCGTAACCTCGCGAGGTTCCCCTTGAGCACATCCACCGGCCTGACTTTCGGCGCGGGTCCGCAGGACGGCGCCCTGCCGGCGGAGGAGGGGCTGACCTACAGCTTCCGGCCGCGCCTGATCGGCTCCGGCTCGCGCTTCCGCCTTGACGGCGAACTTTTGCATTGGAGCGTCGGCGCCCGCTCCGGCGTGTTGAACATGCGCGACGTGACGCGGGTGCGGCTGAGCTTCCATCCCGGCCAGCTCGCCTCGCCCAATTTTGAGACCGTGATCCACGGCAAGGCGGGGGAAAAGCTCACCATCGGCTCGCTGTCGCGCACCTCCATCACCAATGTGGACGACCACCGAAAAGCCTATGCCGCTTTCGTTGCGGCACTCCACGAAGCGCTCAGCCCCCATACGGCACACATCGTGTTCGATGGCGGGCTGCCGGTGTGGCGCTGGTGGCTGATGAGCGCGCTGGCCCTCGTCACCGGTCTTGGGTTGCTGGCGGTTCTGGCGAGCGCGCTCGGCCATGCCGATTGGACCGTGGGTGCGCTGATCCTGGTGCTGTGCCCGCTATTGGCATGGCCGCTGATCGAGATGCTCTGGCGCAACCGGCCGGCGCCCTATTCGCCCTCAGCCTTGCCGCCGCGCTTGCTGCCGAGCTGAGGGCGCGCCTCTTCCTCCTGCGCCTTGCGCATCAGGCCGGCCGCCACATCGGCGACGCGGGGCGCGGGCAGGGCGGTGAAGGGCAGGGGGCGGGTGACCGCGATGGCGGCGAGGCCAAGGCGCGCCGTGAGCAGGCCGTTGACCACCCCTTCGCCCAGCCGTGCCGAGAGGCGTGCGGCGATGCCGGAGCCCACCAATTCCTGCACCAGCGTATCGCCCGCCGCCATGCCGCCAGTGACGGCGAGATGGCTCAGCACATGGCGCACCAGCCGCAGCATGCCGAGGGCGCCAGGGCGCCCGCCGTAAAGCTCGGCCAGCCGGCGGATCAGCACGAAGGCGCTGTAGAGCACGAACACCAGATCCACCACCGCGCGCGGAGAGACGGCGGTGACCACCGAGACCCGCTTGGCGGTGTCCGAGACCATCTGCTGGGCGCGGGCGTCGAGCGGCGCCATCAGTGTGCGCTCGGTGAGCTGCACCAGATCCGCCCCGTCGATGATCGCGTCGAGATGGGAGGAGAGATCGGCGCGGGCGCGGGCGAGCGCCGGCATGGCCTTGGCGAGGGCGAGCAGGTCGCGCGTCACCCCTTCGGCAAGCGGCCGGTCGTCCTGCGCGAGTGCCCGCAAGGCGCGTTCGCGGATCGAATCCAGGCTGGCGAAGCGCATCAGGCCGGCCACCTCACGGCCGATGATGGCAAGCACCGCGATAGCCAGCAGCCCCGCGAGCGCGAGGCCGAGATAGCCGAGACCCTCGGCATGGGCGAACAGATCTTCGATCAGCTTGGTCACGGCAAGGCCGATGCCAAGGCTCACCAGCCCACCGAGCGCGGTCCAGAACAGGGCGCCGAGGCCGAATCCCTTGCGCCGTACAGGCGCCGGAACGGTGATGTCCTCCGTCTCCTCGATCATCGGCGCCTCGGTCACGACGATACCCGCCTCGTCCAGGCGGAAAACCTGGGGCCGGGCCGTTTCGGACCGGGGGGTATCGCTGCGCGGGTTTGCCATCGGGATCGGATCTCAGGTCAGGCGGTCGCCGAGGAGGAATTGGAGCGCGCGGTCGAGGCGAATATGGGGAAGCGAGCCTGTCGCGCCAATGCCGGCCGGCGGGCGGAAGCGCAGGAAGCGGAAATCCGCTTCATTGTCCGGCCCGCTGGCGAGCCCGCGAAACGCTGCGCCATCGGCGGCGAACAAGGCGTCCGGGTTCGCCGGCAGTTCACCGGGAAACAGCGCGACCTCCTCGCTGCCGTCGAACACCTGTCCACCGGCTTGCTGTCCCGCTTCGGGCGTGCCGATGATGGCGGCGATGCTGCGCCCGCCCTTGGAAACATCCGCCTCGCGGGTGGCGCGTATGGCGGCGAGGGCCGCCACATCGATCCGCGCTCCGCCTTCCTGGGCGCGCGCAAGCGCGCGTTCCACCAGCCGGCGCAGAATGGCCTCCAGCCGGTCATGGCTGGCCCGGTGAAGATGATCGGCCTTGGTGGCGGCGAACAGCACTTTTTCAATGCGCGGCCGCAGCAGCGAGGTAAGGATCGAGTTTCGCCCAACCCGGAAGGCCACCAGGATGGAATCGAGCGCCCGCTCCAGGTCTGCCAGGGCCGCTGGCCCTGCATTGAGGGCGGAGAGCGCATCCACCAGCACGATCTGCCGGTCGAGCCGGGCGAAATGATCGCGGAAGAAAGGCCGCACCACCATGGTCTTATAGGATTGGAAGCGCCGCTCCATCATGGCGCCGAGCCCGTCCGTCGTCCTTGTGCCCGTGTCCGCGAGATCAAGCGGGGCAAAGGTCAGGGCCGGTGAGCCTTCCAGATCGCCGGGCATCAGGAATCGGCCGGGCGGCAACAGGCTCATGCCCACCCGCTCGCCACGGCAGGCGGCGAGATAGGCGGTGAAGACGGCCGCCAGCTCACGTGCCTTGGCCTCGTCCGCCGGCCCGGCAGGATCGGCGGCTGCGAGGGTCGCGAGCAACCCCTCGGCATAGGGTGCGCGCGCGGGAGCACGGGCAAGCTCCAGGGCTTGGCGGCAGAAATCGCCATAGCTCATGTCCAGAAGCGGCAGATCCAGCAGCCATTCGCCTGGATAATCCACAAGGTCGAGCGTCAGGCGCCGCATGCCGCCGCGTGCCGGCGCATAGGAGATTTCCAGCCGCAGTTCGCTGATGCGGGTGGTGGAGGCGGGCCAGTCGCGCGCGCCGGCGAGGCGAGCGAGGTGATCTTCATAAGGGAAGCGCGGGACAGCGTCGTCCGGCTGCGGGGCAAGCTGTGCGCCGGCGATGCGGCCGGAGTTCATGGCCTCGAACACCGGCAGCCGCCCGCCGCGCATCAGGGCATGGACCAGCGCGGTGGTGAAGATGGTCTTGCCCGAGCGCGCGAGCCCGGTGACGCCCAGGCGCAAGGTGGGATGCGCGAGATCCTCGAACCGGTCGGCGACGGCGCGCAGGCCGATCCAGGCTTCATCCAGCAGGCCCAGGGCCAAAGGTCACATCTCCAGCATCAGCAAGCGTGGGGTTACGAAGCGGTCGAGACGACCGGTCTGTGGCGCCACATCCTCCCAGTCGTCGATGGGCAGGTCGATAATGGCAAGCGCGCCGGTGGGAAATTTTTCCGCCATCAAGGCCCGGGCCGGCGCTGGCCCCTGGTCCGTGAGCACGTCGGCCAGGTCCTCAAGGCCGGGATTGTGCCCCACTAGCATCAGCGCATGCACCTCGCGCGGCTGCTCACGCAGCACCCCGAGCAGGCGGTTGACGCTCGCCTCGTAAAGGCGCGGTTCGCTGAGCACGGTTGCCGTCGCCGTGGCAGGCAGGGCGGGTGCGAGCAATTCCCAGGTTTCCCGGGTGCGGCGGGCCGGCGAGACCAGGACCCGGTCCGGCACCAACTCCTGCGCCGCCATATAACTCCCGATTAAGGGTGCGGCCGCGCGCCCTCGGGACGCGAGGGGGCGTTCGGGATCGACGATGCCCACGGGCCAGTCGGATTTCGCGTGGCGAAGCAGAATGAGGCGGCGCATGGACCATCCGGGGCGTGGCGAGACTCGCACCTTACCATGCGTGGCGGCGCGTTGCAGTGCGGCGAACCGCCGAGGGGCCGAGCCGCAGACACCGCCGCCGCGTAGGCGGCGGTAGAAAGCTAGCGCGAGACTTTTGGGTGCGTCGTTTCTGTCCTTGTGGCGGCTGGCAATTCGTTGCTCTAAGAGCGCTACGTTTCATGACATTCGCCATGTTTCCGGATGCTCGACGGGAACGTCGGTGGCTTGCCTATCTCGTGGCACCGTCGCTGAGCGCCACGGCTCTGCCGCCGCGTTTCTTGGCGGCTTCCGCCCCGGAGCCGGCCAGTGGGGTGCTGGCGGCGTATTCCCTCACCACGTCGGCCCATGGGCTACCTCGCGGTCCATTTCACCGCATCCCTTAAAATCAACCCACGGATACCTCTGATGCGGGATCGGCCTTGGAGGTGGCGCGAAGCGATGCTACGCCTTGATCTCGCCGGATTTGCGACACGTTTGCACCTTCACCAACGTTGCGGCAATCGGGCGGGATCGAAACCGGGAATGGGGGCGCCATGACCCTTTCGACACGATGAGCGCTATCGTGCGCTCCACCGGGCCGGGCATCGTCGCGGCCGAACTGCCGTCCCAGCCGCGGGGCGATCTGGACTGCGATGTCTGCATCATCGGCGACGGCGTGCCGGGGCTGTGGATCGCCCTCGTGCTGGCCCTGCGCGGTCGCGCCGTGGTGCTGCTCGACACCAAGGCCCCGGAAGAGGGGCGCCATGAGGCTGTGGTGGGCGCGGGACTTGATCTGACGGCGACTGACCTGTGCGAACGCGCCGACCGGGACCGCGCCCGCGCGCTCTACGATCTGTCCGTGGGCGCCGCCCGCAGCGCCATCCGCTTGCTGGAGGTTCTCGGTCTGGAGCAGACGGGCGAGGGGCAATTGCTGGTGCCGGGTCCGGCGGGACTTTCCGACCTCCTGGACGAGGCGGCCGCCCGCGATGTCCTCGGTCTTTCCGAGCTGAGCCGCGTGGGCGAGACCGATCTCGGCGACCTGCTCGGCACCGACGCCTATGCCGGGGCTCTGTTCGATTCCCATGCGTGGCGCTTTGACGTGCGGTCCCTCGGCCGTCTGCTGGGCGATGCGGTGGCGGCTGCCGGCGTGCGGCGCTTCGTGAACGCTCCGGTCCAGGGCGTAGATCTCGACGGGGTGCGCAAATATATCCAGCTCGCTGGCGGACGGGTCCGGGCGGACCATGCGGTGTTCAGCGCCACCCGTGGCCTCGGCCGGGTCGCGCCCTGGCTCGCCCGCGCGATTTATCCCGCAACGTTCGTGACTGGAACCTTTGACACGGGCGGTGTGCGACTAACCGAGCCTGGCTCGAGTGGCCTGGCGGTGCGGGAGACGGGCGCCCGGCCGGCCCGCTTCCTCCTCGACGGAAGCCGGATCACCGTCACCGCGCCGACCGCCACTTATCAGGGCCGGGAAGTCGCGGCTGCCTGTGCCCTGCGGCGGCAAGTCGGCGCGCTTTATCCGGGGCTCGCCAGGGCCACGGTCGGCGCGGCCTTCGGCTGGCGCGCGGCCTGCGCTCCTGCCGGCCTGCCGGTGATCGGCAGCTATCGTCCCGGTGTGTGGTATGCGCTGGCGCTGGGTCAGGACCCGCTCGCCAATGTAAGCCTTGCCGCCGATCTGATCGGCGACGCCATCGTCGAGCGCGACGATCGCATCACCCTGTTCGGGGGCCCGCCGCTTCCCTCCACCTGGGGTGTGCTCGGGGCGGGCATGCGCTGGAGCACCTATTGGGCCGGCCGCATCGCCGACCGGAGCGAACGCCGCCGCGCCCGTTTCGCGGACCGTCAGGAGGTCAGCATGGTGGAGTTTTCCAGCGCTTAGCGGGATTTACCATTCATTTGCCGAACCCGATCGTAATACGGGCCAACGGCCTAAAAACCGTGATCGTTTCCCAAATGTGATATTTTTGGCACCATTGGTTGCTAGAGCGACGCTACGGTGCGCGCTGTTGTGAACCTGGGTGGACCATGGCCGCGCTGCGCCCTTTTTCTTTCATGATATTGCTTGCCGCGGGCTTCGCCCTCACCACCGCACCGCTCGCCAATGCTGCCGACGTCGCTCCTACCGCATCGACCTCGGGGAGCGTGAAGCCGGCCACGGAAGACTGGTATGTCACCATTGGTGCGTCCGGAATTCTGGTGCCTCAGTATCCGGGCGGTGATACCTACCGGGTGCGGCCGGGCGTGATCTTCAGCCTTTCGAAGGCCAGCGATCTCAATAGCTTCCATAGTGTCGACGACAATCCGTCCGTCGCTCTTTTTGACACCGGGACGTTCCGCATCGGCGCCGCCGGACGGATCGACTGGGGGCGTGACGAGGACGATGCAGACCGGCTGACCGGGCTCGGTAATGTCGATCCCTCGCTGGAGGTGGGCGGTTTCACGGAATGGTATCCGGTCACTTGGCTGCGCCTGCGGGGGGAGCTGAGATACGGATTCGGCGGGTATGAGGGCTGGGTCGGGGATCTCGGAGCGGACGTGATCGTCCCTTATCAGACTTGGCATTTTGCGATTGGGCCTCGCCTCGCTTTCGCATCCTCTGCCTATCAGCAGGCATATTTCGGCGTTACGCCTTTCCAAGCGCTAAGTGCCAATTTCCTCGGTAATCCCCTTCCGGTCTACGAGGCCAGCAGCGGGCTCTATTCCTGGGGCATTACCGCTCAGCTCACCAAGGAGTTCGGCCGGGGCTTCACCGGCGGGCTATTCGGCACCTACGGTCGTCTGGTCGGCGACGCAGCCGATTCGCCATTGGTTGAAAATGCCAACCAGTTCACCGCAGGCATCTCGCTCTCCTATACCTTCAACGTCGGCAAATCCTGGTGGTGAGCAGCCCGCGGCGTTCCAGTACACCGCCAGACCTCGTCATAGCGGTACCCCGCTGCAGCAGTGAGGCGCGAGTTGCCCACCTTGAGTATGCTCGCATACGTCGCAGCCTTCGATGGCGGTTGTCGTGGGGCGAGGCGGTCGATATAAGCGCGGCGACCCGGTGGGGATCAGCGACGCTGTATCGAGGACATTGCTGATGTCGGTCCAAATCGACCAGGACTATCGCCCCCGCGAGGACGAGCCCTTCATGAACGACCGCCAGCGGGAATATTTCCGGCTGAAGCTGTTGAACTGGAAGGAGGATATCCTGCGGGAGGCGCGTGAAACGCTGCAGCACCTTCAAGACGAGAACCAGAATCATCCCGACCTTGCAGATCGTGCGTCCTCCGAAACGGACCGCTCGATCGAACTGAGGGCGCGCGACCGCCAACGCAAGCTGATCTCCAAGATCGAGGCGGCGCTGGGACGGATCGAGGATGGGACCTACGGTTATTGCGAGGATACGGGGGAGCCGATTTCACTGAAGCGGCTAGAAGCTCGCCCGATCGCTACGTTGTCGGTGGAAGCCCAGGAGCGGCATGAACGCCGGGAGCGGGTCTACCGCGACGATTGAGGCCTCCTTGCGGGACTAAAAGGCCGCGCATCAGGAGCACTCTTCGGAATGTGAGGTTCCCGGTGTGATTCTTGCGATGGCAACCAAAGGCCGGGCTCAATGCCCGGCCTTTTCCTTGAATAGGGCATCCGCCAAAGGGACCGCAGTCAGCGTGGCGCACCGCGCCCGAGCAGACTCGCCATTTCGGCCTCGAGGTCCTCGAACGGATCCTTCTCGGCTTCGGTCGGGGACGGGGCTTTTGCCTCAGCGGCCGCGGCGGGCGATTCGATCATAACCATGGCGTCGGAATCGAGCGCGAACGGGTTCGAGGGCTCCCGTGCGAATACATCCGCCGGTACTGCTGCCGGCGTAACCGGCGGAGCCGGGACGGCAGGCGGCGTCGCCCGGGGCAGCACCCACCGGCGGGCCGGCTGGGCTGCTTCCGGGGGCAGGGCCTGGGGTGGCACCGGAGGCGCGGCGCGTTGCGGGACGACCTTGGGCTGCGCGGGGGGGGCGAACTTCAGACTTTGCGGATTGGGAGGACGTGCCTGCACCTGGGGCGCGGTAGCCGGCATCTCTGGCTCCGTACTCTCGTTAGTCGGCTCGACGACACGGGCGGCGGGCGGCGGGGCAACCACATTGGTGGCAACTTCCTCGCCTGCTAGCGGGGAGGATGTCGTAGCATCTTGCTGGGGAGCAGAGATGTCTGCTTCGGGGCGCGGCTTGACATTGGCCGTGCGGAAAAGAGCCCCGATGCCGCGGCGAGGGGGCGTGGCTTCCGCGATCGGGTCCGCAGCAGGAAAGATTTCCGCATGGTCGCCTCCGACCAGGGTCTCAGCGGGAGGGCCCTCTACGGCATCCGGGCCAAGCAGATCCTCAAGGGTTAGGGCGGGGATGATCTCAGCCGACCGCGGCGGCGGAACAGCCGGCGGTTCGACCGGCGGCGCAGAGGGCGCCGGCCGTCGGAGCGGAGCTTCCGTGAGGCGGGGCTCCGTACGCTGCCCAACTGCGACAGGTTCGCTTTTTCCAAGAGCAAATGTGGTTCCGCGGCGCGGCTGTTGAGGCTCCGTGCGTGCAGTGGGAGGCGCCGGAGGGGTGGCGGCTGCAGGTTCAGCCGAGACCGGCGGAGCCGCGACCGCGGCAACTTCCGGCACCGCGGGCTCAGCAACGAGCGGAACAACCATTTGCGGCTCGTTGGTGGCAGGCGACTGTGCAACCACATCCGGGATGGCATTTGAGGTAGCCGGAGCAACCTCTACGGCAGGGATGGCAGCACGTGCCGGCTCGACCCGGCTCTCAAACCGCGGTGGCCTTACGAAGGGAGCACGCGGCGCGGGCGGTTCGGCGCGGCGCGCAGCCTCGGCCGCTGGATCCATGCGGCGAACCGGAACCGGGCGACGGGGATCGGTTGCCGGAGGTGCAGCTTCGGGGACCATGACGGGCGCAGCGGTCTCGGTCTCAACGCCCGTGACACGCGCAGCAGCAGGCATTTCCTCGGGGGCAGAGGGCCTTGGTGTCAGAGGAGCGGCGGGCAAGTTGTCGGCAAGCTTATCGGCTGACGGTCTCTCAACCCCGGTCGTTTCCAGCGCCGGCCGATCGGTACTGGCTCTGTCGGCACCTGCGCGTTCGGCACTTGGCCGAGCCGAACCGGCAGGGGCGACAAGGGGGCGTCGAACGGCAACCGGCTCGCGTGGCGGCAGAGCCTCCCGGGCATAAGGGGATTCACGCGGTGGCAGGGCATCGCGGTTCTCCCGCACGCCGAGGGCTTCGCGCTGCTCGCGGGACGGCAGAGCTTCACGGGCGTCCCGGGGTGGCAACGACTCGCGCGGCGGGGCCTCGCGAGTCGGCAAGACGTCGCGCGAAGCTTCACGGCCCACTGTCGGCTCGCGCGCGGACCCACGGGAAATGGCGGGCTCAACCACGATATCCGTCGACCCGCCCACCAGCAGCAAATGCTCGACCTCGTCTCGCCGCACAAGCACCAGACGGCGGCGCGGGTCGATCGTGACGCTATCGAGAACCGCGAGGCGGGCCTGCCGGGACCGCGAGGCACCGCTTCGCCCGTCCCGCCCGAGGCGTCGCACGAGGAACACGGTAAGCCCCAGCAGCACCCCGATCACCAGCAGCGCGATGACGATGCGCACCGGTAGATCGAGTTGGGCCCCAAACAAATTCTGCAACATCGTTTGTCCTCATTCGCAGCCCGCGAGATGCAGCACGTTGCCGATCCGGTGCCGCTTGGTGGAACGGTCACGCCCATCGCGCGGGCGCAGGATACAGCATCAACCGGCGACCAAGAAATTGTTGACGATCATGGCATGATTTCAACCAATGCCGTAACTTTGCGTTAATTTCCGCGGATTCGATGCAGCTTAACGGCTGAGCGAGCGCTTCTGCGCCCATCGGAAGGAGACTTTCATGAGCACCGAAGCGGGCGATGCGCGCTCGGGTTTATCGAGCGACGCATCTGGCCGCAGGCCATTCCGGCGGAATACCCTGATCGTTGGCGGGGCGGCTTTCGCAGGGGGTATTTTTGCCGCCATCGTGCAGGACAGCACCGGCGGCGCCATTACCGCGATCCTGGCAGGACTCGCAGCGATCGGCATATTCTCCACGTTAAGAGCGATCGTGCGGCCATTGGGGGGCAACGAGCGGAGCGGCGACGAGCTTGCGCAGGCGCTGCTTGCGAACATGAGCGATGCCGCTGTCGTAGTGGAGGCTGGCGAGCGTGTGATCACGAAGAATGCGGCTTATCTCGCCCTAAGTCGCAGTTCCGCCGAGCAGGCTCCGACACCGGACCGCTTTCTTGGCCGGGTTCCCGGTGGGCAGGCGAAGGTGGGTCTGCTGCTGCGCAGCGTGGCCGAAGGGGAGAAGGGCACGCAGTCCTTTCCCTTCGATTCCACTCCCGAGGGGCGCAGGCTGATTGTGTCCGTGCAGCCGCTGGCCGGTTCGCGCCGCGCGCTCTGGATGTTACAGCTCGCTGGCGCGACCGCAGAAGCTGGAGCGGGGATCGCTATTGCGCAGCCACAGGCTGGATTGGCCGCTATCCGCTCGCGCGGATCACAGGTGGCTGGGCCGTCTGCACCGGCCGACGGGCTCACGGTACTCGCCGAAATCTGGGACAAGGCACCGGTGGGTATGCTGCTGCTGTCCCCCAGCGGCGGCCGACTGGTCAATGGCACCTTCGCCCGCTGGCTGGGATATGGACTGGCGGAACTCGGTAGTGGCGAAATCGGTTTCGCGGAACTGATCGCTCCGGAAAGCGCGGCCTCTGCTCGTGAAGTGCTCGAACGAGGCTCTTGCGATCCGGGCGGGATCGATCTCGACTTCGTGCGCAAGGATGGGTCGACCGCGTCGGGGCGGGCCTGGATTGACGGGCGGGCAGGGGAGGCCTGCATTGCGGTGGTGATCCCCCGCAGCGACGCGCCTGTATTCGCTGCATCCATAGATCGGCCGGCGTCCTATGAGGCCGCGGGCGGGGCCGTTGCGAATGGCGCCGATGCTTCTTTCTTCTCCCGATCTCCCCTCGCCATGGCGACGGTCGATTCATCGGGAATCCTGCGCGAGGCGAATGCCAGTTTTTCAAGATTGTTCGCGAGCAGCGCCGCCGCCCTCGTCGGTACCAAACTCGAGGCGCTGGTCGCCGAACGCGATGCGGTCGCCGTGGCGGGCCTAGTGCGCGAGGCCCTGGCCGGGGAAGCGAGCGGCCCCGCCGTGGATGCGGGCTTGGCCGGTGAGGGAGGCCGTTCGGCTCGGCTTTACGCCGCCAGCCTCGGTTCGGCCGGGCATGGTGCTGCGGTTTATGCGGTGGACACAACCGCCCAGCGGGCGCTTGAAGCGCAATTCGCGCAATCTCAGAAGATGCAAGCAATCGGCCAGCTTGCCGGCGGCGTGGCGCACGATTTCAACAATGTTCTGACCGCCATTCTCGGCTATTGCGATCTGCTGCTGGCCAATCACCGGCCGAGCGATCCCTCCTTCCCCGACATCATGCAGATCAAGCAGAATGCGAATCGGGCCGCAGGCTTGGTGCGTCAGTTGCTCGCCTTCTCGCGCCGGCAGACGTTGCGCCCTCAGGTGATCCAACTCACCGATGTGATCTCCGACCTGTCCATGCTGCTGCGACGGCTCATGGGTGAGAGCATCACGCTGCAGGTGGAACACGGGCGCGACCTGTGGCCGATTCTGGTGGACGTGAACCAATTCGAGCAGGTCGTCGTCAATCTTGCGGTCAATGCGCGCGACGCCATGCCCTCGGGCGGGGTCGTAACGCTGCGCACCCTCAATGTGCTGGCAGCGGCATGTGCCGACTATGGCGACGCCAGCAGCCTCGCTCCGGCCGATTATGTCCTGGTCGAGGTCGGCGATACCGGCACCGGCATGGCACCGGAGATCATGGAAAAGATATTCGAGCCGTTCTTCTCCACGAAGGAAGTCGGCAAGGGGACGGGCCTTGGCCTCTCCACCGTCTACGGCATCGTCAAGCAGACCGGTGGGAGCGTGCTCGCCACCAGCGAGCCCGGCACGGGCAGCGTGTTCAGGGTCTTCCTGCCACGCCACGAGGGGGTGGCGGAGGCGGTCGAGTCGCGTCCCGCAATGCAGGATTTGCGGGTGCCCGATCTCACGGGACAGGCCTCGGTGCTGCTGGTCGAAGACGAGGACGCGGTCCGCGCCTTCGCTTCCCGTGCCCTCAGCGCGCGGGGATATCGTGTGGTGGCAGCGGCCAACGGGGCGGAGGCTCTGGAGGCCATGGATGCGCCCGGCAACAGCTTCGACGTTGTCGTCTCGGACGTGGTTATGCCCGAAATGGACGGGCCCAGCCTTCTGCGCGAACTGCGCCGCCGCGATCCGAAGCTGAAGATCATCTTCATCTCCGGCTATGCGGAGGAGGCCTTCGCGAAGAATCTGCCCGAGGGCGAGCGCTTCGCCTTTTTGCCCAAGCCCTTTTCCCTCAAGCAATTGGTCGCGGCCGTTAAGGAAGCCACCCGCCCCTGACGCTTCTGGCGCGACGTTTCCACTGTCATACTGTCGCACTTTCCATGGGTCATGCGGCGATGGATATTCCGGGAACGGCCTGCCCCGAACGGCGCTGCGTCACGCGCGATGCTGCATTGCGAAGGCGTCGCCGAACGCATCGGCGTCGCGGCGGGAGCTTGGCCGTGTCGAAGGATTGCAACGCGCCGCTCTTCCTTCGCCATCAAGGCGCCGCTCGGTTTCCGAGTTAGCTCTGATATACAAAAAAACGTCTGGCTTTTTGTGTGTCTATCGGTTTCCGCTTGGGTACCGCCGCGAGAATGCAGCGATCTGCACCCGGCAATGGCAAGGTCGCACTTGCCACTCATCTGGCGCTGCGATAAGCCTCGCTCGTTTCGAACTCCTCCAACCGAGGCCGGCGCGGTAACGCTTCAAGCGGATCGCCCATGCGCCCCAAGGTGCGGATCATGAACCTGCTGCTCCAGGATTATCTCCCGGTCGTCATCTTCATCGGGGTATCGGTCGTGATCGGCTTGGCCTTGCTGGTATCGCCGTTCCTCGTCGCCTACAGCAGCCCGGATCCGGAGAAGCTTTCAGCCTACGAATGCGGCTTCAACGCATTCGACGACGCGCGCATGACATTTGACGTGCGCTTCTATCTCGTCTCCATCCTCTTCATCATCTTCGATCTGGAAGTGGCCTTCCTGTTTCCCTGGGCGATCACGTTCGGGGGCCTCGGCGATCTCGGCTTTTGGTCCATGATGATCTTCCTCGGCGTGCTCACCGTCGGGTTCATTTATGAATGGCGTAAGGGAGCACTCGAATGGGATTGACCCCTTCTGCGACGAAGCCCCTCGTGGCTCCCGCCCCGCGCGGCCTCGTCGATCCCAACACCGGCCGTCCCGTCGGCTCGGACGATCCCTTTTTTCAGGAGATTAACTCCGAGCTGGCTGATCGCGGCTTTCTCATGACGACTGCCGACGACCTGATCACCTGGGCGCGGACCGGTTCGCTCATGTGGATGACGTTCGGGCTCGCGTGCTGCGCCGTGGAGATGATGCAGGTCTCCATGCCGCGCTACGATGTGGAGCGCTTCGGTTTCGCGCCGCGCGCCTCTCCGCGCCAGTCGGACGTGATGATCGTTGCCGGCACTCTGACCAATAAGATGGCGCCGGCGCTCCGCAAGGTCTACGACCAGATGCCGGAGCCGCGTTACGTGATCTCCATGGGCAGCTGTGCCAACGGCGGCGGATATTATCATTATTCCTATGCCGTCGTGCGCGGCTGTGACCGGATCGTGCCGGTGGACATTTATGTTCCCGGCTGTCCGCCCACCGCGGAAGCGCTGCTTTACGGCGTCCTTCTTCTTCAGAAGAAGATCCGCCGCATCGGAACCATCGAACGCTGAATCGCTGCACATACGGCGACGGGAAGAGGCAGATGGACGAGACCTTGAAGGACCTCGCGGTTCACGTTTCGGGCGCGCTCGGTGAAGCGGTCCGCGCGTCGCATATCGCGTTCGGCGAGTTGACCCTCGAAGTGGAGGGGGCGCAGATCGTGAAAGTCGCAAGCTTCCTGCGCGATGATCCGACATGCCTGTTCCACTGCATCGTGGACGTGTGTGGGGCTGATTATCCCGCGCGTGAACAGCGGTTTGACGTCGTCTATCATCTGCTCTCGCTCAAGCATAACATGCGCATTCGCCTGAAAGTGCATACCGACGAGGCGACCCCCGTTCCTTCAATCTGCGGTGTTTATCCTGGCGCGAACTGGTTCGAGCGGGAAGCCTACGACATGTATGGCATCCTGTTCACGGGCCATCCCGAACTGCGCCGGCTGCTGACGGATTACGGCTTCGACGGCCATCCCCTGCGCAAGGACTTCCCGCTGACCGGCTTCGTCGAGGTGCGCTACGACGATGAGGCCAAGCGCGTGATTTACGAGCCCGTGCGACTGCCGCAGGAATTCCGCAACTTCGACTTCCTCTCCCCGTGGGAGGGCGTCGAATATGTTCTGCCCGGCGACGAAAAGGCTGCGTCGCAGCCCGGCGCCCCCAAGGCGAGCTGAAGGAGCGCCCCATGGCCCAGACCCTCGACTCGCCCAAGGCCGGTGCACCGGTCCGCAATTTCCAGATCAATTTCGGCCCGCAGCACCCGGCGGCGCACGGCGTGCTGCGCCTGGTGCTGGAGCTGAACGGCGAAGTGGTGGAGCGCGTCGATCCGCATATCGGTCTGCTGCATCGCGGCACCGAAAAGCTGATCGAGGCCAAGACCTATCTTCAGGCCGTGCCTTATTTCGACCGGCTCGATTATTGCGCGCCGATGAACCAGGAGCACGCCTTTTGCTTGGCGGTGGAGAAACTTCTCGGCATCGAGGTTCCGATCCGCGGGCAGCTTATCCGCGTGCTGTATTCCGAAATCGGCCGCTTGCTGTCGCACATCCTGAACGTCACTACGTTCGCCATGGACGTGGGCGCACTCACCCCGCCGCTCTGGGGTTTTGAGCAGCGCGAGCGCCTCATGATGTTCTATGAGCGCGCCTCTGGCAGCCGCATGCATGCCGCCTATTTCCGGCCGGGCGGCGTCCATCAGGATCTGCCGACGCAGTTGGTGGAAGATATCGGCGCCTTCTGCGATCCCTGCCTTAAGACCCTGGACGATCTCGACGCCCTCGTGACCGGCAACCGCATCTTCAAGCAGCGCACCGTCGATATCGGCGTGGTGAGCCTGGAGGAGGCGCAGGCCTGGGGTTTCTCCGGCGTGATGGTGCGCGGCTCCGGTGCCGCGTGGGATCTGCGCCGGGCGCAGCCCTATGAATGCTATTCCGAACTGGAATTCGACATCCCCATCGGCAAGCACGGCGATTGCTATGATCGCTACGTGGTCCGGATGGAAGAGATGCGTCAGTCGATCAAGATCATGAAGCAGTGCGTGCAGCGCCTGCTGAAGACGCCGGGGCCGGTGGCCACGGTCGACAATAAGGTGGTGCCGCCCAAGCGGGGCGAGATGAAGCGCTCAATGGAAGCGCTGATCCACCATTTCAAGCTCTATACCGAAGGCTATCACGTACCGGCGGGCGACGTTTACGCCGCGGTGGAAGCGCCGAAAGGCGAGTTCGGCGTTTACCTGGTCGCTGACGGCACCAACAAGCCATATCGCTGCAAGATCCGCGCACCCGGTTTTGCCCATCTCCAGGCCATGGATTTCCTTTGTCGCGGCTACATGTTGGCCGATGTCTCGGCGATCCTCGGCTCCCTCGACATCGTGTTCGGGGAGGTGGATCGGTGATCAGCCTCTCAGATAATTCCTGTGTCCCTGATGGCATCGCCGTTCCCGGCGATGCCTACCCTGCTTGTCACATTGTCAGCCCGGGAAGCCGCTGATGTCCGTCCGCCGCCTCGCAGCTGAACAGCCCGCAAGCTTCGCCTTCACGGCGGAGAATGATACCTGGGCCGATCGCCAAATTGCCAAATATCCAGAAGGCCGACAGGCCAGCGCCGTCATCTCACTTCTGTGGAAGGCGCAGGAGCAATGCGGCGGATGGTTGCCGGAGCCGGCGATCCGCGTGGTCGCGGAGCGGCTCGGCATGCCGAACATCCGCGTGCTGGAGATCGCCACCTTCTACACCATGTTCAATCTGGAGCCGGTGGGGCGCCACTTCGTGCAGCTCTGCGGCACCACGCCCTGCATGCTGCGTGGCGCCAACGAGCTGAAAGAGGTCTGCCAGCGCAAGATCGGACCGGAGCGTCATGTTTCGGCTGATGGTGCGCTGTCCTGGCTGGAAGTGGAATGTCTTGGCGCCTGCACCAACGCGCCCATGGTTCAGATCAATTACGATTATTTCGAGGACCTGAGCCCCGAGATCCTGGAGAAGATCCTTGATGATCTCGCCGCCGGCCGCCCGGTGAAGCCGGGTCCGCAGACCGGCCGCCAGTTCTCCGCGCCGGCAGGGGATCTGACCTCGCTCACCGATCCGCAGATCTATGAGCCGCGTGCTGCCGAAGCCGCCGTGGCGGCGGCCGACGAGCAGCCGGATCTGTTGCAGGCCGGCCGTCCGGGCGCGGCCGTTGAGACACCGGGTGACCCGGTGGGCATCGCCTCGGCCGCCCAGGAAAAGGCCGTGAACGGCCAGCACGCCGGCGAAAAGCGGGAAGAGGTGGCACGCGCCGCCCAGGAGAGCAGCCCCTCCGTGACGGGCTCCAAGCGCGAGGCGCCGAAGACCGGCACCGGCGTGCGCGATCCGGAGGCTTGAGCCATGCTCCAGGACAAGGACCGCATCTTCACCAATCTCTACGGGCTGCATGACTGGGGCCTGAAGGGCGCACTGGCGCGCGGCAATTGGGACGGCACCAAGGGCATTCTGGAAAAGGGCCGCGACTGGATCATCAATGAGATGAAGGTCTCGGGGCTGCGCGGCCGTGGCGGCGCCGGCTTCTCGACCGGCCTCAAATGGTCCTTCATGCCCAAGCAGTCCGACGGACGCCCCCATTATCTGGTGGTGAACGCCGACGAATCCGAGCCGGGCACCTGCAAGGACCGGGAGATCATGCGGCATGATCCGCATCTCCTGATTGAAGGCTGCCTCATCGCCTCCTTCGCGATGGGCGCGCACGCCGCCTATATTTATGTGCGCGGCGAATATGTGCGCGAGCGCGAGCAGCTCGAAGCGGCCGTTGAGCAGGCCTATGAGGCCAAGCTCATCGGCAAGGACAATGTCCACGGCTATCCCTTCGACCTCTATGTCCACCACGGCGCCGGCGCCTATATCTGCGGTGAAGAAACCGCGCTGCTGGAGAGCCTGGAAGGCAAGAAGGGCATGCCGCGGCTGAAGCCGCCGTTCCCCGCCAACATGGGCCTCTATGGCTGCCCGACCACGGTCAACAACGTGGAATCGATCGCGGTCGCGCCCGACATCCTGCGGCGCGGCGCGGCCTGGTTCGCCGGCATCGGGCGTCCGAACAATGTCGGCACCAAGCTGTTCGGCATTTCCGGCCACGTGAATACGCCGTGCGTGGTCGAGGACGCCATGGGTACGCCATTCAAGGAATTGATCGAGCGCCACGGCGGCGGCATTCGCGGCGGCTGGGACAATCTGCTCGCCATCATCCCCGGTGGCGCGTCCTGCCCCGTGATCCCGGCCGACCAGTGCGAAGACCTGATCATGGATTTTGACGGCACCCGCGCCGCCAAATCCAGCCTCGGCACCGCCGGCATCCTGGTGATGGACAAGTCCACGGATATCGTGCGGGCGATCGCGCGGATCTCTTACTTCTTCAAGCATGAGAGCTGCGGCCAGTGCACGCCGTGCCGCGAGGGCACGGGCTGGATGTGGCGGGTGCTGAACCGCATGGCCGAAGGCCGCGCGCAGAAGCGCGAGATCGATTTGCTGCTCGAAGTGACCACCCAGATCGAAGGCCACACCATCTGCGCGCTCGGCGACGCAGCGGCTTGGCCGGTCCAGGGCCTGATCCGACACTTCCGTCATGAGATCGAGAAGCGCATCGACCAATATGCGGCCAATCCCCATTCCGACCCGGTGCACATGCCGGTCGCGGCGGAGTGAGGCATGGCCGACGAACCGGATAGCTCCCTCTTGACTCTCGTGCGCCGGATCGACGTGCGCACCGAGCGAATGGCGGAGGATATCCATCATCTGGAAGTTCGCGTGACCGCGCTTGAGGAGGCCGTTGTGGAAAACAGTCGCCGCTTCGAACGCCTGGAACACCGCGTCGGCCGGATCGAGCGTGTGCTTGATCCGATCGATTTGCAGTAGGGACCTGTCATGGCCAAGCTGATTGTCGACGGCACCGAGGTAGACGTCCCCGCCGAATACACGCTGTTGCAGGCGTGTGAGGTCGCCGGCGTCGAGATTCCGCGCTTCTGCTTCCATGAACGGCTGTCCATCGCCGGCAATTGCCGCATGTGCCTGGTGGAAGTGAAGGGCGGTCCCCCCAAGCCCACGGCGTCCTGTGCCATGGCGGTGAAGGATCTGCGTCCCGGCCCCAATGGCGAGCCGCCGGTGGTGCTCACCAAGAGCCCCATGGTGAAGAAGGCCCGCGAAGGGGTGATGGAGTTCCTGCTCATCAACCACCCGCTGGATTGCCCGATCTGCGACCAGGGCGGCGAGTGCGATTTGCAGGACCAGGCCATGGCCTATGGCGTGGACACCTCCCGCTTCGCCGAAAACAAGCGGGCGGTGGAAGACAAGTACATTGGCCCGCTGGTGCGGACCTCGATGAACCGGTGCATCCATTGCACCCGCTGCGTGCGCTTCACCACCGAAGTCGCCGGCGCGGCCGACCTCGGCGCCATCGGGCGCGGCGAGGACATGGAGATCACCACCTATCTCGAACACGCCATGCATTCGGAATTGCAGGGCAATGTGGCGGACCTCTGCCCGGTGGGGGCGCTGACCCACAAGCCCTACGCGTTCCATGCGCGTCCGTGGGAACTGACGAAGACCGAGTCCGTGGACGTGATGGATGCGGTCGGCTCGAACATCCGCATCGATACCCGCGGCCGTGAAGTGATGCGCATTCTCCCGCGCACCAATGATGCGGTGAACGAGGAATGGATTTCCGACAAGACCCGCTATGTGTGGGACGGTTTGAAGTCCCAGCGCCTCGATCGCCCCTATGTACGCAAGGACGGGCGTCTCGTGCCGGCCACCTGGACCGAGGCCTTCGACGTGATCGCCGCCAAGGTGAAGGCGACGGCGCCGGCCCGCATAGGCGCGATCCTGGGCGATCTCGCCAGCGTCGAAGAAGCCTTCGCCCTGAAGGGGCTGTTCGATAAGCTCGGCTCGAAGAACATCGACGCGCGCCAGGACGGCGCGGCGCTCACCCCCGCGCTCGGCCGCGCCACCTACGTCTTCAATGCCGGCATTGACGGCATCGAGGCGGCGGACGCGATCTTGCTCATCGGCACCGACCCGCGCCATGAGGCGAGCGTGCTCAATGCCCGCATCCGCAAGCGCTGGCGGGCCGGCGGGCTGAAGGTGGGCGTGATTGGTCCGCGCGTGGACCTCACCTATCCCTATGAATATCTTGGGGCTGGCCCCGAGACGCTCGCTGAACTGGCTGGCGCCGGCACCTTCGCCGAGGCGCTCAAGGCGGCCGAGCGGCCGCTGGTGATCGTGGGACAGGGGGCTGTCGCACGGTCTGACGGTGCGGCCGTGCTCTCGCTCGCGGCCCGCGTGGCGGTTGCTGTGGGAGCGGTGAAGGACGGCTGGAACGGCTTTGCGGTGCTGCAAACCGCGGCCGCCCGTGTCGGGGCGCTCGATGTGGGCTTCGTGCCCGGCGAGGGCGGTCTAGACGTGGCGGGAATGACCGCCGCTGGCGCGCTGGACGTGGCCTTCCTTCTTGGCGCGGACGAGGTGGACGTGGCGCCCGGCGCCTTCGTCGTCTATCTCGGCACCCATGGTGATCGCGGCGCCCACCGGGCGGATGTGATCCTTCCGGGCGCGGCCTATCCAGAAAAATCCGGCATCTATGTGAACACCGAGGGGCGTCCCCAGTTCGCCAATCGCGCGGCCTTCCCGCCAGGGGATGCGCGCGAGGATTGGGCGGTGCTGCGGGCGCTCTCCGAGGTGGTCGGACACAGGCTACCGTATGATACGCTCTCGGCTTTGCGCGCGGCCATGGTCGCGGCGCATCCTCATCTCGGCCGGCTCGATCAAGTAGAGCCAGCGGATGCGGCCGCGATCGCCGCATTGGCCGCGATCGGCGGGGCAACGGACAAGGGTGCGTTCGTCTCAACGATCGGTGATTTCTTCCTGACCAACCCCATTGCGCGGGCCTCCGCCGTGATGGCCGAATGCTCGAAACTTCGGCTCGGCAGCGATGCCGTGGCGGCGGAGTAGGACTATGGCGGGCGGGACACGAAACAGGACGCTGGATGAGCGGGCCTCGGCCTGCTGGACGCCGGTCGGGCATGCGCCCTGCCGGATGACGGATTGAGGGGCGGGAAGAACCCATGAGCTGGCAGGATACCCTTATCCAGGTGCTGATTATCCTCGGTGCGAGCCTCGCACTGCTGGTGGCACTGCTGATTTTTATCGCCTTCATCCTGTTGGCGGACCGCAAGATTTGGGCGGCGGTGCAGATGCGCCGCGGGCCCAACGTGGTTGGCCCCTTCGGCCTGCTGCAATCCTTCGCCGACCTTCTGAAGTTTGTGCTGAAGGAGCCGATCATTCCGGCGGGCTCCAACAAGGGCATCTTCATCCTGGCGCCGCTGGTCAGCTGCGTGCTCGCGCTCTCGGCCTGGGCGGCCATTCCGCTGGCTTCCGGCTGGGTGATTGCCGACCTGAACATCGGCATTCTCTACATTTTCGCCATTTCCTCGCTCGGCGTGTACGGCATCATCATGGCCGGCTGGGCATCGAACTCGAAGTATCCGTTCCTGGCTGCGCTGCGCTCGGCGGCGCAAATGGTGTCCTACGAAGTGTCCATCGGCTTCGTCATCATCACCGTGCTGATGTGCGCAGGATCGCAAAACCTCTCCGCGATCGTCGAAGCGCAGAACGGCCGGCTGGGTTTGCTGAACTGGTATTTCCTGCCGCTGCTGCCGATGTTCGTGATCTTCCTGGTCTCGGCGCTCGCGGAAACCAACCGCCCGCCGTTCGACCTGGTGGAAGCGGAATCCGAGCTCGTCGCCGGCTTCATGGTGGAATATTCCTCCACCCCCTACCTGCTGTTCATGCTGGGCGAATACGTGGCGATCATGACCATGTGCGCGCTGGGCACGATCCTGTTCCTCGGCGGCTGGCTCTCGCCGCTGCCGTTTGCCCCCTTCACCTGGGTGCCGGGGATCATCTGGTTCGTGCTGAAGCTGTGCTTCATGTTCTTCCTTTTCGCGATGGCCAAGGCGATGGTGCCCCGGTATCGCTACGACCAGCTGATGCGCCTCGGCTGGAAGATCTTCCTGCCGATTTCTCTGGTGGCCGTAGTGGTGGTGGCGAGCGTCCTTCACTTCACCGGGACGGCGCCCCAATGATCGAGATCTCTGACTTTTCATTCGGCCGCGTCGGCGCGGCGGGAGCGACGCCATGAAGCTGGATCAAGCGGCCCGCGCCGTTTTCCTCACCGAGTTTCTCTCGGGTTTTGTGCTCGCCATGCGCTATTTCTTTGCGCCCAAGGCGACCATCAACTACCCGTTCGAGAAGAATCCCATCTCGCCGCGCTTCCGGGGCGAGCATGCGTTGCGCCGCTATCCCAATGGGGAAGAGCGCTGCATCGCCTGCAAATTGTGCGAGGCCATCTGCCCCGCTCAGGCCATCACCATCGAAGCCGGCCCGCGCCGCAACGACGGCACCCGCCGCACGACGCGTTACGACATCGACATGGTGAAGTGCATCTATTGCGGCTTCTGCCAGGAAGCCTGCCCGGTGGATGCCATTGTCGAGGGGCCGAACTTCGAGTTCGCGACCGAGACCCGTGAGGAATTGTATTACGACAAGGAACGCCTGCTCGCCAATGGCGACCGGTGGGAGCGCGAGATCGCGCAGTCCATCGCGCTGGATGCTCCTTATCGGTGAGCGTTGGTCCGCATCTGCGGGCAGTTAGAGTTTGGGCTGAGGGACGCGCGTCCTGCGCGAACCCGAGACAGTGGACTTATGTGATGGGTACGGTCTATCGACGGGCCGGCCGCCACGCGCGGCCGCATAGGAGCGGTGCCACGGCGCCGCGGAGAGGGGAGCTCGGCGCATGAGTGTCGCGGCAGTGTTTTTCTATCTCTTCGCTAGCGTCCTGGTGGCGTCGGCCTTCATGGTCATATCCTCCCGCAACCCGGTCCACTCGGTCCTGTTCCTCATCCTGTGCTTCGTCAACGCGGCGGGCCTGTTCATCTTGATCGGCGTTGAGTTCCTCGCACTGATCCTCGTGGTGGTCTACGTCGGTGCAGTGGCGGTGCTCTTCCTCTTCGTCGTCATGATGCTGGACGTGGACTTCGTCGAGCTGCGGCAAGGGTTCCTGCAATATCTGCCGGTGGGCGCCCTGGTGGGCGTCGTATTTCTGGTGGAGTTGATCCTGGTGGTCGGAACCTGGGCGACCGCCCCGGCAGTAGCGCAACTGCCCAAGGCCGCGGTAGCTGGCGCGGTTGCGATCAGCAACACGAAGGCGCTCGGCTTGGTGCTCTACACCGACTATGTCTATTTCTTCGAAGCCTCGGGCATGGTCCTGCTCGTAGCGATGATTGGTGCCATCGTCCTCACGCTGCGCCACAAGGTGAACGTGAAGCGCCAGAACGTCTCCGCCCAGGTTGCCCGCACGCCCGAGACCGCCATGGAAGTGGTCAAGGTGCGTCCGGGCCAGGGCATATAGGAGGGAAAGATGGACATTTCGCTTTCCCACTATCTCACGGTCGCGGCGATCCTGTTCACGCTGGGCACGCTCGGCATTTTCCTGAACCGGAAGAACGTGATCGTCATCCTGATGTCGGTGGAGCTGATCCTGCTCGCCGTGAACATCAATCTGGTCGCCTTCTCCGCCTTCCACGGCAGCATCATCGGCCAGGTGTTCGCGCTCCTGGTGCTGACGGTCGCTGCCGCCGAGGCGGCCATCGGACTCGCCATCCTCGTGGTGTTCTACCGCAACCGCGGTTCGATCGCCGTCGAGGACATCAATGCCATGAAGGGCTGAGGCCATGTATCAGGCGATCGTCTTTCTCCCCCTCATCGGCTTCCTCATTGCGGGCCTGTTCGGCCGCGTCATCGGCGCGCGTCCGACCGAGATCATCACCACCGCATTTCTGTTCATCGCCTGCGCGCTGGCCTGGGTCGCCTTCTTCCAGGTGGGCTTCGGCGGACACGACGCGCACGTGCAGGTGATGCGCTGGATCCACGTGGGCGACCTCAAGATCGACTGGGCGTTCCGAATCGATACCATGACCGCGATCATGCTGATCGTGGTGACGACGGTCTCCTCGCTGGTTCACCTCTATTCCATCGGCTACATGCACGAGGATCCGAGCCGCCAGCGCTTCTTTGCCTATCTCTCCTTGTTCACCTTCGCCATGCTGATGCTGGTGACGGCGGACAATCTGGTCCAGCTGTTCTTCGGTTGGGAAGGCGTGGGTCTCGCCTCCTACCTGCTGATCGGCTTCTGGTATGAGAAACCCTCGGCGAATGCGGCGGCCATGAAGGCCTTCGTGGTGAACCGCGTCGGCGACTTCGGCTTCATGCTCGGCATCTTCGCCGTGTTTGTTATGACCGGTTCGGTCACCTTCGACGCGGTCTTCGCCCAGGCACCTTCGCTGGTTGGTAAGAGCATCAACTTCCTCGGCCATGCCTGGGATGCACCGACCGTCATCGCCCTACTGCTGTTCGTCGGCGCCATGGGCAAGTCGGCGCAGTTCATGCTGCACACCTGGCTGCCGGACGCGATGGAAGGGCCGACCCCAGTCTCCGCCCTCATCCATGCCGCCACCATGGTGACCGCCGGTGTGTTCATGGTGGCGCGCATGTCACCCATCTTCGAGCTCTCGCACACGGCCCTGAACGTGGTGATGCTGGTGGGCGCGACCACCGCAATGTTCGCGGCGACCGTCGCGCTGGTCCAAAACGACATCAAGAAGGTGATCGCCTATTCCACCTGTTCCCAGCTTGGCTACATGTTCGTCGCCATGGGGGCGGGCGCCTATTCCATCGGGATGTTCCACCTCTTCACCCACGCCTGCTTCAAGGCGCTCCTGTTCCTCTGCGCCGGCTCGGTCATCAATGCGATGCACCATGAGCAGGATATGCGCCACATGGGCGGGCTCTATAAGAGGATCCCCTTCACCTATGCCATGATGCTCATCGGCACCTTGGCCATCACCGGCTTTCCGTTCCTCGCGGGCTATTATTCCAAAGACGCGATCATTGAGGCGGCCTGGGCGAGCGACAACAGCTTCGCGCTTTACGGTTGGGTGATGACGGTGGGCGCCGCGGCGCTGACCTCTTTCTATTCGTGGCGTCTCATATTCATGACCTTCCATGGTCATCCCCACGACCACCACCATTATGAAGCGGCTCATGAATCGCCGCTGGCGATGACAATCCCGCTCGGCATCCTCGCTGTCGGATCGGTGCTCGCGGGCATGGTGTTCTACGGCGACTTCGTCGGCCACCATGTTCAGGACTTCTTCCGCCAGTCGATCTTCATGGGCGCCGAAAACCACATCCTGCACGAAATGCACGACGTTCCGGGTTGGGCGGCCTATGCTCCGACCGTGATGATGGCGCTCGGCTTCCTGATCGCCTACTGGTTCTATGTCCTCGATCCGAGGGTTCCCGTCGCGCTCGCGCGCAGCCAGGACGCGCTGTACCAGTTCCTGCTGAACAAGTGGTACTTCGACGAGATCTACAATTTCATCATCGTCCGTCCCGTCCTTTGGATCGGCCGCGTACTGTGGAAGCAGGGCGACGGGCGAATTATTGATGGCATGGGCCCTGACGGCGTTTCCGCCCGAGTGCTCGATGTGACGGCTTCGGTCGTGCGGCTGCAGAGCGGGTATCTCTATCACTATGCCTTCGTGATGCTGATCGGCGTCGCCGCCTTCATCACCTGGTTCATGTTCGCCGGAGTGTGACGATGACCACATGGCCCATCCTCTCCGTCGTCACCTTCCTGCCCCTGGTGGGGGCGCTGTTCATCCTGGTGGTGCGGGGTGACGATGCAGTGTCCGCCCGCAACGCCCGCTGGGTGGCGCTGTGGACGACGCTCGTCACCTTCATCGTCTCGCTGTTGTTGCTGCCGGGCTTCGACGCCAAGGCGGCCGGCTTCCAGTTTGTCGAGAAGCATCCCTGGCTTGGAGATGTCGCCGCCTATCACATGGGCATCGACGGCATCTCGCTGCCGCTGATTATCCTCACCACCTTCCTCATGCCGTTCTGCATCCTTGCGAGCTGGGACAGCATAAAGAAGCGGGTGAAGGAATATATGATCGCGTTCCTGGTGCTAGAGACCCTGATGGTCGGCACCTTCTGCGCACTCGATCTGGTGCTGTTCTACTTCTTCTTCGAAGCAGCTCTGATCCCGATGTTCCTCATCATCGGTATCTGGGGTGGCCCGCGCCGTATCTATGCCAGCTTCAAGTTCTTTCTCTATACGCTGGCCGGGTCGGTTCTGATGATGCTGGCCATCATGGCCATCTACTGGCAGGCTGGCACCACCGACGTGCCGACCCTGATGACCCATGGCTTCCCGGTGGGCATGCAGACTTGGCTATGGCTTGCCTTCTTCGCCTCGTTCGCGGTGAAGATGCCCATGTGGCCGGTGCACACCTGGCTGCCCGATGCCCACGTTGAGGCGCCCACGGCGGGCTCGGTGATCCTCGCCGGCGTGCTGTTGAAGATGGGCGGCTATGGTTTCATCCGCTTCTCCCTGCCGATGTTCCCCGAGGCGTCGCACCTGTTCGCGCCACTTGTATTCACGCTCTCCGTGATCGCGATCATCTACACGTCGCTGGTGGCGCTGGTTCAGACCGATATCAAGAAGCTGATCGCCTATTCGTCCATCGCGCACATGGGCTTCGTGACCATGGGCCTGTTCGCGATGAATGAGCAGGGGCTTCAGGGCGCGATGTTCCTGATGATCTCCCACGGCTTCGTGTCGGGCGCGCTGTTCCTGTGCGTTGGCGTGATCTACGACCGTATGCACACCCGCGACATTGCGGCCTACGGCGGCCTCGTGAAGCGGATGCCGCTCTATGCGACAGCGTTCATGATCTTCACCATGGCCAATGTCGGCCTGCCAGGCACGTCGGGTTTCGTCGGTGAATTCCTCACCATGCTGGCGGCGTTCGAGCGCAACAGTTGGATCGCCTTCTTCGCGGCGACCGGCGTGATTTTTTCGGCCGCTTACGCGCTGTGGCTCTACTGGCGCGTGATCTTCGGTCCGCTTGAGAAAGAGAACCTCAAGGGCATGCTCGATCTCAGCCCGCGCGAGATTGCCATCCTTGCCCCGCTCGTGGTGCTTACCGTGCTGTTCGGCTTCTGGCCGGCGCCGATCCTGGACATGACGTCCACGGCGGTGAATGCGGTCGTCGCCCGTACCGATACTGTCGCGTCGGCGGTGAAGACCGCCACGCTGATGTTCAGCTTCTGACCCGAGGTCGCCCGATGTCGTCCCTGCCTCCGCTCGGCGCCGTTCTTCCCGAAGTTACGCTCGCCGTCTCGGCGATCGTGCTGCTGCTGGTCGGTGCAATCCGCGGCGAAGCGGCCGCCAATCTGGTGAACGGCCTTGCCATCGCGGTGCTGGCCGCAGCCGGAATCCTGGTCCTGATCGCGCCGCACACGGCCATCTCGGCGTTCAACGGAAGCCTCGTGATCGACGATTTCAGCCGCTTCATGAAGGCGCTGGCGATCCTGGGCGCCCTCGTGTCGCTCATCCTCTCGGTGCATTGGCTCAACCGCGAGCGGCAGAGCAAGTTCGAATATCCGGTGCTCATCCTGATCGCCACGCTCGGCATGTGCATGCTGGTTTCGGCGGGGGATTTGATCGCGCTCTATCTCGGCCTCGAACTGATGAGCCTCTCGCTCTATGTGGTCGCTGCCTATAATCGCGACTCGGTGCGGTCCACCGAGGCGGGCCTTAAATATTTCGTCCTCGGCGCTCTGTCCTCGGGCATGCTGCTCTACGGGGCATCGCTGATCTACGGCTTCACGGATTCGGTGAATTTCGGCGCCATCGCAGCAGCGGCGACGTCCCCCACCCTCGGGCTGGTGTTTGGTATCGTGTTCCTGTTCGCCGGCCTCTGCTTCAAGGTGTCGGCCGTTCCGTTCCATATGTGGACACCTGACGTCTACGAGGGGGCGCCGACCCCGGTGACCACCTTCTTCGCAACCGCGCCCAAGGTCGCCGCCATGGCGGTGTTCCTGCGGGTGGCGATGGAAGCCTTCCCGCACATCACCCATTCCTGGCAGCAGATCATCACTTTCGTTTCCATCGCCTCGATGGTGCTCGGCGCCTTTGCCGCCATCGGTCAGCGCAACATCAAGCGGCTGCTCGCCTATTCCTCGATCGGTCACATGGGGTTCGCGCTCGTGGGGCTTGCTGCGGCCACCCCCCAGGGCATTCGTGGCGTTCTTATCTATATGGCCATTTATGTGGCGATGACGCTGGGCAGCTTCGCCTGCGTCCTGTCCATGCGCCGCAATGGCAATGCAGTGGAAAATGTGGACGAGCTGGCGGGCCTAGCACGCACCAATCCCATGATGGCGTTGCTGCTGGGGGGGCTCATGTTCTCTCTGGCCGGAATTCCTCCGCTCGCGGGATTCCTGGCGAAATATTATGTCTTCCTCGCGGCGATTGAAGCGGGGCTGTATGGCCTCGCGGTGATCGGCGTGCTCGCCTCGGTTGTGGGGGCGTATTATTACCTACGCATCGTCAAGATCATGTATTTTGACGAGCCGGCGGAGGCTTTCGACCCCATGCCCGGCGAACTGAAGGCGGTACTCGGCCTTTCCGGCCTGTTCACCATCTTCTATTTCGTCTATCCCTCGCCGCTGATCAATGCGGCCGGCGTGGCCGCCCGGGCACTTTTCTGAACTATGGCGGCGCAGCGTTTCCAAAGCTCCACGATTCCCATCGTCCGATTCACCGAGATTGGTTCGACCAATGCGGAAGGCCTCGCGCGGATTTCCCGCGGCGAGGCCATGCCCGTTTGGCTCGTCGCCGATATCCAGAGCGCGGGTCGCGGCCGGCGCGGTCGCCCGTGGACCTCGGAGCTTGGCAACCTGTTTGCCACCCTGGTGCTGCCGAACCCCGCGCCGATCGCCTATCTGGCGCAGCTCTGCTTCGTCGCGGGTTTGGCGCTGCGGGATGCGGTGCTGGCCGCAGCGCCATTGCTGACGACGGACGGATTGAAACTGAAATGGCCCAACGACCTGATGCTGGACGGCGGCAAGCTCGCCGGCATCCTGGTTGAGGGCGGCACCGACGCGGCGGGGCGCCCGGCGGCGGTCATCGGCTTCGGCGTCAATTGCCTGCATCATCCCGAGGATCTTCCCTATCGCGCCACCAGCCTTGAAGCGGCCGGCGCGCCGACCGCACCTGACCGGGTGCTGGAAGCCCTAGACCGGTCCATGGCTGTGCGACTCAACCAATGGAATGGCGGCAACGGCTTTCCCTCGGTGCGGACGGACTGGATGCGCCATGCCCTTGCCATCGGCGACACCGTCGCGGTGCGTATTGGCGAGCGGGAAGTGACAGGACGATTTGAGAGCATCGATGCTCGCGGCGCCATGATGTTGCGGCGGCGGGATGGAATTGCAGAGATCATCACCGCCGGCGATGTCTCCCTGCCGAAGGCGGAATGATAGGTCACATGGCGGAAAATAATGAGCTCGTCTTCGCACCCCTTGGAGGGGTCGGCGAGATCGGCATGAATCTTGGTCTCTACGGTTTCGGCCCGCGGCGTGCTCGCAAATGGCTGATGATGGACCTCGGGATGAGCTTTGCCGGCGACGAGGCCCCCGGCGTGGATCTCGTGCTGCCGGACATCCGATTTCTTGAGAAGGAAAAGGCCAATATCGTTGGCCTGATTCTCACCCATGGCCATGAGGACCATGTGGGTGCGGTGCTTGACCTGTGGCCGCGGCTGAAATGTCCGGTCTACACCACCGCCTTCACTGCCGGCCTGCTGGAAGCGAAGCGCTGGGGCGAGCCGGGGGCGCCGAATATTCCGGTAACGGTCGTGCGCGCGGGAGCGCGGACGCATATCGGCCCGTTCGAGGTCGAGTTCATTCCGGTCGCCCATTCCATTCCCGACAGCAACGCCATCGCAATCCGCACGTCTCTCGGCCTGGTGCTGCATACCGGTGACTGGAAGCTCGATCCGACTCCCGTGGTTGGCTCCGTCACCGACATTGCTCGCCTGCAGGCGCTCGGAGATGAGGGTGTGCGGGCCATCATCTGCGATTCCACCAATGCCATTCGCGAGGGGGTCTCCCCCTCGGAGGCGGATGTCGGCGCGACGCTGAAGGAGATCGTCGCCAATGCGAAGCATCGCATCTGCTTCACGACCTTTTCCTCCAATGTGGCGCGGATCCGTTCCATTGCAGAGGCCGCCTTGGCGGCCGATCGCGAAGTGGTGGTGGTGGGGCGCGCCATGGAGCGGGTGATCGGTGTCGCGCGCGAGCACGGTATGTTGGACGGCATCCCGCCGTTCCGCGGCGCGGATGCCTATGGCTATCTGCCGCGCGACAAGGTCGTGGCTCTTCTCACCGGCTCGCAGGGTGAGCCCCGCGCAGCCCTCAGTCGCATCGCCACGGACGACCATCCCGAAATCGCGCTCTCCAAGGGCGACCTCGTCGTGTTCTCCTCGCGCACTATTCCCGGCAACGAAAAGGTCGTGAACACGGTCATCAACGGGCTTGTGAAGCGCGGCGTCCGTGTGATGACGGACCGCGATGCGCTGGTCCATGTCTCCGGCCATCCCCGGCGCGGCGAACTGGAACAGATGTATGGCTGGGTGCGTCCGCAGGTGTCCGTGCCGGTGCATGGCGAGCCGCTGCACCTCGCGGAGCATGCGAGCTTGGCGCGCGGCCTTGGTGTGCCGGAAGTGGTGAGTTGCTTCGACGGCAATGTGATCCGGCTTGCGCCTGGCCCGGCCGAACGGGTGGACGATATTCCCTTCGGTCGCCTTTACAAGGATGGCCGCCTGCTGGTGTCTGACACCGCGTCGACAATCCCAGAGCGTCGCCGCCTTGGCTATGTCGGTGTCGTATCGGTAGCCGTCGCAATTGATCAGAAGGGCGGCCTGGTGGGAGAGCCGGCCCTCGAACTGACCGGAATTCCCGAGCGGGGGGAGGGCGGCATAGACATGCTGGACCACGTCTTCGATACGGTGGTGGCGACTATGAACGGCCTGCCACGCGCCCGCCGTCGCGACCCGGACGCCCTCGCCGAAACCATCGAGCGCGCGGTGCGAGCTGCGGTGAACGGCCTCTGGGGCAAAAAACCGGTTTGCCACGTTCATATTCTCGAAGTTTGATAGGGCGGTCCGGCAGGCAACAGCGACGCCGTCGAAATGTAAGCGGGAGGGGTGCGATGATCGGCCGGCTCAATCATGTGGCCATAGCAGTGCGCGATATTGCGGCGGCCTCCGCCCTCTATCGTGACACTTTGGGCGCTGACGTGTCCGAGGTGGTGCCGCAGCATGAGCATGGCGTGAGCACGGTCTTCATCAACCTGCCCAACACGAAGATTGAACTGCTGGAGCCGCTCGGCGCGGATTCGCCGATCCTGAAATTCCTGGAGCGCAATCCCGACGGCGGGATCCATCACATCTGCTACGAGGTGGAGGATATCCTTTCCGCCCGTGACCAGCTCAAGGCGACGGGTGCACGCGTGCTCGGCAGCGGCGAGCCGAGAATCGGGGCGCACGGCAAGCCGGTGCTGTTCCTGCACCCGAAGGATTTCAACGGCACGCTGGTGGAGCTGGAACAGGCGTGAGGACGCGAAACCCGTGAAGATCGGATCGATACTCGCCATTTATTTTATTGTCTGGTGGACGGTGTTGTTCGCCATCCTGCCGTTCGGTGTGCGCTCTCAAGCTGAGGCTCAGCAGGTCGAGCCCGGCACGGATCCCGGTGCACCGACGCGGCCGTTCCTGTTGCGCAAGGTGGCGGCGACCACGGTGGTGGCGGCCATCGTCACCTTTGGCCTGTTTTATATCGTGATGAACGGCATCCTCACCCTGGAGGATTTCCCCATGCCGTTCAGCGTTGACGAATAAGGGCTTGTGCTCGTGTCGGTCGTTAGCAAGGCCGGTGAGAACAAAAAAGGCGAGACCAGAGTCTCGCCTTTTTCGTTTCCAAGCACTTTATTGTGGTTCGCAGCGGGTGCAGCCGCTCGATCCTTCAGTGCTGCCGTTCCCGAATTTCGCGCGCCTTCATTGACGGTCGTCGGTCGGCTTGTTGTTTAGGATCCTCCCGAGACTCGGACCCTCCCCATCGCGTCGCTCGGACGCAATGGCGGTCCCCTTTCTTTTGGCCAGCCCAAAGTAGAACAAGATTTACCGCTTTGTCATCCTTGCGCCGCAATAGATGATTTGCTGCGTCGCAGCACGGGCGGGATCGGGGCGGGCTTGTATTTTGCCGACCGTTCCGCTTTCTCTCCGTCACGCCTTTGAAACGTCCAGCCGCAGAGTCATCCAGATGCGCTTGTCTCGCTATTTTCTGCCGATCCTTCGCGAAGTACCGAAGGAGGCGGAGATCGTTTCGCACCGGCTCATGCTGCGCGCCGGCATGGTGCGGCAGGAGAGCGCGGGCATCTATGCCTGGCTTCCCCTCGGTCACCGGGTGCTGACCAAGATCTGCAACATTATCCGCGAGGAGCAGAATCGCGCCGGTGCTATCGAACTGCTGATGCCAACCATCCAGTCGGCGGATCTGTGGCGCGAGAGCGGTCGCTATGACGATTACGGCAAGGAGATGCTGCGCATCCGCGACCGTCATGAACGCGAGATGTTATTCGGCCCCACCAATGAGGAAATGATCACCGAGATCGTGCGGGCGTACGTGAAATCCTACAAGAGCCTGCCTCTGAACCTTTACCATATTCAGTGGAAGTTCCGGGACGAGGTGCGCCCGCGCTTCGGCGTTTATCGCTCGCGCGAGTTTTTGATGAAGGACGCCTATTCCTTCGACCTCGATGCGGAAGGCGCCCGCCATTCCTACAACAAGATGTTCGTCGCCTATTTGCGCACCTTCTCGCGGATGGGGCTGAAAGCGATTCCCATGGTGGCCGATACCGGGCCGATCGGCGGCAATCTCTCGCATGAGTTCATCATTCTTGCCTCCACCGGCGAGAGCGAGGTGTTTTGTCACGCCGATTATCTCGACCTCGCCCCGCCGGCCGCCGACGTGAATTTCGATGACGCTGGCCAGCTCCAGGGCGTGTTCGACCAGTGGACGACCCTCTATGCCGCGACCTCGGAGAAACACGACGAGGCAGCCTTCGCTGCGATTCCCGAGCCGCGCCGCATGGCCGCCCGCGGCATTGAGGTGGGCCATATCTTCTATTTCGGCACGAAATATTCCGATCCCTTCGGCGCCAAGGTTCAGGGACCGGATGGTGCCGAGCACCCCATTCACATGGGGTCTTACGGAATTGGTCCCTCGCGCCTCGTTGCGGCCATGATCGAGGCCTCCCACGACGAGAACGGGATCATCTGGCCGGATGCGGTGGCGCCCTTCCAGGTCGGCATTCTCAACCTCAAGGTGGGTGATGCCGCGGTCGATGGCGCCTGCAATGAGCTTTATGCCAAGCTCACCGCCAGCGGTGTCGACGTGCTGCTGGATGATACCGAGGAACGGGCGGGCGGCAAGTTCGCGACCGCCGATCTCATCGGGCTGCCTTGGCAGATCCTGGTGGGTCCCAAGAGCCTTGCTGAGGGCAAGGTGGAATTGAAGCGCCGCTCGGACGGCTCGCGCGAGCTGATGTCGATCGCGGACGCTTATGAAAGGCTCAAGAAATGACGGGAGGCCAGCGCATGGCTCCAGCTTCTGCGGCCCGCACGGCTGAGCCGTCGGGCACGCGGCCGTTCTCGGCCTTCGAGTGGATGCTGTCCTTGCGCTATTTGCGGGCACGCCGCAAAGAGGGCTTCATCTCGGTCATCGCCGGTTTTTCCTTCCTCGGCATCGTGCTCGGGGTGGCGACTCTCATCATCGTCATGGCGGTGATGAACGGCTTTCGGCAGGAATTGCTGGGCAAGATCCTGGGCCTCAACGGCCATCTGCTGGTGCAGCCCCTGGAGACGCCGCTGACCGACTACATCGCGGTTGCGGACAGAATCGCAAAGCTCAAGGGCGTGCGTCTCGCCGTGCCGCTGGTGGAGGGGCAGGCTTTGGCCTCCTCTCCCTATAATGCCAGTGGCGTGTTGGCGCGTGGGATGTCGGAACAAAACCTGCGCGGTCTACCGTCCATTGCGAACAACATCCGCCAGGGCACCCTTGAGGGCTTCGACCAGGGGCAGGGGGTGGCGATCGGCAAACGCCTTGCCGACCAATTGTCGCTGCGGGCAGGGGACAACATCACCCTGGTGGCGCCGCGCGGAGCGGTGACGCCCATGGGCACCTCGCCGCGCATCAAGGTCTATAAGATCGCCGCGGTATTCGAGATCGGCATGTCGGAATACGACAGCGCCTTCCTGTTTATGCCGCTGCCCGAGGCGCAGGCTTATTTCAATCGCCCGAACGACGTGAACGCCATCGAGGTCTATATCGACAATCCCGACGACGTCGCGATTCTCAAGCCGGCAATCCAGGCGGCGGCGGAGCGGCCGGTCTATCTCGTGGACTGGCGGCAGCGCAACGCCACCTTCTTCAATGCGCTCCAGGTCGAGCGCAACGTGATGTTTCTCATCCTTACGCTGATCGTGCTGGTGGCGGCGCTGAACATCGTGTCCGGTCTCATCATGCTGGTGAAGGACAAGGGGCGAGACATCGCGGTGTTGCGGACCATGGGCGCGACCCAGGGATCGATTATGCGCGTGTTCCTCATCACCGGCGCGAGCATCGGCGTGGTGGGAACTCTCGTGGGTCTCGCGCTGGGCGTTCTGGTGTGCCTCAATATCGAGGAGATCCGCCGCTTCATCTCCTATCTCACCTCGACCGAGCTGTTCTCGCCGGAGCTGTATTATCTCAGCCGCCTGCCGGCGGAGATGAATGCCGGGGAAACAACCTCGGTCGTGGTGATGGCGCTTGTGCTGTCGCTGCTCGCGACCCTTTATCCCTCCTGGCGAGCCGCTCGGCTCGATCCGGTGGAAGCGTTGAGATACGAGTGATGGCAGTCTCCCCCTTTCAGACCGAGCCAGCCCCCCCGGCCCTAGCGCTTGCCGGGGTCGGGCGGCGCTACATCCAGGGTGCCGGCACCATCGAAGTCCTGCGCGGTGCCGATTTAGTTGTGGAACGCGGGCAATCGGTGGCGCTGGTGGCGCCTTCGGGATCCGGCAAGTCCACGCTTCTGCATATGGCAGGGCTGCTGGAGCATCCCGACGAGGGCGAGGTGTTCATCGACGGCCAGCCGACCGTCAAGCTCCCGGATCGCGAGCGCACCCGCATGCGGCGGGTGCATGTCGGCTTCGTCTACCAGTCCCACAATCTGCTAGCGGAATTCTCGGCGCTGGAAAACGTGATGATGCCGCAGATGATCCGCGGCCTCACGAAGAAGGACGCGGCGGCGCGGGCGAAGGATCTGCTGAGCTATCTGGGCCTGGGCCATCGCCTCGTCCATCGCCCGTCTGAGCTTTCCGGCGGCGAACAGCAGCGTGTCGCCATTGCCCGGGCGCTCGCTAACGCGCCGCGCCTGCTTTTAGCCGACGAGCCGACCGGCAATCTCGATCCCAAGACCTCCGACCACGTATTCGGCGCCCTGGCGGAACTGGTCCACGCCACCGGCGTCGCCGCCATCATCGCCACTCACAATCTGCAATTGGCGGCACGCATGCACCGGCGGGTTACTGTAATCGATGGACGTATCGTCGAGTTGGAGTGAGGCTTCGGCCCGCACTCTTCAGCGCATGGCAACCAGAACCGCGCCGCCGGCGATCAGGGCGACACCGAGCCAATTGGTGGCGGAAAGCCGTTCGCCGAGAAAAATCGCGCCGAATATCGCGACCATGACCACGCTCAGCTTGTCCAGCGGGGCCACCTGACCGGCATCGCCGATCTGGAGTGCCCGGAAATAGCACAGCCAGGAAGCGCCTGTGGCGCACCCCGACAGGACCAGGAAAAGCCAGGTCTTGGAGGAAATGGTGTCGAGCGGCTGCCACGCGTTTCCGCCGACGACCACCAAAGTGATGATCGCGAGGATCACGATGGTGCGGATGAGGGTTGCGAGGTCGCTGTGCACAGCGCTGACGCCCACCTTGCCGAAGATGGCCGTCAGCGCTGCAAATATGGCGGCCCCAAGCGCCCAGAACTGCCAGCTGCCGATGAAGGTCCGCATCTCGTTACCCCGTCTTCTCACGTGCGCGGGGAAATGCCGGGGATCAAGGGCGACTGGCAAATGGAAAGTTGCACTTGCCCTTGGCGGTTGGGCGTCCGATCTGGGGTAGAATGCGAGATCGCGACTCGTGCGCGGCCTCCGCGCGTATCGCTCTGGAAGATTCATGCGCACTCCCGGCTTCGTCCATCTCCATGTCCATTCCTCCTATTCCCTGCTGGAGGGGGCGCTCTCGATCGGCAAGCTGGCCGACTTGGCTAAGGCTGATGCGCAGCCCGCTTTGGCCCTGACCGACACCGGCAATCTGTTCGGCGCGTTGGAATTCTCGGAGAAGATGGCCGGGTCCGGCATTCAGCCCATCATGGGATGTTCGCTGGCGGTGGACCTCGTGGAAGCAGCTGGCCCGCGCGGTGCCCTTCCGCCGAAGAAGCCGCGCCTGGTTCTTCTGGCCGCCCGCGAAATCGGTTGGCGCAATCTGATGAAGCTGGTCTCACGCGCCTTCATGGAGACGCCGAGCGATGAGGAATCGCGCATCTCCCTCGATTGGCTGCGGGAGGCCAACGAGGGACTGATTGCCCTGACGGGCGGCCCCAATGGCCCCGTCGACCGGGCGCTTGCCGCCGGCCATGCCGATCTGGCCGCCGACCGGCTCGACATGCTGCGCGAGATGTTCGGTGATCGCTTCTATGTGGAACTCCAGCGCCACGGGATGGAGCGAGAGCGCATCGTCGAGCCGCAATTGCTGGATCTTGCCTATTCCCGTGCGCTGCCTCTGGTGGCCACTAACGAGCCGTTCTTCGGTTCTCATGGCGATTACGAGGCCCACGATGCGCTCGGCTGCATCGCCGAGGGGCGCGTAGTGGCCGATGGCGCCCGCCCCCGCCTGACTTCCGACCACCGCTTCAAGACCCGCGAGGAGATGCTGACTCTCTTCGCCGATTTGCCCGAGGCGACGGCAAACACGGTGGAGATTGCCCAGCGCTGTGCCTATCGGGTGCGTACGGTAAAGCCGATCCTGCCCCGGTTCACTACCGGCGGCGGCGGTGGTGATGATCCGCTGGCCGAGGAGGCGGCGGAACTTGAGCGGCAGGCGCAGGAAGGGTTGGTAGCCCGTCTCGCCAAGCACGGCCCGGCGCCGGGACTGGAAGTGGCCGTCTATGAGGAGCGGCTCGCCTACGAATTGTCCGTCATCACCAAGATGAAGTTTCCCGGCTACTTCCTCATCGTGTCGGACTTCATCAAATGGGCGAAGGCGCACGACATTCCGGTGGGGCCGGGACGCGGTTCCGGTGCCGGCTCGCTGGTGGCCTATTCGCTCCAGATCACCGACCTCGATCCGTTGCGCTTCGGCCTGCTGTTCGAGCGCTTCCTCAATCCGGACCGCGTGTCCATGCCGGACTTCGACGTGGACTTCTGCCAGGAGCGCCGCGACGAGGTGATTCATTATGTGCAGCAGCGTTATGGGCGTGCGCAGGTAGCGCAGATCATCACCTTCGGTACGCTCCAGGCGCGCGGTGTGCTGCGCGACGTCGGCCGGGTGTTGGAAATGCCCTATGGCCAGGTGGATAAGCTCTGCAAGCTGGTGCCGCAGAACCCCGCCGCGCCAGTTACTCTGAAGCAGGCGATCCACGACGAGCCGCGCCTTCAGGCGGCGCAGGCTGAGGAAGAGGTGGTCAAACGCGCTTTCGACATCGCGGTGCGCCTGGAAGGGCTGAATCGCCACGCTTCGACCCATGCCGCGGGTATTGTGATTGGAGACCGACCGCTCCACGAACTGGTGCCGCTCTATCGCGATCCCAAGTCCGATATGCCGGTCACCCAGTACAATATGAAATGGGTGGAACAGGCCGGCCTCGTGAAGTTCGACTTCCTGGGCCTCAAGACCCTCACCACCATCGAAAAGGCCGTGAAGCTGGTGCACCAGCGCGGCATAGACCTCGATATTTCGAAGATTCCACTCGACGATCCCAAGACCTACGCCATGCTGGCCCGCGGCGAGACGGTGGGCGTGTTCCAGGTGGAAAGCGCGGGCATGCGCCGCGCGCTGGTGGATATGAAGGCGGACCGGGTAGAAGACCTTATCGCGCTGGTGGCCCTTTACCGTCCTGGGCCCATGGCCAATATTCCGGTCTATTGCGATTGCAAGCATGGTCGCGCGCAGCCGGACTATATCCACCCCAAGCTTGAGCCGTACCTGAAGGAGACGTTCGGCGTTATCATCTACCAGGAACAGGTGATGCAGATCGCCCAGGCGCTGGCGGGCTATTCGCTGGGCGAAGCGGATCTGCTGCGCCGTGCCATGGGCAAGAAAATCCGCGCCGAGATGGAGAAGCAACGCGAGCGTTTCGTCTCGGGCGCGAGCGAGCGGGGCGTGCCGAAGGCGCAGGCGGACACCATCTTCGACCTGCTGGCCAAGTTCGCGGACTACGGCTTCAACAAATCCCACGCGGCGGCCTATGCCCTGGTCGCTTATCAGACGGCATGGCTGAAGGCGAACTATCCGACCGAATTTCTCGCCGCCTCCATGACCCTCGACATGGGCAACACGGACAAGCTGGCGGAATTCCGCCAGGAAGCGCAGCGGCTCGGGATTGAAGTGGTTGCGCCGAACATCAATCTTTCCACACGCGAGTTCGCCGTGGTGGACGGGAAAATCGTGTACGCGATGGCCGCCATCAAGGGTGTTGGCGGCGCGGCTGTGGAGGCCCTGGTGGCGGCGCGGTCGCAGAAGCATTTCGCCTCGCTATCTGATTTCGCCGATCGCCTGCCGGCGAAGCTGGTGAACAAGCGCACGCTGGAAAGCCTGGTCGCCGCCGGCTGCTTCGACGTGCTGGAGAAGAACCGGGCGCGGGCTTTTGCCGCGCTGGATTCGATCGCCGCCCATGCCGCGCGCGAGGAGCAGGGCAGGGCGATGGGGCAGAACGATATGTTCGGCTCCGGCCCTGTGAAGGCGGATCTGCCCTTGCCGGACGCCGCGCCCTGGGAAGCAGCGGAGCGTCTTCAGCGCGAATATGACGCCATCGGCTTCTTCCTCACCGGCCATCCGCTGGATGATTATTCAGATGCCCTGCGCAAGCTGCGCGTACAGCCGTTCAATGATTTTGCCCGCGGCGTGCGCGCGGGCGCTGCGGCGGGGCGGCTCGCCGCTACCGTGGTTTCCAAGCAGGAGCGGCGCACCAAATCCGGCACGCGCATGGGCATCGTCGGCCTTTCTGACCCGTCCGGGCATTTCGAGGCGGTGATCTTCTCGGAAGGACTCGCCCATTACCGCGACCTGCTGGAGCCTGGCACGCCACTGCTGATGATGGTGAATGCGGAGCTTCAGGGGGAGGATGTGCGCGTTCGCATCCAGAGCTGCGAGCGGCTCGACGCGGCCACGGCCAAGCATCACAAGAGCCTGCGCATTTTCGTGAAATCAACGGATCCTTTGGAGGGAATCGCTAAGCGTCTCTCCGGCGGCAAAGGCGATGGCGAGGTGTGCCTTATCCTGCTGATGGACCAGGGCAAGGCCGAGGTCGAGATTCGCCTCGATGGCCGCTACCCGGTGTCACCGCAGATCGCGGGAGCCATCAAGGCGATTCCTGGCGTGGTGGCGGTCGAGGCGGCGTGAGCGCGGCAGGGGTGTGCTTATTGGCTCGGCGCTGACTGCTAGGCTCGGGCCTGCAGGTGTTATTTTGCAGGCTTGTCCAAAGCTGAACTATCCAAAAATGCGAAGACCGCGCGTCGAGATC
>NZ_JBAFWT010000011.1:0-143846 GCF_043195195.1 Roseixanthobacter psychrophilus
CTGTTCCGAGGGCGAAGGTGAATGCGCACACCAACGTCACGGGAATGCCCAGCGCCGTGGCGGTTTCCCGATCGTGACGGACCGCCCGGATCCACGTGCCGAGGGTGGTGCGGGACAGGAAGAGGAAGAACACCGCGATGGCCCCTGCCGCGAACAGCGCGGCGAACAGGCGATAGACATCATAATCGATGCCGAACATGTGCACCGTGCCGGGGATCGGCGGCGGCATGCGCCGGGCCTGCGGGCCGAACGTGGCGCGCACCACTTCCTGGAGGATCATCGACAGTCCGAAGGTGGTGACGATGGTCAGCGATGCCGAACTTATGGCCGGCCGGATCACGAGCCGCTCCACCACGAGCCCGAGCAGGAAGCCCAGGAGCGGCACCAGGATCAGGGCGACCCAAAACCCCGTAATGCCGGTGACGACGAGGCCGAGCACGGTCCCGACCATAAAAAAATCGCCGTGCGCGACATTGATGATGTCCAGCAACCCAAAGATGATCGAGAGGCCAAGGGCGATCAGGGCGACGATGAGCCCCCAGACTAGACCGTTGATTGTCAGGGCGATGATAAGATTCGACATAGCTCTCTGGTCGGGTTGGTTTTGAGGATGGTCATCGCTACACGCGTCCAGCGGTACCATGAAAAGATGCAATGGGCTTTGCGCAAAAGATATGCCTTAATGTGCGGCAATTGCTTAGGGAGAAGGCATTCAACCTCGGCGGAGGCCACGTGGCAGCGTGCGACAGTGGGTCTGCCGGCTCCGGTCTTATGCGCAATACGTGCCATCTCCACTTTTCTGGAAACATCTCGGGGCATGGCGGCGGTCGTTGCAAGGGTGCGTGCGGAAATTCACGGTTTGCGGCGCTGGCGCGTGCGCTCACAAATGCCCTTGAAACCGCCCCGCAGGGCGCAATGTCACTTCCGAAAAGTGTTCGTCATGACCATCCACTACCCCCGCTTCAAGGCCGCCGCCTGCCACGCCTCGTCGGTCTTCCTCGATTCGCAGAAAACGGCGGAGAAAGCCTGCGACCTCATCGCTGAAGCGGCGCGGGCCGGAGCGGCCCTGGTGGCGTTTCCCGAATCCTTCCTGCCCGGTTTTCCCGTATGGGCGGCCCTTCAGGCGCCGATCTATAACCATGGCTTCTTCCGAGCCCTGGTGGCGGAGGCGCAGAAGCTCTCCGATGGGGCGATCCGCATCGTCCGCACGGCCGCGCGGCGGCACGGTGTGTTCGTGTCCCTGGGCTTCACCGAGGGCACGGACGCCAGCGTCGGGTGCATCTGGAATTCCAACATTCTCATCGGCCCGGATGGGGCGATCCTCAACCACCATCGCAAGCTGGTGCCGACCTTCTATGAGAAGCTGGTCTGGGCCAGCGGCGATGCACGCGGCCTGCGCGTCACCAACACCGACATCGGCCGTATCGGCATGCTGATCTGCGGGGAGAACACCAATCCGCTCGCCCGCTATGCCCTGATGGCGGAAGGCGAGCAGGTGCATATCTCATCCTATCCGCCGATCTGGCCGACCCGTCCGCCGCAGGAAGACGGGGCCTATGACCTGCGCCGCGCCATCGAGATCCGCGCCGGGGCGCATGCCTTCGAGGCCAAGGTGTTCAACATCGTCGCTTCCGGCTTCGTCGATGCCGCGATGCGCGAGGCGATCGGCAGCATGAACAAGGCCAGCCTGGAGATCGTCGACAATTCGCCGCGCGGCGTTTCCATGATCCTCGATCCCGCCTCCGACGTGATCGGTGACGTGCTCAGCGAGCACGAGGGCATTCTCTATGCCGATATCGATGTCGCCAAATGCGTGGAGCCCAAGCAGTTTCATGACGTGGTGGGCTATTACAACCGCTTCGACATTTTCCAGCTGAACGTGGATCGCACGCCCCGCGAGCCAGCGCATTTTTCTGCCCATGTCGCTGCCGAGACGACGGAGCCTTTCCTGGGGCCGAAGGCCGATTTGAACCAGAGCGAAGAGTCGATGTTCATGCGGGTCACCGGAGCCATATGAGCGTATAAGCGCGACCTGAGCCACCCCGGCGGAGGAACGGTATCGTTTCTCGCAGCCGGCGGGGCCCTGTTGCCCTGGCGATTATTGGCCAAGACCCCATTCTGGTGCGTGGCGCCCTTGGATAGGCCGGCAATGCCCGATCTAATGCGCAGGGTACGGGCAATCAGGATGACAAAATCATGCGCTTTCATGTCGTGACACTCGCACTTGTGTCGACCATCGTGTTTGCCAGCGCGGCATCGGCCCAGCAAAGCGACCTCGCCACCTATTGCAAGGCCGATATCCAGCGCCTCTGCAAGGGCGTGCCGCCCGGTGAAGGTCGCCTCATGACCTGCCTGAAGGCACATTCAAAGGAGATGAGCGTGGGCTGCGCCCAGGCGCTTCAGAAGATGAAGAAGAGCATGTAGTCGGCCTTCATTTCCGCAAACTCCCGCAGCCATGTCCCACCAGATCGCGTCGCAATCTGGTGGGACATGGCGCTCGGCGCAGCAGTTGACATTTGGCTGCGGCAGGCGAGGCTCAAAGGCGGGCATGTGCGGAGTGCGCGATGGTCGATAATGAGGCGGGCGCGGAAGCCGCGTCCACGGCAAACCGACTGATGATGTGGGACGAAGTCGAGCGCGCCGCGAAGGAACTGGGCGCGGACAAGTTCCGGGTTTTTGGCGCCCATGAAGGAGAGGCGGAGCCCACCATCTGGTTCGGCGCCACCTATCTCGACGAAAACGGAAAGTCGGCCGAAGTCATTTCTCCTCCGTTCGAGAATATCTCGACGCTCGCCTTCATAGAGGGCTTCGATGCCATGATCGCACGGGCATTCCTGGCGGAACTTGGCGAACGGGTGCGGCGCAGCGCTGCTGTTCGGGCGTTTCGCGTCCAGGACAGCGCTGAGCGTCCGCCCGAAGGCGCGCATTAGGAGGAAAAGATCGCCGCCTCGCCGCGGGCCGCCGCTCTTTCGTGCGGTCGCTTATTCATATCGATTTGCGTCGAATGGACAGCACCGGAGGGGGGCGCGAGTGATCAGCTCAACCGGAACCATTCCCCACGAACCGCGTTACGCTAACCGAACGGCGCCTTAGGGGGACCCGGGCATTGACGGCCATGATGGAGCACCTGCCGCAACCGGATGAGGCTCCCCGCACAATTCTTGTCGTCGAGGACGAGCCGCTGGTTCGCTTGGTGATCGCTGAGGCTCTGCGGGACCAAAGCTTTTGCGTCGTCGAGGCCGCATCCGCCGAGGAAGCCTTGATGGTACTCGCCGCTGGGCTGGTGGTTGATCTTGTCTTTACCGATGTCCGCATGCCCGGCCGCCTCGATGGGCTTGCTTTCGCACGCCGACTGAAGCGCGAGCGCCCGGACCTTCCGGTCTTGATCACGTCGGGCCATCTGGATCGGCTGGAAGGCGGGGACGCGCCTCCCTTCATCGCGAAGCCCTACATCTTGAGTGACGCTGTCGCTCGTATATCTGCAATATTAGAGCGTGCGGAGGACGAATGAACGAGGCTGGGCAAGTATTCGAAGAACGCCCCCGTGTCCTGGTTCTGGATGCGGATATCCTGGTCCGCCACGTGCTTGCGGAATATCTTCGGACTTGCGGATATCAGGTGGCGGAGGCGGCGAGCGCGGACGAGGCGCTGGATCTGCTGGCCAATGCGGAACAGCCTTTCGATATCCTGCTCGCTGACGTGGTGGCACCCGGGCGGCTCGCGGGCTTCGCGCTCGCCGCGTTCGTGAGGGAACATCACGCCGCCGTCGATGTGATCCTCGCGGGGACCCCGACGCGGGCGGCCAACGAAGCGGCGGAACTCTGCGAAGAAGGGCCGCATCTTGCGCGACCCTATCAGCCGGAATCGGTCGTGGACCGCATCAAGCGGCTGATGGCGGCCCGTGCCCGCAGCCGCTGAGGCTACGGCGCGTCAGTTCAGGGCGTAGCGCACGCCGATACGGAACTGGTGGGTGTTCAGATCCTGAAGCGCAATTATGCCCGCCGAAGCGGACGTACTCGGCATATCGATGGCAATATAGCGATAGCCGAAATCCAGGTTGAGGCTCGGGGCCAGCGCCCAGCTTACGCCGGCTGCCAGTTCCCACGCGAATTGCCAGCTCTGGGTGCTGATTCCGCCCACAGAGAGGAAGGGATCGCGCTCCAGCGCCACGATGCCGAATCCCAGTCCGCCACCGACATAAGGGGTGAGGCCGTTCCAGGTGGCGATGTCCCAATAGGCGCTTGCAAGGGCCGTTGTGACGGTGACGCGCGCATCGCCGCCGGTGGCTGCGGCATTGAACGGGGCCAGATAATCCATCGCCACGTCCGTCCGCAGCCAGGGCGTGAAGCGATAGCCGAGGCCGCCGCCGATCGTCCACGTGCCGTCTTGGGAACTGACCGGAAACGACAGGGCGCCGGTCTGCGCCGCGATATTGGTCGCGGCATACCCCGCGTCGGCGCGGAAGTACCAGCCGGAGGGGGAATCCTCTTCCACCTCCGGCGCATTCAGCGTGAAATCTCCCGCCTTTCCAAGGAAACCCGGGGGCAGGTCCGCGGCAAGACTCGCGGCCGCCAACAACGGGCTTGCCAGCAGCGCGATGGCGATCTGTGTGGCGAGGCGGGGGAGGAGCAAGGGCATCATGCGGGATCCGAGGGGGTGCGAGGCGTTTCCGCTTCGCGCTCACCCACACTCTCAGCAGATGCTTAAATGGCCGTTAACCCTAACAAATCTCTTCCAAACCTTGGGCCTGGCATTGGTGTGGGTCAGGCGAGCCCGGCGGAGCGCCGCCCTTTCAGGCGGCGACGCGCTTCAGGGCGTCGATCACATCGTCGACCACGGTCTCCAGCAGCTCCCGGTCGTCGCCTTCTCCCATGACGCGGATCACCGGCTCGGTGCCGGAGGGGCGAATCAGCAACCGCCCGCGATTGGCGAGCCGCCGCTCGGCATTGGCGATGGCCACTTGCACCTTCTCGTTCTCCAGCGGCGCGCCGGATTGATAGCGCACGTTCTTGAGAATCTGGGGGAGGGCCTCGAATCGATGGCAGATCTCCGATGCCGGCCGGTCCTTGCCGGCGACGACGGCAAGCACCTGCAAGGCCGCCACGAGGCCGTCGCCGGTGGTGGAATAATCCGACAGGATGATGTGGCCGGACTGCTCTCCGCCGACATTATAGCCGTCCGACAGCATGCGCTCGAGCACGTACCGATCGCCCACCGAGGTGCGGGCGAGCGTGAGGCCGATATCGGCGAGATGGCGCTCGAGCCCGAGGTTGGACATCACCGTGGCCACGATGCCGTTGCGCGAGAGCCGGCCGTCCGCCTTGAAGCTCTCCGCCACGACGGCCATGATCTGGTCGCCGTCGATGATATGGCCCTTCTCATCAACCATCAGAACGCGGTCCGCGTCGCCGTCGAGGGCGATTCCGATGTCCGCCCGCACTTCGCGCACCTTGGCCGAGAGGGCTGCGGGCGAAGTGGACCCGACGTCGCGGTTGATGTTCATGCCATCGGGTTCAGCGCCAATGGCGATCACGTCGGCGCCCAGTTCCCACAGCGCCTCGGGCGCGACGCGATAGGCCGCGCCATGGGCACAATCCACCACCACGCGCAGCCCCTCGAACGATTGTCCGCGCGGCAAGGTGCGCTTGGCATATTCGATGTAGCGCGCGTGCACGCCTTCCAGCCGTTTGGCGCGGCCGATTTCCGTGGGCTTGGCGAGCTTGCGGCTGAGGTCCTGATCGACCAGTTCCTCGATATCCATCTCGATGGCGTCGGACAGCTTGAATCCATCGGGGCCGAACAGCTTGATGCCGTTGTCGTCGAACAGATTGTGCGACGCCGAGATCATCACGCCGAGATCGGCGCGCATGGAACGGGTCAGCATGCCGACCGCGGGCGTCGGCATGGGACCAAGGAGCAGGACATCGAGGCCGACGGAGGTGAACCCCGCCACCAGAGCATTCTCGATCATGTATCCCGACAGGCGCGTATCTTTGCCGATCACCACCCGGTGACGATGCTCGCCGCGCCGGAAGATGATTCCGGCGGCCATGCCGACACGCAGGGCGAGATCCGCCGTGAGCGTCGCGTTGGCGCGGCCGCGGACGCCATCAGTGCCGAAATATTTGCGTGTCATCTGATGGGTCCCCGCACCCCTGGTTGTCGAGGCCTGGTCTCCTGGTGCCGAGACGAGCTGCAGAGGATCCGCGCTCCGCCCGTTCCTGAAAGGTGCCAAACCCAATTCGCACAGCGTTCACCGCCATGTAGCATGGCGAAACGTCAAGGCGGGTCAATTTTTATGAGCGTAGGTGACAATTCCTACCTGAAACGCCCAAAACGTGACCGATGGCGCGAAACACATGACTTGAGATTGCCCGATCCGGCGGCTGGGTGCTACCGCTGGGCGCAACAGGCTTTTCCAGGAGTGTCTTTCCCGTGCCATCCCCGACCCTCGATGTGCTCACCATCGGCAACGCGATTGTCGATGTCATCGCCCGCGCAGAGGAGGACTTCCTCCTGTCCCAGGCCATGCCCAAGGGCTCCATGACGTTGATCGATGAAGGGAGGGCAGAATCCCTTTATGGCGCGATGGGTCCGGGCGTTGAAATCTCCGGCGGCTCGGCGGCCAATACGGCGGCGGGCATCGCTTCCTTTGGTGCGCGTGCCGGCTTCGTGGGTCTGGTGCGGCAGGATGGCCTCGGCACGGTGTTCGCCCATGACATCCGCGCCGCCGGCGTCGCCTATGCGACCCCCGCAGCCCCCGAGGGGCCGGCCACGGCCCGATGCCTGATTCTGGTGACGCCGGACGGTGAGCGTACCATGAATACTTATCTGGGCGCCGCGCAGAACCTCACCCCGGCACAGATTGATGCAGCCGTTGTGGAGAGTGCCGGCATCACCTATCTCGAAGGCTATCTGTGGGATCCGCCGCCGGCCAAGCAGGCGTTCCTCAAGGCCGCGGAGATCGCCCATGCGGCCGGTCGTCAGGTGGCGCTGAGCCTGTCCGATGCCTTTTGTGTGGATCGCTATCGCGCCGAATTCCTCGACCTGCTGCGCACCGGCGTCGTCGATCTCGTGTTCTGCAACGAAGCCGAGGTGAAGTCGCTCTACCAGACGGCCGACATCGACACCGCCCTGGTGCAGGTGCGCCGCGACGCCCGCCAGGCGGTGGTCACCCGCAGCGAGAAGGGTGCGGTTTTTCTCACCGCCGATGCAACGGTCTCGGTGCCGGCGCATCCGGTCTTGGAGGTGGTGGACACCACCGGCGCCGGCGACCTGTTCGCGGCCGGCTTCCTGTTCGGCCACGCGACCGGGCGCGATCCCGCGACAGCGCTGCGCCTCGGGGCGTTGGCGGCGAGCGAGGTCATCTCCCATCTCGGCGCACGGCCCCAGAAGGACCTGATCGTCCTGGCGCAAGAGGGCGGCCTTCTGAAGTGAACGAGCTTGTCGCGCAGGAAGACGGCGCCACGCGCGCGCTCCGCCAGATCGACGGCGGGGCGCGCACCTTGCTGGTGCTCGGCGGCGCCGGCACCGGCAAGACCACCTTCCTGCACGAATTGCGCAAGATGCCGCGCGGACGTCAGGTGTTCCTGGCGCCCACCGGCGTTGCCGCCCTCCAATTGGGCGGGCAGACCATCCATTCCTTCTTCGGCATTCCCCCGCGCATCCTCAATCCCGACGAGGTGAAGCCGCGGGTGCAGGTGCGGCGCCTGCTGAAGAAGCTGGACCGCGTCATCATCGACGAAATCTCGATGGTGCGTGCCGATCTGCTCGACACGGTGGACCGCGCGCTGCGCATTTCGCGCGACAATTCCGAGCCCTTCGGCGGCGTGCAGATGGTGCTCGTGGGCGATTTCCTGCAATTGCCGCCGGTGGTGCCGCTGGCCGAGCAGGACATGCTCTCCCGCATGGGCTACGAGGGGCCCTTCGCCTTTCACGCGAAGGCGCTGGCGGAACAGGAACTGGCCCGCGCCCCGTTCCTTACCGTGCATCGCCAGAGCGACCGCGCCTTTATTGCCCATCTCGCCAATCTGCGCCGGGGCGAGCGCATGCGCGAGACGCTGGAAGCGATCAATGCCGCCTGCGTGCGGCCGCACCGGCCGGGCGTGCAGCCGGTGCTTCTCACCCCCACCAATGCGCGGGCGGATGCCTATAACCAGCGCGGCCTCGCCAATCTGGCGGGGGAGGCGCGCGAATTCGGCGGCGTGCTGAAGGGCGAGTTCGGCCTGGAGGGCGACCGCCTGCCGGTGCCGGAACGCCTCGTGCTCAAGCCTGGGGCACGCGTTATGACGTTGCGCAATGATCCGGCCCGGCGCTGGGTCAATGGATCGGTGGGCACGGTGGTGGGCATCGGCGCCCATAGCGCCGTGGTCCGGCTCGACAGCGGCGCGACGGTGGAGATCGAGAGTTTTACCTGGGAGCGCATCCGCTACGGCTGGGACGAGCCGTCCGGGCGCATCGACGTGCAGGTGGTGGGTGCCTATACCCAGCTTCCGCTTGTGCCCGCCTGGGCCATGACCATGCACAAGGCCCAGGGCCTGACCTTGGAAGACGTGCGAATCGATTTCGACAATGGCGCCTTCGCCGCCGGGCAAGCCTATGTGGCGTTGTCGCGCGCCCGGTCGCTGGAGGGCATGTCGCTGGTGCGCGAGATCCGTCCTTCCGACATTCGCGTGGACCGGCGCGTTGCCGCCTTCATGGCCGCTTTTGAATCGGGCGAAATGTAGCCGCGCGGCCGCGCGTGCTGGGGGGATGCAGGTCCGGCGCGGGCTTCACACGTCCGGCGCAGGCTTCAAGGGCAAGACAAGGCGACCCCGGTCGCCTTGTCTCAAGTCCGGTCGGGTCGCGTTCAGGACAGGCGCTCGACCGCCATGGCGGTGGCTTCGCCGCCGCCGATGCACAGCGAGGCGATGCCGCGCTTGAGGTCGTATTTTTCCAGCGCCGCCAGCAAAGTCACCAGCACCCGCGCGCCTGACGCGCCGATGGGATGGCCGAGCGCGCAGGCGCCGCCGTGCACGTTCACCTTCTCATGGGGCAGGCCAAGGTCGTGCATGGCCGCCATCGCCACCACCGCGAACGCCTCGTTCACCTCGAACAGGTCCACATCCTCCAGATCCCAGCCGGTGCGGGCGCTCAAGGCCCGGATCGCGCCGATGGGGGCGGTGGGGAACAGGTTCGGCGCCTGGGCATGGGTCGCGTGGCCGCGCACCGCCGCGAGCGGGGTAAGGCCACGCTTCTCCGCCTCCGACAGGCGCATCATCACGAGTGCGGCGGCACCATCCGAGATGGAGGAGGAGTTCGCCGCCGTCACCGTGCCGCCCTCGCGGAAGGCCGGCTTCAGGGTCGGGATCTTGTCCATCTTGGCTTTGGGCGGCTGCTCGTCCTCGCGCACCACCCGCTCGGCCTTGCCCGACTTGACGGTGACGGGAACGATTTCCTTCACGAAGCTGCCGTTTGAGATCGCCTTCTGGGCGCGCTCCAGGGAGGCGATGGCGAAATCGTCCTGCGCCTTGCGGGTGAATTGGAACGCCTCGGCGCAATCCTCCGCGAAGGTGCCCATGAGGCGGCCCTTGTCATAGGCATCCTCGAGCCCGTCGAAGAACATGTGGTCCAGCACCTTGCCGTGGCCCATGCGATAGCCGGAACGGGCGCGATCCAGCAGATAGGGCGCGTTGGTCATGCTCTCCATGCCGCCCGCTACGGCGACCTCGGCGCTGCCGGCGAACAGCAAATCATGCGCGAACATGGCGGCCTTCATGCCGGAGCCGCACATCTTGTTGACCGTGGTGGCTCCGGCCGAGAGCGGCAGGCCGGCGCCGATGGCGGCTTGCCGCGCCGGGGCCTGGCCCTGGCCGGCCGGCAGAACGCAGCCGAACACCACTTCCTGCACCGCCTCGGGCGGGAGCCCGGCGCGCTCCAGGGCGGCGGCGATAGCGGCGGCGCCGAGCTGCGGGGCGGTCATGTCCTTCAACTCGCCCTGGAAGCCGCCCATGGGGGTGCGGGCAGCGGAAACGATGACGATGGGGTCGGCTTGGGAGTCTTGCTGGCTCATGATGTGAAACTCCTTCAGCGCGGAGGCATCCGCAGGGCGCCGTCGAGGCGAATGACTTCGCCGTTCAGCATGGTGTTTTCGCAAATGTGCTGGACCAGGGCGGCGTATTCGCCGGGATGGCCGAGGCGGGACGGGAAGGGTACGCTCTTGCCGAGCGCGTCCTGGATCTCCCGCGACATGCCGGCCATCATCGGGGTTTCGAAGATGCCCGGAGCGATGGTGACAACCCTGATGCCGAGGCGCGCCAGCTCGCGGGCGATCGGCAAGGTCAGTCCGACCACGCCGGCCTTTGAGGCCGCATAGGCGGCTTGGCCGATCTGCCCATCATAGGCGGCGATGGAGGCGGTGTTGATGATCACGCCGCGCTCGCCGTCCGCTCCGGGCTGCTCCTTCGCGATGGCGTCGGCGGCAAGGCGGATCATGTTGAACGTGCCGATGAGATTGATGTTCACCGCGCGCGCGAAGCTCTCCAGCCGGTGCGGGCCCTCGCGGCCCACGACCTTCTCGCCGGGCGCGATGCCGGCGCAGTTCACCAGGCCATGGAGATGACCGAAGCTCTCCAGCGCCAGGCGGACCGCCGTTTGCCCGTCGGCTTCCTGAGTCACGTCGGTGGGGGAGAAGCGAGCGCTTGCACCCAACTCCTGCGCCACCGCCTCGCCTGCCGTCGCGTTGATGTCGGCAACGACGACCTTCGCTCCCCCGCTGACCAGATGGCGCGCCACCGCCGCGCCGAGCCCGGAGCCGGCGCCCGTCACGAGAAAGACTTTGTCCTTGATCTGCATGGATTTTCGTCCTCCCGACGCCGCGTCCTTGATGGTCCGCACGGCGTTTCGATGGTGCGACTTAACGCCGGGATGATATGGCAATCCATGCCCACCTGATCATAAAATGATGATCGCTTTTGCAATGAGGTGATCCGTGCCGGGGCAGGGTTTCGAGAATGATGCCGGCCGGCGCATGATCTCCCCCGGCTTCGTGGAGGATATGCTGACCTGCGTCCGGGCGCGGGGGCTCGATCCCGTGCCGCTGCTTCTGGCGGCGGGCTTGCCGCCCAAAGTGGGCGAGCAGGTTTCCGCTGAGCAATATGGCCTGCTGTGGCGGGAGATCGCGCGGGCGCTGGACGACGAGTTCCTTGCCCTCGGCCTGCGGCCCCTGCGGCCGGGCGGTTTTGCCTTGCTGTGCCAATGTGTTTTGCACACCGCCACGCTGGAGCAGGCACTACGGCGCACCTTGCGGTTCCTCAATGTGATGCTGGAGGAGCCGGCGGGCGAATTGGTGGTGGCCGACGGGCTGGCGCAGATCCTCCTCCGGGAGGCCGGGCCGGCGCGGTCCGCCTTCGCCTACCGCACCTATTGGATCATCCTGCACGGCATTGCTTGCTGGCTGGTGGGGCGGCGCATCTCCTTGCGATTGGTGGATTTTCGCTGCCCCGAGCCGGAGCGGGGCGCGGAATATCGCCAATTCTTCGGCGCGCCCGTCGGGTTCGGGCAGGGCCTCAGCCGGCTGGCCTTCGATGCCGAGTTCCTGCGCCTGCCAGTGATCCGCAACGAGAAGGCCCTGAAGGAGTTTCTCCAGCGCGCACCCGCCAATATCCTGGTGCGCTACCGCCATGATGCGGGCCTCACCGCCGGGGTGCGGCGGCGTCTGCGGGAGGCGTCTCCGGCCGCTTGGCCGCGGTTTGAGGAGCTGGCGCGCCAGATGCGGTTGCCGGCCTCCACCTTGCGGCGCCGGCTGCGGGAGGAGGGGCAGAGTTACCAGGCGATCAAGGATGAGATTCGCCGCGACCGGGCCATGGCCCTGCTGGCGGACGGGGCGCGGCCGGTGGCGGAAATCGCGGAAGTGCTTGGTTTTGCTGAGCCGAGCGCCTTTCACCGGGCGTTCCGCAAATGGGCCGCCATGAGCCCTGCCGCCTTCCGCAGGAGCCGGAACCACGGTCAAGCTGCCGGTTGAGACCGATTTGCGGCGATCGCTGCGGGATCGGCGCCGGGCGGGAAGAACGCCGCGGAAAAGAGCAGGTTCGGCGTTCTTTCGGGGAATTCTGCCGAGGAAATCGCAAGTTCCGCAGAATTCTTCGCGAGGCGTGCGTGGATCATAATGCGAACTAAATCTGTAAAATTTGAATCAATCCAGTCTTGTTGCGTGATAGGCGGTTCCAGCATATCTGTGTCGCGAGGCCGGCGCCAATTTCCTATGGTGAAGGCGCCGCCCGTGCCGCCCGTGCATGCGGCTTCGGGCACGATGGGTCGAACGCAGCGGGAAGACGTCCTTCATGTCTAAGGTGACAGGCGCAGGCGCCTTCTTCGAATGGCTGGATGGCGCGGCCGATGGCCTCGACACCGCAACCGCGCAGGCGGCGGACCTGCTGCCGGCGCTCGCCGGCTCCGGGCTTGTGGCGGCCGGCGTGCCGCAGGCGTTGGGGGGCAGTGGCGGGACGGTGGCGGACGGGGTGCGGGCGATCGCGCAGGCTTCGGCCCGCTCGCTTGCCGCCGGCTTTGTCCTGTGGGGCCATCGCACCTATATCGAATATCTGCTCCAGAGCCCGAATGAGGATCTGCGCGGCCGGCATCTTCCCCCGCTGCTTGAGGGCTCTCTGGCCGGCGCCACCGGCCTGTCCAATGCCATGAAGTTTCTGGCCGGCCTGGAAGGTCTTCAGGTCAGCGCGCGGCCGGGGGAGGGGGGCTATCGGCTCGACGGCAAGTTGCCGTGGGTTACGAACCTGCGGCCGCAGGGCTTTCATGTCGCCGCTGCCGTCGCAAATGGGGAGGGCACCGCCTTCGTCGCGTCCCTGGCCTCGGACGCGCCGGGCCTGGAGCGGTCGACGGACCTCGACCTGATCGCCATGCGCGGCACCCATACGGCGGCGGTGACGATCCGCGACCTTGCCTTGTCGCCGGCCGATATTCTCCACCCGGTCGCGGCGGAATGGCTGCCGCGCGTGCGCCCGGCGTTTCTCGGCTTGCAGATCGGCATGTCCATCGGCCTCGCGCGGCGGGCGCTGGAGGAGGCGCGCGGCCATATCGCCGATGCCGGCCGCCATGTCTTGAGCGCGCCCATCGCCGAGGCCGCCCGCGCGGTGGACGTGCAGGAGAATGCCTTGTTCGAGGGGCTTGCGAGCGGGGCCTTCGCCGCCGCCGCCGCGCCCTTGTTCAAGATCCGCATTGCCCTTGCGGAGATCGCCAGCACGGCCGTGGGGCTGGAATTGCAGGCGTCCGGCGGGCGAGCCTATCTCGCCACGCCGGGACGCGATTTTGCGCGCCGCTGGCGCGAATCCGCCTTCCTTCCGGTGATTACGCCGAACCTGGTTCAGCTCAAGGCGGCCCTGGCCGAGCATGCGGCGAAGGCCGCGCCGGGAAGTGGCCACGCAGCATGAGCCTGCCTGTTTCCTCCGACCGTGAGGCGGGGTCCGGCCCCGCCCTTGAGGCGCGGGGCATTGCCCTGCGCTATCCTGGCGCGGCACAAGATGTGCTCTCCGGCTTCGATCTCATCCTTGCACCGGGCGAGGTGGTGACCATCCTCGGGCCGAGCGGGGTGGGCAAATCCAGCTTGCTGCGGGTTCTCGGCGGGCTCCAGGCACCCACCTCCGGCACGGTGCTGATGGACGATGCGCCCCTGCGCGGCGTGCATCCGCGCGTTGCCGTGGCGTTCCAGGACCCGAGCCTTCTGCCCTGGCTGACGCTGGAAAAGAATGTCGCCTTCGGCCTCGATTTCAAGCACCAGCCCGCCTTGTCGCGGGCCGAGCGGGAGGCGCGGGTGAGCGCGGCCATTGCCGAAGTGGGGCTCTCCCATGCTCGTCGCCAGCATCCCTCAGCTTTGTCCGGCGGCATGGCCCAGCGCACGGCGCTCGCCCGGTGCCTGGCCCGCAAGCCCAGGGTGCTGCTGCTGGATGAACCATTCGGCGCACTGGATGAAGTGACCCGCGCCGAAATGCAGGTGCTCCTGCGCAAGGTGGTGGCGGATACCGGCACCGCCGCGATCCTGATTACCCACGACATCGACGAGGCGCTTCTTCTCTCCGACCGCATCGTTCTGCTCGGCGGCGCGCCGGCCCGGCAGATCGGCCAATGGACGATTGCCCTGCCGTTCCCCCGCGAGGATGCGGTGGAGGAATTGGGCACCTTGCGCATCGAAATCCTCTCGACCCTCCGCAATGCGGTTCGCCGCCAGCACACGGATGTCAGCCATGCCCACGCATGAGTATTTCTCCCGTCGCGACATCATGAAGCTTTCCGCCCTGCTCACCGCTGCCGGTGCGCTGCCGCTGCTGAATGCCTATCAGGCCCGCGCCCAGGAGCCCGACGCCCCGGTGCGCATCGGCTATCTCCCGATCACCGATGCCACGCCCCTCCTGGTGGCGCACGCGAACGGCTATTTCGAAGCCGAGGGCATCAAGGCGGAAAAGCCGGTGCTGCTGCGCTCCTGGGCGCAGATCGTGGAGGCCTTCATCTCGGGCCAGGTGAATGTGGTGCACCTGCTTTCGCCCATCACCGTATGGGCGCGCTTCGGCTCCAAGGCGCCGGCCAAGGTGGTGGCGTGGAACCATATGGCCGGCTCGGGCCTCACCGTGCTGCCGGAGATCAATTCGGTGAAGGATCTCGGCGGCAAGACCGTGGCGATCCCGTTCTGGTATTCGATCCACAATGTGGTGCTGCAGGCCCTGCTGAAGGAAAACGGCCTCACCCCGGTCAGCAAGCGCACCGGCACGCCCGCCGCCGACGAGGTGAACCTCGTCATCATGGCCCCCTCCGACATGGTGCCCGCGCTCGCCACCAAGCAGGTGGCCGGCTACATCGTCGCCGAGCCGTTCAATGCGGCGGCGGAGCTGCAGGGCATCGGCAAGGTGCTGCGCTTCACCGGCGACGTGTGGAAGGACCATGCGTGCTGTGTCGTGTTCATGCACGAGCGCGACCTGAACGAGCGGCCCGAATGGTCGCAGAAGGTGGTCAATGCCATGGTCAAGGCGCAGGTGTGGACCCGCTCCCACCGGGCCGAGACCGCCCTTCTGCTCTCCAAGGACGGGCCGAACAAATATACCCCCCACACTCCGGCGGTGCTCACCAAGGTGCTGGCGCCGGCGCCTGCGGACGAGGCGGCCTATGTGGCCTCCGGCGCCATCCGCCATCCCGAATGGCGCGAGCAGCGCATCGATTTCCAGCCTTATCCCTATGCCAGCTACACCGAGGAATTGGTGCGTCGCCTGAAGGGCACGCTGATCGAGGGCGACCATGCCTTTCTCGACCAGTTGGACCCGGCGTTCGCGGCGCGCGATCTGGTGGACGACCGCTTTGTGAAGAAGGCGGTTCTTGCGGCCGGCGGCCTCAGCGCCTTCGGCGCGCCGGACGGGTTCGAGCGGCAGGAAGTCATTGTGGTGTAAGGCGCGGTCTTGGGGCGTCTTGCCGCTCTCTTTCCGGTTTGCTCCCTCTATTGTCGGACGCAACCCCCTCTCCCCGCCGGGGAGAGGGCCGGGGTGAGGGGGCCGAGAGCGGATTTCGAGGGCGCGAACCCCCTCACCCGCCCGCTGCGCGGTCGACCTCTCCCCCTCGGGGAGAGGTGAAGGCTCAGGATTCCGCTCTCCCGGTGGGGGAGAGGTGGGGGTGTCAGGATTCCCCCCCTCTCCCCGCCGGCGAAAGGGTTGGGGTGAGGGGGCCGAGAGCGGATTTTGAGGGCGCGACCCCCCTCACCCGCCCGCTGCGCGGTCGACCTCTCCCCGTGGGGGAGAGGTGGGTACGGAGAGGGTGGGTAGGGGAGAGGTGGGGTGGAGAGGCGGGAAACCATCGCGCCGCCCCGACGCGGTTTCCCACCAATGCGTTTTTTCATAGATTGAAGCCGCACATGACGCACCAGCCGGACATATCGACCGCCCCCCTTCCGCCCGCTGCGGCCAGGTCCGCGCCGGCCCGGACCACGGGCGGGCCGACCGCGTTTGCCGCGCGGCTGGCGCTCGGGCTGGGCGGGCTCGCGGTGGTGTTCGCTCTGTGGTGGCTGGGAACCGACGTGCTGGCGCAGAAGGGCTCGTTCCTCGCCCGATTCTCGCCGCTGACCGCCGTGCCGGCCCTGTTCGATCTGCTGCTCCATTCCGATCTGCCGCTGCATGTCATGATGAGCCTGAAGCGGATCGGCGTCGGACTCGGCTTCGCGCTGCTGATCGGCGTGCCGCTGGGCCTCGCGGTGGGCAGTTTCCAGATGGTGGAGGCGGCCACCAGTCCGGCATTCCAATTCCTGCGCATGATCTCGCCGCTGTCCTGGATGCCGATCGCGGTGATGGTGTTCGGGGTCGGCGACAGTCCGATCTATTTCCTGCTCACCTTCGCCGCCGTCTGGCCGATCCTGCTCAACACCGCCGCCGGCGTGCGGGCGCTCGACCCGCGCTGGCTCCAGCTTTCGCGCAGCCTGGCCGCAACGCCGCTGGAGACCCTGTGGCGGGTGGTGGTGCCCGGCGTGCTCGGCCATGTGCTGACCGGCGTGCGGCTGGCCATCGGCATTTTGTGGATCGTGCTGGTGCCGTGCGAAATGCTGGGGGTGTCCGCCGGGCTCGGCTATTTCATCCTCGATACCCGCGACCGGCTCGCCTATTCGGAGCTGATGGCCACGGTACTGCTGATCGGTATCCTGGGCTTCGCCCTGGACAGCCTCGCGCGGGCGCTCTACCGCATGTGGGCGCCGGGAGGCTGAGGCCCGACGCGGCGGACCTCAGCGAGCGCCCTCTTCAGACCACGTCCTTGCGGCCGATGATGGCGAAGCGCAGGCGCGAGGAGATGAAGTCGATCACCGCCACCATGATCAGCATCATGAGGACGAGGAAGCTCACCTTCTGCCATTCCAGCACGCGGATCTGCTCCACCAGATGCAGGCCGAGGCCGCCCGCGCCGACGATGCCGACGATGGTGGACTGGCGCGAATTGCTCTCGAAGATGTAGAGCACCTGGCTGGTGAGCACCGGCATGACCTGCGGCAGCAGGCCGAAGCGCACCGCATCCAGCGCCGTGCCGCCGGTGGAGAGAATGCCCTCCACCGCCTTGCGGTCGGTGGCCTCGATGGCCTCGGAAAACAGCTTCGCCAGGATGCCCACGCTGGCGGTGGCGATGGCCAATATGCCGGCGAACGGCCCGAGGCCCACCACGGTGACGAAGATCAGCGCCCAGATCAGCCGGTCGATGCCGCGCAGCACGTCGAGGATCCGCCGCACCAGCATGTGCAGGACCAGATTCGGCACCACGTTGCGGGCGGCCAGGAACCCCATCGGCACGGCGATGACCGCGCCGACGAAGGTGCCGAGGAAGGCGATCGACAGGGTTTCCCCGAGCGCGTGGATATAGAGGTGCAACTGGGTGCCGGGGTCGGGCGGCACCATCAGGGTGATGAACAGCCAGAGCTGGCGGATGCCGCTGCCGATGCGCGCGAAGCTGAATTCCAGCTGCCACATGGCATAGAGCGCGAGCAGCACCAGCACCACGATAGAGCCCAAGGTCCAGACGCGCTGGGCGAGGGAGGGATTGAAGATCTGCGGATGCAGGGCCGCGAGGCGGGCGCGGCCGGCGGCATCGGGGGTGAGGCGGGCGCGGTTCATGCGCGGCGCTCCGTGCCCAGCAGCGAATGGCGCACCCGCTCGGTGACGAGGTCGATGATCACCACCGTGCCGATGATCAGCAGCAGGATGGCCGAGACATCGGAATAATAGAATTTGCGGATCGCCTCCACCAGGTCCTGGCCGATGCCGCCGGCGCCGACGAACCCCATGATGGCGGCCTCGCGCACATTCTCCTCAAAGCGCAGCAGGCCGTAGGAGGCGAAATTGGAGAGCACCTGGGGCAGCACCGCGAAGCGCACGGTCTGCACCCAGTCGGCGCCCGAGGCGGTCGCCCCGTCCACCGGCTTCATGTCGATGTTCTCCACCACCTCGGCGAACAATTTGCCGAGCGAACCCATGGTGTGGATCGACAGCGCCAGCACGCCGGGCATGGGGCCGAGGCCGAACGCCACCACGAACAGCAGGGCGAACACGATCTCCGGCACGGTGCGGCAGAATTCCAGGAAGCGGCGCACGCCCATCCTGATCCAGGGTGACCGCACGAGGTTCGCGCTGGCGAGAAAGCACAGGCAGAACGCCCCGATGCCGCCGAACACCGTGCCGAGATAGGCAATGAGAATGGTATCCCACAGCAGCCTCAGCCAATGGTCCAGGTTCCAGAACCATTCGCCGAGGTCGGCGCCGAGATTGGCCAGGGTGAGGGCCGGGGTGATGTCGTAGAAATAATTCCCGAGCCGCCCCGCATTTTCCAGGAACACGCCCGGCTTGACCTCGCCCATCCAGGAGGAGAGGGCGATGCAGACCACGATCGCGGCGAGGCCGATATAGACATGGCGCCGGCGCGAGGCCATGGCCGCCGCATAATGGCGCGCCAGTGGCGCAAGCTGCTCGGCTGGCAGGGTCGCGAAGGCATGGGGCAGGGGAAAGGGCATGGTCTCTTTGCTCTGGTCCGTCGGGCAAAAAAAAGAGCGGCCCGGCGGGGTGCCGGGCCGCTCCTTCGGCGTCAGGACGCCTTCTTCTTGCGTAGTTCGTCGACGAACTTGATCAGATCGACCACCGGCTTGTAGGCGGCGTTGTCGACCGCCTGCCAGGGCTGGGCCTTGCCTTCATAGATCTTGTCGAAGGCGGCCTTGTCGTTCTTCTGGATCGAGAAGAAGGCATCGCGGATCTTCGCCTTCAGATCGTCCGGCAGGTCCGACAGATAGGCATAGGGCGAGTTCACGATGAGGTCGGACTTATAGACGATGCGGTAATCCGCGTATTTCGCCATCCCCTTGCGATCCATGCGCATGAGGTTGGATTCGTTCTCGTCGTTCCACCAGTTGAAGGCGGCGTCGCAGGTGCCCTGCTGAACGGCGATCACGGCGTTTTCGTGCGAGCCGGCATAGACCACCTTGCCGAAATAGGCGTCGGGGGTGATGCCCATCTTGCTGAGGGCGAAGCGCGGCACGTTGTTGCCGGAGGTGGAGTTGGGATCGACCAGGCAGAGGTTCTTGCCCTTCAGGTCCTCGATCGACTTGTAGGGGCTGTCGGCCTTCACATAGAGCACCGAATGATAGCCCTTGGTGCCGTCCTGGTTCACTTCGATCGCGAAGGCTTCGGTCTTCACGCCGGTGAGCAGCGCGCGGGCGAAGGAGGCCGGGCCGTAGGCGGCGATCTGGACGTTGCCGGCGCGCTGGCCTTCGATGACCGCCGCATAATCGTTGGCGACGCGCAGGGTCACCTTCACGCCGAGCTCCTTGGAGAGATAGTCCATGAGCGGCTGGTAGCGATCCGTGACGCCCGAGGCGTTCTCGGCCGGGATGACCGCGAACACCAGCTCGGGATACTTGGCCTTCCAATCCTGGGCGGCGGCGGCGCCGGCGAAGCCGGCCGAGAGCACCGCGGCGGTCGCCACGGTCATGAGGGTACGACGGGTCAGCATGTCTCGCTCCTTGAGGATGCGGGGTATGGAAAAACGCGGGGTATGGAAACGCTTGAAGTCACGCGTACGTCTTGGGAACCGCGCGCGGCGGGCCGCGCGAAGAGGATCGGGTCTCTGCACCACGCACGGGCGTGCCGGCAGGTGGCGGGCGGCTGCACGCGACACACTGGCGGCACGACCACATGGCGTGCACGTACGCGGGGGGCGCGCGCGGCACGCACCCCTTTCGAGCCCGGCGCGGAGGTCCCGCGGCCGGAGCGGCGCCGCCTCACACGGTGGCGGTTCCCGGCGCCAGGGCGCCTTCGAATTCGGGTTCGGCCGGGGCGCCTTCGAGGTCCATGACCTCGCCGGCCTCCAGCCCATAGAGTTCGCGCGCCACCCCTTCGGTGAGGGCTTCGGGCGCGCCGTCGAACACCACGCGGCCGCCCGCCATGCCCACCAGGCGGTCGCAATAGGTGCGCGCGAGATCGAGCGAGTGCAGGTTGCACATCACGGTGATGCCGAAATGCTTGTTGATGCGCAGCAGCGCGTCCATCACCACCTTGGTGTTGCGCGGGTCGAGCGAGGCGATGGGCTCGTCGGCCAGGATCAGCCCCGGCTCCTGCACCAGGGCGCGGGCGATGGCCACCCGCTGCTGCTGCCCGCCGGAGAGGCTGTCGGCGCGCTGGGCGGCGAGCTGGGCGATGTCGAATTGGTCGAGCGCGGTCAGGGCAATGGCCTTGTCCTGCTCGCTCCACACTTTGCTGAGGGCGCGCCAGCGGGGCATGGTGGACAGGCGGCCCATGAGCACGTTGGTGAGCACGTCGAGCCGGCCCACCAGGTTGAATTGCTGGAAGATCATGGCGGCCTGGGCGCGCCACAGCCTGAGGTCCCGGCCCTTGAGGGCGGTGACGTCGACGCCGTCGTAACGGATGGCGCCGCTGCTGGAATTCTGGAGGCGATTAATCATGCGCAGCAAGGTGGACTTGCCTGCGCCCGAACGGCCGATCACGCCGATAAAGGCGCCCTGACCGATCTCTAGGTTGACGTTCGACACGGCGACCTTATCGCCAAATCGGCAGGTCAGCCCTTCGATCACCATCATCGGTTTTGCTCCGGTGCTTACCGGGCAGATCCTTAGGGGTGCGCCGCAACAGTCTTATGACACTGGGGTGATCGGACGCCGCCGCAGCCTTGCAAATCCTTCAAGGCGAAGCTTCATAAATCTGTCACTGATGGCGCGAGGCTGCGTCACAGCTCAATTGTCGCAACAAAAAGACATTTAGGGTCAAAGACCTAGCGGACCGTCCGTCCGGCGCGGTGGCGGATCCTTCCCGAGGGGAAGATGGTGCGAACGCGATGGATAAAAAAATGCGCACCGCGGCAAGGGGGGCAGGACATGCGCGCGGATGGCGGAGGAGGCACGCGGCGCCGGAGAGTTCGTCTCCAGCGCCGCGCTGATCGACCTTGCCCTTCGTGATTTTTGGTCTTCTGCGAAGGCGGCTTGGGCGTGTGGCCAAACTCAGAACATGCCCAGGAGCACCGCGCCGATCACGGCAAAAGCGCTGCTCACTTTCAACACGTCGAGTATCGAGCCCAGGTCCACTTCCCAAGTCCTTTTTTGGTCGATCTCCGCGCGAAGCTTAACAAAGAAGAAAAAATGGAAAAGCAAATAACGCTGCCGCAGCGCGGTTGAATATTCTGCGCTGCAGCGCGCCTTTCAGAGAATTGAGCGATCCCGCACGCTTAGCAGTTTCGCACTGCACTTTGATGGATGCTGATATATTGTATTTCAGTTTTGGATCGCGCGTTCCACCAGCGCGGCGACGGTGAGGGCCGTGCGATCCCGCCCAAAACGCCCCACGACCTGCACCCCCATGGGCATGCCATTGGCGCCGGAAAGGCCGGTCACGTTCACCGTCGGGGTGCCCATCAGCGTCCACAGTCGGTTGAAGATGGCGGAACCGGTGGTGCCATAGCCTTCCGGCGCGGTGCCGGGGGCGGAGAAGGTGAGGATGGCGTCGTAATCGGCGAAGAAGTCGCCGAGCCGCTGGCGCGCCCGCTTGGCGGTGCGCCTTGCGCTATCATAGGCGTCCGGCTCGATCAGCGCCGCCTGCTCCAGATGGCGCGCCAGCAGCGGCGAGAGCATGTGGCGCAGCCGGTCGTATTCGTCCGCGAACGAAATGGCGGCCTCGAAATCCTGGATCGTCGTATGGATCGTATCGGCGGCTTCCAGTTCCGGCGGCAGGTCGATCTCGGTGACGCTCGCTCCGGCGGCGGCGACCGCGCGGGCGGCCGCGTCGAGCGCGGCATGGGCGTCGGCGTCGGCCTGGTCGGCGCGCGGCGTGCGGATCACGGCGATGCGCGGCGCCTGCGCCACCTCATTGCCGATATCGAGGTCGCGTCCGGTCATGCCGGCGACGGCGAAGGCCACGTCCTGCACCCGGGCGCCGAACAGGCCGATGGTGTCGAGATGCCAGGAAAAGGTCTTCATGCCCAAGGTCGGCAAGGTGCGGAAGGTGGGCTTGTAGCCGGTGACGCCGCAATAGGACGCCGGCCGCACCACCGAACCACCGGTCTGGGTGCCGATGGCGAACGGCACCATGCCGGCCGCGACCGCCGCCGCCGAGCCGGCGGAGGAGCCGCCCGGCGTATGGCTGAGGCGGTGCGGATTGCGCGTGCCGCTGGGCTGCAGGAAGGCGAATTCCGTGGTCACCGTCTTGCCCAGCAGCACCGCGCCGCCGCGCTTCGCCTGGGTCACCACCGGCGCGTCGGCCGCCGGCCGATGTCCCGCATAGGCGGGGGAATTATATTCGGTGGGCAGTTCGCGGGTGTCGAGGATGTCCTTCACCGCGAACGGCACGCCGGCCAGCGGGCGGTCGGCCCGGCCCGGCACCTGCGCGGCGGCGCGGGCCGCGTCGAGGTCGAGGGCCGCGAAGGCGCGCACGTCTTCCTCATGCTCGGCAATCGCCTGCGCGCACAAGTTCACAAGGTCGAGGGGCGTGAGGCGGCCGGATCGCACATCGTGGGCAAGGTCGCGGGCGAAAAGCATGGGAAGGTCTTTCTTTTTTGGTTCGCAGGCCTGGATAAGGTGAAGCGGCTTCAGGGCCGTGAGAGAATATGGCGACCGGTCCGGGCGGCTTCGTCATACACCCGGGTATCGCCCGGCCGCTCGGAATAGCAGGTCGACGCGACCACCGGCTTTCCCGCCGCGATCAGGTCCGACACGGTGACGAATCCATAGCCTTTCGCCCGCAGCGCCGGAATCAATTGCCGGAGAGCCTCGGCGGTGTGCTTGCCGCGCCCGTTGGCGTGCATCAGCACGATGGAGCCGGGGCGGATCGCACGCAGCATATTCTGCGCCATCAAAGTGGCACCGAGGAAGGCGGGATCGGCGGAATCCACGTCCCACTGGATCGCGAGATGGCCGGTCTCGTTCACATAGTTCATCGATTCGGCGCTGCACGAGCCGTAGGGAAAGCGGAACAAAGCGGGGCGCGCCGGCACCTTCGCCAGCATGCAGCCCGCCGTCGAGGCATCGGCGCGGGTGAGGGCGAAGGCGGTGTCGGCATCGTCCACCTGCCGGGTCATGGCCTCGCCGGTCTTCACCGCGAGATTGGCGTGGGACCAGGTGTGGTTGCCCATCTCGAATCCGGCGTCCCCCATGATCTGGGACGCCCGCTCGGGATGGCTGATCATCCATTTGCCGCCGCCGAAGAAGGTGGCGGGCACATGCTCGGCGCGCAGATAATCCACCAGGGCGCCGTCATAGCCGGAGACCTCGCCGGAGGCCTCGCACAGATCGAAGGTGAGGGCCACGAGCTTCACGCCCGGCGGCAGGTCGACGCGGCGGATCGAGCCGGACAGCGCGGCCGGGACCGGGCGCGCGGCGGGCAGGCGCACATCGGGCAGGGCGACCGGCGCGCCGGCCCGGCGCACCATCTCCTCGCCCGGCCGTGCACGCAGGGCATCGGGGGCATAGCAGACCGGGGCGGCGAGCGCCGGGGTCGCCGCCAGCAGAGCCAGCAGCGCACCGGTCAGGGTGCGGCCGGCGCGCGGGCGCCTTCGCCGGACGGCGCCGAGCGCCGAGCGCGATGGGGTGAAGGGCGGAAGGGTCTGGGAAGGGCGCGTCGGCAGAGGCATGGTGGCGCAGGAAGTGGCATGCTCCGTGCGGCCCCGCAAGACGCCTGCGCGCAAAGCTAGGGGCGTGGCCTTGCAGCCGGCGCGGCTTGCGGCGCGGGCCCGCTGCCCGTCGTACCTTGCGCCAGCCGGGGCGTCGGCTGAAGATCGCCCTCCGCTGGCGGATAGGAAGCAAAAGCGATGGCCCGCGATCCCGAGACGTCCCCGACCCGCGCCGGCGAGGCGCGCCTCGCCTTGGTCACCGGCGGCAATGGCGGGATCGGCCTGGAGTTCGCCCGCCTTCTGGCGCGCGACGGCTTCGCCCTGATCCTGGTCGCCCGCGACGCCGTGCGTCTCGAGGCAGCGGCGGCCGAGCTGCGGGCGGGCGGGGCGGGCGCGGTTTCCATTCGCGCCGCCGATCTTGCCGATCCCGCCGCGGTGGCGCAGCTCTGCCGCGAGGTGGAGCGCCTGGAACTCGACGTGCTGGTGAACAATGCCGGCTTCGGCGCCTACGGCCCGTTCGTCGATGCGGACGAAGCCCTGGCGCTCGCCATGATCGCCACCAATATCGCCGCCTTGACCGCGCTCACCCGCGCCGCGCTGCCGGGCATGGTGGCGCGCGGGCAGGGGCGGATCGTTCAGGTGGCCTCAACCGCCGCCTTCGCGCCGGGCCCGTTCGCCGCCGTCTATGCCGCCAGCAAGGCCTATGTGCTCTCTTTCTCCGAGGCGCTGAGCGAGGAATTGAGCGAGACCCGGATCGCCGTGACCGCGCTGTGCCCCGGCCCGACCCATACCGGCTTCGCCGCCCGTGCCGGCATGGGAGCGACGCGGGTGTTCCGCGCGCAGGTGGCCGATGCCGCCGCGGTGGCGCAGGCGGGCTATCGCGCCATGCTGGCGGGCAAAAGGGTGGAGGTGGTGGGCCCCGCGAACCGGCTGATGACGTTCGCGGTGCGCCTTCTGCCGCGCGGCCTGATCGCCCGCGTCAGCCGACGCGCCTATTCTACCACGCCGGAAATCTGAAGCCGGGCGCAGTCGGCTTCATGCGGCTTCTTCTGACGCGACCTTGGGGCAGGGGGGCGCGCCGGGCAGGGCCATCACCGGCGCTTGTCGCGCGCATCAGCAAAATCCATTTGTGCTGCAGGCCGATGCGCGCTAACGCCGCCGCATCCTCCCGAGCGGATGCGGCCATGAATCTCCTCTCCATCCAGTCCCATGTCGCCTACGGACACGTGGGGAACGCCTCCGCCGTATTCCCGCTGCAGCGCCTCGGGGTGGAGGTGTGGCCGATCCATACCGTGCAATTCTCCAATCACACCGGCTATGGCGCCTGGCGCGGGCAGGTGTTCGAGGCCGAGCTGGTGCTGGAATTGGTGGAGGGCATCGCCGAGCGCGGCCAACTCGCCGCCTGCGACGGGGTTCTTTCCGGCTATATGGGCTCGGCGGATCTCGGCGCGGCGATCCTCTCCAGCGTCGCCCGGGTGCGCGCCGAGAACCCGCGCGCCACCTATTGCTGCGATCCGGTCATCGGCGACGTGGGGCGCGGCATTTTCGTGCGGCCCGGCATTCCCGAATTCATGCGCGACGTGGCGGTGCCGGCGGCCGATGTCATCACCCCCAACCAGTTCGAGCTGGAATGGCTGACGGGACATCCGCTCGCGACGCGGGCCGAAGCGATCGCCGCCTGCACGCGGTTGCGCGACAGCGGGCCGAAGGTGGTGCTCGTGACCAGCCTGCACACCGCCGAAACCCCCGCCCAATCCATCGACCTCATGGCCTGCGGCCCCGAGGGCACATTCCTGGTGCGCACGCCGCGCCTCGACGTTTCCCTCAACGGGGCGGGCGATGCCATCGCGGCCCTGTTCTATTTCCACTGGATGCGCAGCGGCAGCGTGGCGGTGGCGCTGGGGGCGGCCGCCTCCTCGATCTATGGCGTGTTGCAGGCGACCCATAAGGCCGGGGCGCGCGAATTGTTGTTGGTGGCGGCGCAAGACGAGTTCGTGCGACCAAGCCACGTCTTCACGCCCGAGTTAGTTTAAGGCAAAACTGTGGCCAGTGCAGTGCGAGCCGTCGTCTCGCACCTGCCTCACCGGGTGATCCGCCATGCCGCGCCGTTATGTGACGCTCGATGTCTTCACCTCGCGCCCGTTCGGCGGCAACCCGCTGGCGATCGTACTGGATTCGGCGGGGCTGGACGACGCCGCCATGCAGCAGATCACCCGCGAGTTCAACGTTTCCGAAACGGTGTTCGTGCTGCCGCCGAAGGACCCCGCCCACCGCGCGCGGGTGCGCATCTTCACCACCGCCCATGAAATGCCGTTCGCCGGGCATCCCACCGTTGGCGCGGCGGTGCTGCTGGCGCTGGAAGACAAGCTCGCCAAGGGGGCGATGCGGCTGGAGGAGCAGATCGGCACCTTGATCTGCGACGTGACGAGCGATGCCTCCGGCGCCCGCAAGGGCAGTGCCACCTTCATCGTGCCCCGCCGCAGCACGCTGGAGGACGTGGACATCTCCCGCAAGGCCTGCGCGGACGCGCTCAATCTGAGCGTCAGCGACATCGGCTTCGATGCCCATCGCCCGGTGGTGGCCACGGCGGGCGTGCCGTTCCTGTTCGTGCCGATGGCCGACCTCACGGCGCTCGCCCGCGCCCGGCCGGACGAAGCGGCCTTCATCCGCAACCTCGGGTCCTATGGCGAGGCGCTCTATCTCTATACGCCGGACGAGGAGGGCGACGCGGATTTCCGTGCGCGCATGTTCTCGCCCGGCCTTGGAACGGAGGAGGATGCCGCCACCGGCGCCGCCGCCGCCGCCTTTCCGGCCGTGCTGCTGGACGCGGAGGCGCGGGTGGAGGGGAACCACAAGGTGCGCATCGACCAGGGCTTCGAGATGGGACGGCCGAGCCGCATCAATCTCGGCTTCACAGTCAAGGGCGGGCAGGTGACGGAAGCGACCATCGGCGGCAATGCGGTGGTGGTGGCGGAGGGCGTACTGCATCTTTGATGTCACGGCCCTGGGATACATGGCGAAAACCTGTACGCCCCACTTGGTTGGCGCCGGTGCGTAACTATGTGTGTTGCAACGCACTATTGCCGGCCGCAGGCCGCAAAGCAGGAGCCCCCCATGAGCGACGCGAAAGCCACGCTGTTCGACCCCTATCGCCTTGGTGACATGAGCCTTCCCAACCGCATCGTGATGGCGCCGCTGACGCGCAACCGCGCGCTGCCCGGCTTCGTGCCCGGCCCCCTGGCCGTGGAATACTACGCCCAGCGCGCGTCCGCCGGGCTGATCGTCACGGAAGCCACGCAGATTTCCCAGCAGGGGCAGGGCTATCAGGACACGCCGGGCATCTATAGCGCCGAGCAGGTGGCCGGCTGGAAGAAAGTGACGGACGCCGTCCATGCCAAGGGCGGCCATATCGTGGTCCAGCTCTGGCATGTGGGACGCGTCTCCCACGTTTCCCTCCAGCTCAACGGCGCCGCCCCGGTGGCGCCTTCGGCCATCATCGCCAAGACCAAGACCTTCGTGAACAACGGCTTTGTCGAGACCTCCGCACCCCGCGCCCTGGACCTCGCCGAAATTCCCGGCATCATCGCCGATTACCGCCGCGCCGCCGCCAATGCCATCGCCGCCGGTTTCGATGGGGTCGAGATCCACGCCGCCAACGGCTATCTGTTGGACCAGTTCCTCCGCGACGGCGCCAACAAGCGCACCGATGCCTATGGCGGCTCGATCGAAAACCGCGCCCGCCTGCTGCTGGAGGTGACGGCGGCGGTCATTGAGGAGATCGGCGCCAAGCGCACCGGTCTGCGCATGTCCCCGGTCACCCCGGCGAACGATTTGACCGACAGCAATCCCCAGCCGCTGTTCAACTATGCGGTGGAGGAGCTGGAGAAGTTGAAGCCGGTCTATATCCATGTGGTGGAGGGCGCCACCGGCGGCCCGCGCGATGTCGACCCGAGCTTCGATTTCGAGCAATTGCGCGCCCGCTATTCCGGCACCTGGATCACCAATAACGGCTATGACCTCGCGCTCGCGGAAAAGGTGCTGGCGGAAGGCAAGGCGGACCTGATCGCCTTCGGCCGCCCGTTCATCGCCAATCCGGACCTGGTGGCGCGCCTGCGCACCGGCGCGCCCCTGGCCGAAATGAAGCGCGAGACGCTCTATGGCGGCGGCGCCGAGGGCTATACCGACTATCCGGTGTTGGAACACGCATGACGCAGGCGGGGCGCAGATGGACACTTTGACCGTCCGCGCCCCGGCGCGTGTGGTGCCGGTCCGCCAGCTCGACATCCGCGTCGAGCCCGGCGTGTGGCATGAGGCGGAAGCCCACAGGCCGGAGATCGATGCCCATTTCGCCGCCCGCGTCGCGGCCAATCCCTTCTTGTGGAACGGCCGCGTCCTGGTGCTGCGGCGCTACACCCTCGAAGACGGCGTGCTCTGCGGCGCGTGCATCGAGATCGATTACGCGTCGTTCACCTGGTGGCGCGACCGGGACTGGCCCGATCTCGGCGTCTGGAACATCTTCGCCTTGCCGGCGCTGGAGGGGAGCGACGGCGTGTTCGTGATGGGGGAGATGGGTGCGCACACGGTGAATGCGGGGCGCGTGTTCTTTCCCGGCGGAACGCCCGACCTCAGCGACATCACCCCCTCCGGTGCGGTCGATCTCTACGGCTCGGTGCTGCGCGAGCTGGAGGAGGAGACCGGCCTTTCAGATGTCGGCGCCCGGCTGGGCGAGGGGTGGGAGGCCGTGTTCGACGGCGCCTATATCTGCCTCATGCGGCGCATGGTGTTCCCGCAAAGCGCCGCCGCGCTCGCCGAGAGGATCGACGCCTTCATCGCTGGCGAGAAGAAGCCCGAGCTCGCCCGCACGATCCTCGCAGCGGGCCCGCAAGATCTCGGGCCGCCCGTCGCCTCGTTCGCCGCCGATTATCTCCGGTGGCGCTGGGCGAGGGATTGAGCCCTGCCTGAAGCCGGCGGCCGCTGTCGGCAAAAGCTCTAACGCAAGGGCGGCTGGCCCCTCAGGGATAGCCGTAGCGCGCGCGGATGGCGGCGAGTTGGCTGCGCGATTCGCCATCCTTGCCGGCGGCGCAAGTGGCCTTGGGCGTGGCGAGGTCTGCCGAGATCCTGCGGAAGACACTCTGGTTGAGATTGCCGCTCGCGGCGTCCGCGTCCACCACCGTCTGGAAATTGGCGAGCGCCGAGGTGCAGCTTGCCGCACCGCCGGTGGAATCCGCCACGCCGCCGGTCGCGCTGGGCGCACGGGCGAGCGGCGGCGGGGAGGATGTGGTGGTGCAGGCGGATAGCAGCAATCCGGCAAGGGTGCAGGTGAGCAAGCGAGCCTTCATGGCGGTCTCCCGATGATCCCAGCGGAAGGGTGGCGCCTCGCGCGCCATGCCGCAAGGGCGTTCGCGGTGGCGGACACGTATCCGGGCCGAGCCTTGTGCGGGCGATGCAATTGGGTTATCAGGACCGTCCGAGAGCCATTGAGCGAGCCGCGAAACCGTGTCGTCCCCTTCGACGAACTGCGCAGGTCCCTCCTCCCGCACCCCATGGGTGGCGGGAAACGCTCTTATTCTGCGCGCGCTCCTTCTCCTTAGCCGCCCCTGAGGGCCGGCCGGGCGCTGCGCGCCTGGGCACTCAGGGGATCGGATCTGAACGAGACATCAGCGCAATTGCGGCCCCTTCTCCCTTAAGACGCCAGATGCGCGCGGGAGACCGGCCGAGACCCGAGAAGGACCGAGCCAATGACCGCTCATCATGAGACCTCGCATTCCGAAACGCCTGCGGCTTCCGATAAGGATCGCGTGGTCATCTTCGACACCACCTTGCGCGACGGCGAGCAATGCCCCGGCGCCTCCATGACCCTGGAAGAGAAGCTCCAGGTGGCGGAATTGCTGGACGAAATGGGCGTCGATGTGATTGAGGCGGGCTTCCCGATCGCCTCCATCGGCGATTTCGAATCGGTGGCCGAGATCGCCCGCCGCTCCAAGCGCGCCGTGATCGCCGGCCTCGCCCGCGCCATTCCCGGCGACATCGCCCGCGCCGGCGAAGCGGTGCGCCATGCCCGGCGCGGCCGCATCCATACCTTCGTCTCCACCTCGCCGATCCATCTGGAACACCAGATGCGCAAGACGCAGGAAGAGGTGCTGGAAATCATCACCGCCACCGTCACCCAGGCCCGCAACCTGGTGGAAGACGTGGAATGGTCGGCCATGGACGCCACCCGCACGCCGCTGGATTATCTCGCCCGCTGCGTGGACGCCGCCATCAAGGCCGGCGCCACCACCATCAACCTGCCCGACACGGTCGGCTATGCGACGCCGGACGAATATCGCACCATGTTCCGCACCATGCGCGAGACGGTGGCGAATGCCGACAAGGCGATCTTCTCCGTGCATTGCCACAATGATTTGGGCCTGGCGGTGGCGAATTCCCTCGCCGGCCTGGAAGGCGGGGCGCGGCAGATCGAATGCACCATCAACGGCATCGGCGAGCGCGCCGGCAATGCCGCCCTGGAAGAAGTGGTGATGGCGCTGACCGTGCGTCGGGACGTGCTGCCCTACACCACCGGTGTGCAGTCGCAGATGCTGACCCGCGCCTCCAAGCTGGTATCGGGCGTCACCTCGTTCCCGGTGCAGTACAACAAGGCCATCGTCGGGCGGAACGCCTTCTCCCACGAGAGCGGCATCCACCAGGACGGCATGCTGAAGCACAACCAGACCTATGAGATCATGACCCCCGAGAGCGTGGGCGTCACCAAGACCTCGCTGGTCATGGGCAAACATTCCGGCCGCGCCGCTTTCCGCGACAAGCTGAAGACCCTGGGCTACGAATTGGGCGAGAATGCCCTGAACGATGCCTTCACCCGCTTCAAGGACCTCGCCGACCGCAAGAAGGTGGTCTATGACGAGGACATCGAGGCGCTGGTGGATCGCGGCATCGCCGCCGCCTACGACCGCACCAAGCTGATTTCGCTCTCCGTCATCGCCGGCACCCACGGCCCGCAGCGCGCCACCATGAAGCTGGAGGTGGACGGCAAGGTGATGACCGAGGAGGCCGAGGGCAACGGCCCGGTGGATGCCACCTTCAACGCCATCAAGGCCCTGGTGCCCCATCACGCCAAGCTGGAACTCTATCAGGTCCATGCCGTCACCGAGGGCACGGACGCGCAGGCGGAAGTCTCCGTGCGCCTGGAGGAAGACGGCAAGGTGGTGACCGCCCGCGCCGCCGATCCCGATACTTTGGTCGCCTCGGCGCAGGCCTACATCACCGCCTTGAACAAGCTGGCGGTGAAGCGCAACAGCGTGAACGCGCAGGCCGCGGTGGGCTGATTTAAGCCCGCTTGGCATCGGCCAGCGGAACGACAGGCTAGAAACGAGAAGGGCCGGGCAATTTGCCCGGCCCTTTTCGTTATTTGCCGTCCTTGTCGGGAGCCCCACCGGGGCCATCTGGAGGTGCGCCGGGACCCCCGGGCGCTGGCTTGCCCTGCGGCGGGCGGGCCGCTGCTGGAGGTTGAGCGGCGGGGCGCTCCGGCGCCCGGTCCGCCTGGGGCGGACGCGGGGCCGCCGCTGCGGGTGGCGCAGCCGGTGCGGCCTGAGGAGGAGCGACGGCGGGGCGCTGGGGCGCCGGACGCTCCGGCGGGCGCTCGGCCTGGGGCGGCCGTTCCGGCGCGGCGGGACGTTCCGGGGTCGCTTCGCGCTCCCTCTGCGGCGGTCGCTGGGCCGGCTCGCTGCGCTCCGGGGCCGGTGGGGTCACCCGCTCCGGCGGCGCGCCGCGTTCGGCCGGCGGGGTTCGATCCGGCATGCGCTCGGGGCGATCCACCTGCGGCGGCTTCTGGGGCGCGGGTTGAGCGGCTGCGGGAGGCGGCGGTGTCGGGCGATCGGGCCGTTCCGCCTGGGGCGGACGTGGGGCATCAGGACGTGGGGCATCAGGACGTGGGGCGTCGGGACGTGGTGCACCGGGACGGGGTGCGCCGGCAGCCGGTGGGGTTTCCGGCCGCGCTGCTGCCGGAGGCGGTGGCGTCGGGCGATCGGGCCGCTCGGCCTGGGGCGGACGCGGGGCATCGGGACGCGGGGCGTCAGGACGCGGCGCATCGGGACGGGGTGCGCCGGGAGGCGGCGGGGTTTCCGGCCGCGCGGCAGCCGGAGGTGGCGGCGTCGGGCGATCGGGCCGCTCGGCACCCGGAGGTGACTGTGCGGGTCGGTTCGCCGGTCCACCCGGGGACGGCGGAGGAACCGCCTGGGGCACGGCCGCGGGGCCAGCCGGCGGGCGCGGATTGGGGGCCTCGGGCTTGGGCGCCTCCGGGCCCGGCGACTGGGCCGGGGTGGCAGCCGGCGTGCCGGCAGGCACGGTCGCGGGGAGGGCATCGGGGCGTTCGCGCTGCAGGCGCTGAATCACCTCGTCGGCGCGCTGCTGGCGCTGCTGGAAGACGTTGCGCTGGCTCTGCTCGCGCTGACGTATGGCCTGGCTGCGCTGCTGCTCGAACGCGCGGGCATCGCGCTCGGATTGCGACCAGCGCTGCTCCAGCGCGCCGCGCTCATCCTGCCGGAAGCGCTCGACGTCGCGTTGATAGGCCTGCGGGTCGCCACCCCAGCGCGTCTCGCGCAATTGCACGCGCTGCTGCACGCCGAGCACCGCCAGCAAGGCGGCCGAGGGGGCGGAAAGCCCCGATCCCTCGGTGCGCACATATTGGTTGATGACGATGCGCCGGTCGGGCGCGATCTCCCGGGAATAGCGCGGCGGCGCCACCACCGGCCCGCGTCGCACCAGCGGCCGGTAGACGCCGATATAGGTGCCGTTCGGGGCCACGAATTCCTCGCTGTAGCGATCCACATAGACCACCTGCCGCGTCACCACCGGCGTCGCCGAGACCCGGGCGATCTCCTGCTCGTCCACGAACCGCGTCATCACCGCGCCGTCGCGATAGACCGGATCATATTCGCGCGGGTCGCTCTCCAGCCACGCGCCGATCCCGGAGATCGGCTCGACGCGCAGCGCGAGGTCGGGGGCGGTGAGATAGCGGTCCTCCACGAACACCCAGCTTTCCGCCACCGGAACCTCGTAGCGCTTTGGCGCGCCATAGGCGAAGCCGGGCGCATCGGGGGCGATCGGCGCCCAGCCGGTACGTTCATCGCCGCGCCGCCATTTCACCCAGGCCGGCGCCCAGGTGTCGCCCGGCACCCAGAACCAGCCGTATTCGGGCTCATAGCTCCAGCGGCCGTAATGATAGGTGGCCCAGGCGAACGGCTCGCCCGATTCCCAATACCAGCCCGCCTCGGTCCAGATCCACCGGCCCTCCTGATAGGGCCGCCAGGAGGCGTCCAGGCCGGAGGGAATCCAGACATACTGATATTCGGGATGGGCGACCCAGGTGCCGTGCTCGGCGAGCGGGGCATAGAACACGTCGATGCTCACCCGCTCCTGCGGCCCGCCGCCTTGCTGCGCGGATGCCGCGCCCTGCGCCCATGCTGCGGTGGCCGGACCTTGGAGGAGAAAGCTCACCGCAAGGCCCGCGATCAAAAGCGGGCGAGAAATCTCGGTCATGCACATGCACTCCTATGCCTGTGTCGAAAACCACCCCCGTCCAAGCTAGTTCCCTCTGAAAAAATAGAAAAATGAGGCAAATCATAGACTTATTGATGGCGGTCCGTCGTTCGCCTGTTGTTTCCAGCACTTCTGAGGTTGTGTTGCAGTGCAACCTAAAATCTCCTCTGGGGAAGCTTCCGGGAAATAAGAGTAAAGTCGCGCTTGACTGGAACCCCGCCGACCTACTTCAACGTAAGCAGGGGAATGTTCTCGCCAATCAAAAACGCCCCGCCGCTTTCATGGAGGACCCTATGCGAATGAAACACGCACTTGTGGCCGCCGCCGCGATCCTCGGGCTGGCCGCAGGGCCGGCTGTCGCGCAGCAGGCCTATCCCACCCGCCCCATCACCATGGTCGTGCCGTTCGCGGCTGGCGGCCCCACCGACACGGTGGCGCGCCTGGTCGCCGAATCCATGTCGAAGACCCTCGGCCAGCAGGTGATCGTGGAGAATGTCGGCGGCGCGGGCGGCACCCGTGGCGCGGGACAGGTGGCGAAGGCCAATCCCGACGGCTACACCGTGCTGCTGCATCATATCGGACAGGCGACCTCGGCCTCGCTCTATCGCAAGCTGCCGTACAATGTGATCACCGATTTCGAGGATGTCGGCCTCGTAACCGCCGTGCCCATGACGCTGATCGCCAAGCCCGGCTTCGAGCCGAAGACCATCGCCGACGTGATCGAGTACGTGAAGAAGAACAAGGACAAGGTCACCTACGGCAATGCCGGCGTCGGCGCCGCCTCGCACCTGTGCGGCATGCTCTTCATGTCGGCCGTCGGCACCCAGATGACCACCGTTCCCTACCAGGGCACGGGCCCGGCCATGAACGATCTGGTCGGCGGCCAGATCGACCTGCTGTGCGACCAGACCACCAACACCACCGGCCAGATCAAGGGCGGCAAGGTGAAGGCCTATGCGGTCACCACCAAGGACCGCGTGAAGTCTCTGCCCGACCTGCCCACCATGCAGGAAAGCGGCTTGAAGGACTTCGAAGTCGCGGTGTGGCACGGCCTCTACGCGCCGAAGGGCACGCCCAAGGAGATCGTCGACAAGCTCAACGCGGCGCTGAACACGGCGCTGGAAGACCCCAAGGTGGTCGCCCGCTTCGCCGACCTCGGCACCGAGCCGGAGCCGAAGGATCGCCGCAGCCCGGCCTTCCACAAGCAGTTCCTGGCGGCGGAAGTCGCCAAGTGGAAGCCGGTGATCGAAGCCGCCGGCGTCTACGCGGACTGAGGATCGCCACAGGGTCGCACGGTCGACCCGTGTAACACGCGTCCGGCGGGCAAAGGCCTGCCGGACGTCTTTAAGTCCAGCGCATGCACAAATCCTCGCCACAGGCACGCTGACGTACGCCGCGCGGCTCCGGCCATGCCGTCGCAATCAAAACCAGGGAATGGGGTCGATGGGGTTCATCCGCAGTCCTAAGGACGTCTTGTCCGGCCTGTTGTTCATCGCGCTGGCGGTGATCTTCGGCCTGCAGACTCAGCAATTGGCCATGGGCACCGCGGTGCGGATGGGGCCGGGCTATTTCCCGCTCCTGCTCTCCGTGCTGATGGGAATTCTCGGCCTGATCGTGCTGATCAACGGCCTGCGGTTCGAGGGTGATCGCACCATATCGATCGCCTGGCGCGGCTTGATCCTGCTGACGGCGTGCACGGTGTTCTTCGGTGCCGCCATCCGCCCGCTCGGTTTTCTGCCGACGCTCGCCATAACGGTGTTCGTCTCCGCGCTCGCCAGCCGCAAGTTCCGCCCCCTCACCGCGCTCGCCATCACCGCTGTGATGGTGGTGTTCTGCTGGGCGGTGTTCATCGTCGGCCTCGGCCTGCCCCTGTCCCTGCTCGGCCCCTGGCTGGGCGGTTATTGAGGAGCGCGTCGTGGAACTCATCGACAATCTCAGCCTCGGCTTTTCCGTCGCGCTCTCGTTTCAGAACCTGTTCTACTGCTTCATCGGCGTGCTGCTGGGCACGCTGATCGGCGTGCTGCCGGGGCTCGGCCCCATCGCCACCATCGCCATGCTGCTACCGATCACCTTCGGCCTGCCGCCGGTGTCGGCGCTGATCATGTTGGCGGGCATCTATTACGGCGCCCAATATGGCGGCTCCACGACGGCGATCCTGATCAACCTGCCGGGCGAATCCTCCTCCGTGGTGACGGCCATCGACGGTCACCAGATGGCGCGCCAGGGACGGGCGGGGGCGGCGCTCGCCACCGCCGCGCTCGGCTCGTTCTTCGCCGGCACGGTCGCGACCTTCCTGCTGGCGGTGTTCGCCCCGCCGCTCGCCGACCTCGCGCTGCAATTCGGCCCGCCGGAATATTTCTCGCTGATGGTGCTCGGCCTCGTCGCCTCGGTGACGCTGGCCTCCGGCTCCATCGTGAAGGCGCTGGCGATGATCGTGCTCGGCCTGCTGCTGGGCCTTGCGGGTCAAGACATCTACACCGGCGTGCCGCGGTTCGATTTCGGCGTTCCCGATCTCGCCGACGGGTTCGATTTCGTGGCGCTGGCCATGGGCATGTTCGGCCTCGGCGAGATCATCCGCAATCTGGAGGACGAATCCCAGCGCAGCCTCGTCGCCGCCAAGGTGAAGAGCCTGATGCTGACCAAGGACGAGTTCAAGGCGATCATCGCGCCGGTGATCCGGGGCACGGTTCTCGGCTCGTTCCTGGGTATCCTGCCCGGCGGCGGCGCCATGCTCTCCTCCTTCGCGGCCTATTCCATCGAGAAGAAGATCTCCAAGACGCCCGGACGCTTCGGCAAGGGCGCGATCGAGGGCGTGGCGGGACCTGAGAGCGCCAACAATGCCGGCGCGCAGACCTCCTTCATCCCGATGCTGACCCTTGGCATCCCCTCCAACCCGGTGATGGCGCTGATGATCGGCGCGCTGATCATCCAGGGCATCACGCCCGGGCCGAACGTGGTGACGGAAAAGCCCGACCTGTTCTGGGGCGTCATCGCCTCCATGTGGATCGGCAATTTCATGCTGGTGCTGCTGAACCTGCCGTTGATCGGCATCTGGGTTCGGCTGCTCACCGTACCGTACCACATCCTGTTTCCGGCCATCGTCGCGTTCTGCTGCATCGGCGTCTACAGCGTGAACAACAACACGTTCGACGTATACACCATGGCCCTGTTCGGGGTGCTGGGCTACGTGCTGGTGAAGCTGGAGTGCGAGCCGGCGCCGCTGCTGCTGGGCTTCGTCATCGGCCCGATGCTGGAGGAATATCTGCGCCGGGCGATGCTGATCTCGCGCGGCGATCCCACCGTGTTCGTCACGCGCCCGATCTCGGCGGTGCTGCTGTTCCTGGCGGCGGCAGCCCTGGTGGTGGTGGTGCTGCCCTCGGTGCAGAAGACCCGCGAAGAGGCCTTCAAGGAATGAGAAAACGCCGCCCCGCAAAAGGGCGGCGTTTTCCACAGGCAGCGCTGGACAGGGCAAAACAGCTCTGCTACACGACCACCTCCCGACGAGGACATGTCCTCGCGACGGGCGCATAGCTCAGTTGGTAGAGCAGCTGACTCTTAATCAGCGGGTCCTAGGTTCGAGCCCTAGTGCGCCCACCACTCCCCAAAACGTCGTGCGGGTGTTGGTGCTTCCCAGGCCAGGGATTGAGATCACTTGATATCTGCGGCACCGTAAACGCGGGACCTTGAACGCTTCCTAGCACCCCTCATGCTTCCTCAGCGCGCACCGCCACGCATGGGCGAAGCCGCATCCCTCGGCGGCAGGTTTGCCGGCAGGTCCAGATCGCCTCCTGCGTCGCCCCATGTTGCGGGAGTTCCGGCGCCGGCCGCCTCGCATGCCCACGTGGCATTGCGTCCGGCCGAAAGGTTCGAGGCACATGCGTTTGTGAGGTAGGTTGGGGAGGGGATGACGGCCGAGGAGGCGCCGCTGCGAAACGTGGATTTCAGCTCCTGGGAGAGCTTGCTCGTGACGCTGATCGGCTTGGCTTTGGTCACGCTGATCGGCGTCGGCATTCGGCTGGTGATCATGTTCACCGTTCAGCAGCGCCGCGAGCGCATGAACCGCCAGATCAATGAGCGCCTGCGCACGCTGATTGCGGCCTACAAGACGCTCGGGGGATCCTTCACCGGGGATCTCACGGTCGACCCGACCCACCTGCGTGAGCTGCGCCGGCGCGATGACCCTGTTGCCGAGAGCGACGCCTTGGGCATCCTCGATACCCCCGTGGGTTCGGACCGGGCGCGGCGTGTCCGGGACGCGGTGGAAGCCGCCTTGTCCGACGTCATCCTGCTCGGCACCGACGAGCAGGTTCGCTTGGCGGCGCGGGCGGTGCGGGAACTCGTCGCCGGCCGCCCCGTGCAGACGCATGAACTGGTGATCTCGCTGCGCGACTTCGTCCGCGCGGCCCTCGATCTCGCTCCGGTTCCCGGCGACCTCGATCTTCCGATGCAAGGCCCGACGCGCCCATCCGGCAGCGGCGCGAAGGGAAAATCCGAGCGCGGAGCCGACGAGGCCCGGCGCGGCGGCGGCGACAAGGGATCGGGCGGCGGAATGGCAGGGGGCGGAATGGCCGGCGGCGGTGGCGTGGGCATCGGCATCGGGATTGGAGGCCAGGGAGGTTCCCTCGCGCGGCCTGAAAATCGCTTGCCGCCGGACGATGACGAGAATTAGCCGCAACGCCGGTGCCGCATGCCCGCAAGGCGCCATGGCCGAGCCAAATTCATCGGCCCGGCCACGATACGGCTAGCGCGTGGCGTTCAGGATGCTGGAAATAATCCCGCTGGTGATGCCGGCGAGGATGTAATTGTTCCCGTCGCGAACCCAGTGATAGCCGCGCGGGGGTTGGCGCAGTCCGTGCTTACGATAATCGTTGACGGCATAGCCGCGGCCATGCGGCATCCGCCCGCCCTTCTTGCGCCAAGCATAGGGATTGGCCTTCGGCGGCGCCCGGTGATAGCCCGGATTTCCTTGCGGGCCCGGATTTCCATGCGCTCCGGGAGGCGGGCCTGGCTGGCGATAGCCGGGTTGTCCATAAGGGGTCTGCGCCTGGGCGCTCGAGATCGTGGCGAGGGGGGCTGCAACCACCATGATCGCAGCGAAAATTGCTATTGGATTCCGCATCTAGAACCTTCCGATGAGGGAGTCGCGCCGACGCACAGAAGCCGGCGCAGAAACACAACTGTCCCGCCTCTGGAGAGGTTCCTGTTTTCGTTAGGTTAGGCGTGAGCCGGACCACGTCGCGGAGCCGAGGTGCGAACACCGGAAGAGAGGGGCCGTGCCAAGGGCGAGGACTTCGGCGGCTCTTGCGGCACAGGACGCGAGGACCGTGTCAAGTCGCCCGCCGGGCGGCACTCAAGGCCGCCAGACCATCCTTTGATGGATCTCGTCGCCGCCTTCTGCCAGCCGAAACCCCAGCCGGTGGTAAAGCCTGGCCGCCGGATTGCCCAGGGCCACGCTGAGGCTCACGCTTTGGCCACGGGCGGCGGCCGCCGTGCACACCGCGCGCAGCAGCGCGGTTCCGAGACCGGAATTGCGGCAGGCCGGCACGAGCGCAATATCCACCACACGTACCTCATTCTCGCGCGTGAACAGGTGCAACAGGCCGACCGGCGCGCCGGCTTGCTCGACGATGTCCCGCATGCCACCGGCATAATGAACCGCATAATGGCGCTGCTGGAAGCGGTACTGGTCCGCCAGGAAGGGGCGCAACTGCGCCTCAGGCCAGCCGGCGGGCGCCATGACTTCACGGCGAACACTGATGAACAGCCCTTCGAGGAAGGCCTCGTCGCCCGCCCGCGCGGCGCGGCGCTGCACGCCGGGCGGGAGGGTCAGAGGGGGCCGGCTTATGCTTTGCATCCGCTCAATCCGGAACCGGATACTCGCCCAAAATGCAGATGCAGAAGTTGAGGCCGAGCACCGGCTGCGCATTGCCATGGGGTTGGCCGCCGCCCTGCGGCATGATGCTCGAAGCGTTGAGCGTGGTGTTGGGGGCGGCGGGGGTCTGCGTGGTTGCCCAGTTGGTCCCGGTCGTCGGGGTCGTAAGAAAGGTCACCGCAGCGGGATAGCTGGTGCTGCTCGGACCGCTGCTCTTGTTGGAATGATCGCCCGGGATATTTACCCGATGCGTGACGTGGTTGTGGCTCGGCATCTGCGCCGGTTGGAGCGTCACCTCGGGAACGCCCAGGCGGGTGCCGCGCTGGTAGAGCTGCCCGCCCTGGAGGGCTTGGCCGGTGCAGACAGCGGCGGTGCCGCGCAGGTCCGGCAGGGTGAACGTTGTCGTCCCATTGCCACCAAAATTGGTGCCGATCACGGAATATAGTGCCTGCTGGGCCGCGATCGGCAAAGTTTGCCCGTGGCAAAGCATCCAGCTTTCTGTCGGATAATCAAATCCAAATAAACGGACTTCACCGATGTAGCCATCCATTTTCGACTCCCAGTGTTTGCTTGTGGGATTATCCTGCGTTCAACTGAAGCTCGGGAATATTCCCTGCAAGGCGATGATGTAATTGATGCCAAGCACGGGCATGATATTGCTGTGCGGGGCGTTGCCACCGGCGTCCGAAATAGCGACCGCGGCGAAGTCGTCGTCGGTGGTCGTGCCGGAGGACGGCGGGTTGGTGTAGGGCTTGAAACTGCTGGGCATGGTGGCGAACATCCGGGTCGGATCCGGCGTCCGGCTGGTGCCCATGTCGGTGCTGGCTTGCAATACATGGGTGTGCGCGGGCATCTCATTGAGCGCGAGCGTGACCTGTTCCACGCCGAACGAGGCGGCAAGGGCGCGCGGCGTTAGGGAGGGGCCTTGTCCCACACCCATGGGGACGCGGCCGTTCAGCTGCGGCAGCTTGAAGTTCTGAATGCCATCCCCGCCATAGGTCGCGCCGATGAGGCTAAATAGTGCCTCGTGGCCTGCGATCGGGAGCAAGGGGCCGTTGCAGAATGCCCAATTGCGAGGCGGGTTGATGCCTGCAAACATCCGGATCTCGCCGACATAATATTCAGACATCCTGTTTCCTTTCTTTGATGTGGGCAATATTTGTCGGGTCAGATGCGCCCTGGATAAATGCCTTGAAGGGCGATGCAGAAGTTCAGCACCAGGGAGGGCTGAACATTCGCATGGGGGGCACTACCACCCCGGGAGCGCAGCGTGTCTGCCTTCAGCGCAGTCAGCGCGGTTGTGGGTCCGTAGAGATTGGCCTGGGCCTGGGCGGAATCGACCTGCTTGACGGTCGCGAAGACCGCGTTGGTCGGCGCCGTTGCCGTCGCTTCCGCCGTTGCCGCGCGATACGCGTGCGTGTGCACGGGCATTTGGCTCTGGGAGAGCGTCACCGTCTCCGAGCCCGCTGCGGTGCCCATGTTGATGGTCAGGCGATTGGCGATGGTTTCAGTATTGAAGCCCACCGGCACGCGCCCGCGAAGGTCCGGCAGGGCGAAGTTCGTGCTGTTGCCGCCGAAGCGGGTTCCCAATAGCGAATAAAGCGCCTGATTTTGATTGACGGGCAGAAGCGCCCCGTCGCAGGCGTGCCAGCCGTCGGGGATTCTCGCAAAGGGGAAGAGGCGGATCTCACCGATATAAAATTCGCTCATTTGCACCTCCTTCGAAACGTGTCCGTTTGAATGAATGCAACCTTAGATCGCATGAGATTGAAAAATCAATCCCAGATTACAAATCATTTTATGATACAACCTTTGCGGGCATTGGTGTTGTCGCCCGTGTGTGCCGCACAGGTCGTCGCCGGCACGCGTCCCTTTCATTGCCGGCAGGCTACCCCCTGAACCGCGGTAGCCATGGGGTTCGAACCCGTGCAGGGGTCCCTCGGACCGCTATTGTGCGGGCCCCGCGACGGGGATAAAACAACCCGTCAGCACACCGCAGGTTCTCCCTTCATGATGCAGTATAGGGCCGATATCGATGGCATAAGGGCGCTTGCGGTTTCGCTTGTCCTTGTTTTTCATGCTGGATTTTCGTTCTTTCCCGGCGGATTTATTGGTGTTGACGTCTTTTTCGTCATTTCCGGATATCTGATTACGGACAATCTTCTTCAGTCTATGAAGAGTGGCACGTTTTCAATCCTGAATTTTTACGATCGTCGGGTGCGGCGTATTCTGCCGGCCTTTCTGGTCTTGATTGCCGCGACCCTCGTTGCGGGATTTCTGATCCTCACGCCGGGGGCCTATGCGGTGCTCGGGCGCAGCGCGGCGTTTGCGGCACTCGGCCTCTCCAATTTCTTCTTCTTCCGCAACACCGGCTATTTCGATGGCGCGGCCGAGGCCATGCCCCTGCTTCATACCTGGTCGTTGGCGGTGGAAGAGCAATTCTATCTGGCCTGGCCGCTGGTCCTTTACGCCGCCTATCGCGGATCGCGACGCTGGCCGCGCCTACTCGTGGTTGTAATCGCCCTCGCGGTCGGGTTGAGTTTCGCGCTGGCGGTGCAGAAAGTCGCGGAAGGCGCAAAGAGCGCCTTCTATCTGCCGTTGGGGCGGGCCTGGGAACTCGCTATCGGCGGGGCGCTGGTGCTGGCGCGCGACCGCCTTTCGGCAATCCCCGGGGCGCTGGCGCAAGCGTTGAAGCTCGCCGGCCTTGCCCTCATCCTCGTGCCGGCCCTGCTGCTCGGCCCGACCAGTTCCTTTCCCGGCCTCAACGCGCTGGCCCCGGTTTTGGGCGCGGCGCTGCTCATCCTGCCCACGCGCGCACCGACATTTGGCGCGCGGCTGCTGGCGCTGGCCCCACTGCCGTTCATCGGCCGCATCTCTTATTCGCTCTATCTCTGGCACTGGCCGATCATCGTCTTCGCCCGCCAATATAAGAACGGCGATCCCCTGACCACGGGAGAGGCGGTGGCGGCGCTCGCGGCCTCGGTTCTGGCCGCGTGGCTCTCGTGGCGGTTCGTGGAACAGCCGTTCCGTGCGCGTCGCTTCAAGGAGCGCACGGTGGTGCTGGCGGGAAGCGCCGCCTGCCTGCTGGTCGCGGCCCTGAGCTTCGGCATCTATCGCGCCGACGGCATTTCCGGCCGCGTCTCCGCGCAATTGGAGGATCTCGGCTCGCTCACCCGCATGTGGGGCTGGGAGTGCCCGCAGCATGTCTCGCTGGATGGCGGCCCGAGGCTATGTGTGGCGGGCGCGGACTGGGCGAGCGCCAAGACGCGCGGCATCATCTGGGGCGACAGCCATGCCGAGCATCTGATGCATCTGCTCGATGTCGCGGGCCGTAAGACCGACACGGCGGTGGCGCTGCTGCGCATCTGCCCCGCGATCTTTTCCACCGACGGCCTGCGCCGAAAGCCGGTGGGCCTGCCGCCGGAATGCGAGCGCACCTATCGCGCCACCCTCGCCATGCTGGCCGCGAACCCGCAAATCAATCTCGTCATCCTCGCCTCCGCCTGGGGGTTCATGCCGGATGCGGTCTATCGCCGGGAGGGCGACCCGACGAGCCTCGATACCGGGCTCAAGCTGATGCGCGACACCTTCCTGGACCTCGCGCCGCGTCTCGCGGCGCCGGGGCGCCGGATCGTGCTGTTCGCCGATATCCCCCATTGGGCCAGCGACCCGCTGCCGTGCGTCGCGGCCAATGACGGCTCGCTCCTGCGGGCACCTTGCCGACGCGACGTCGCCCGCCTGTCGCCGGCCGAATTCGGCGCAGACCAGCGCGCGGTAAACGCCATGTTCCGTTCCTTGCGCGGCGTGCGCAAAGATATGGAGGTTGCCATCCCGGCCGATCGCCTGTGCGACGAGACGGGATGCATGGCCCGCTTTGACGGCGAGTTCCTGTATTTCGACCGCGATCATTTCCGCCGCAACATTCCGATGGCGACACGCGCGCGTTTCGCCGACCTGCTGGGGCTGCCTGGGTTAATCGACGTGGCCGGCGCGCCCGCCGAAGCGGCGGGAGGGATCGGCCACTGAGGAACCTCCGGGCCGACGGATCGCTATCTTTCCCGGCAGTTTTGGGGGGCGGCATCCTCGCCCTTGCGCAGGTCGTAGAGCGCGGCCGTCTGTCCCTTGATCCACCAGATGAAGGGGCCGGAGGCATAGCGCGCGCCCGACGCCGACAGCACATTGGCGAAGATCAGAGACTTGCCCTCCACCGGCAGGATCGCCAGCGAGACATCGCCGGCATCCACATATTCCGCGCTGAGGGTACCGAGCCCAGGGCATTCATAGGTTGTGGTCAGCCGCTGCGCGGGCGCGTCACCCGGCAGCGTCAACGTGAGTTCGACCGCCTGGGCGGCCGAGCCCGAGCTCATGGCAATGGCGAGGGTAACGGCGAGGATCGGGGCGGCTTTCATCGAAACTCCTCTGGCGACCGACCACGGTTCCACGGAGAATGCATGGCCGGCCGGCGAAAACGAGGCAGCGTCACGCCTTGGTCATCGACGCACGGGAAGGTTGAGCTTGCTTTCCTGGCTGAAACGTAAGCCGAAGCGGGGCCGGTTCGAACCAATCCGCAGCGGGGGCGTTCTCTCTACGGAATACGCAGGAGGAACAGATGAGCATTTTTGGAAAGATCATGTCCGCCATTTTTGGCAAAAGCGCCCAGGCCGAGACCGCGGCGCCCGCGCCCGGCGGAACTTCCGGGGGCGCCACGCCCCCCGTTCCCGGCGCTGTTCCCGCGGCCCAAGCCGGGTCGGTGGATGTTGAGGCCATTCTTTCGGGGCTGGCGGAGAAGAATCGGGAAAAGCTGGATTGGCGCCATTCCATTGTCGATCTGATGAAGCTGCTCGACCTCGATTCGTCCCTCGCCGCGCGCAAGGAGCTTGCGCAGGAACTGAAATATTCTGGCGATACCAACGATTCCGCCAGCATGAACATCTGGCTGCATAAGCAGGTGATGGCGAAGCTGGCGGAGAACGGCGGCAAGGTTCCCGCGGACCTCAAGGACTGATCTGCGCGTCCGCAGAGCCCTTGGCCGAGCTTCCGCCCCTCTTGAGGGGCGGAGCTTGGTTTTTCGGACGTGGATATGTGTTCGGCTTGAATGTTCAATCGTATTCGCGCTGGCATTCCATATTACGTCACCGATGCGCGACGCAAATCGCAAGCTTTCGTGCGCGGCGAAGACTCTTGCCATCGCAACCGGAAAGGCCTATCCACCGCGGCGGGACACCTCTCCCCAACGAGAGGCGCCCATCTGAAAGGATGGCTCATATGACGACGACTGACGCTCCGGCGACCCGCCCGGAGAACCCTAATTTTTCGTCCGGCCCTTGCGCCAAGCGTCCCGGCTGGACGCTGGATGCCTTGCGCGACGCGCCGCTCGGTCGCTCGCACCGGGCGAAGGTCGGCAAGACCAAGCTCAAGCAGGCCATCGACCTCACGCGCGATGTGCTGGAAGTGCCCGCCGATTATCGCATCGGCATCGTGCCCGCTTCCGACACCGGCGCGGTCGAGATGGTGCTGTGGTCCATGCTGGGCGCGCGCCCGGTGGACATGCTCGCCTGGGAAAGCTTTGGCGAAGGCTGGGTGACGGACGTCGCCAAGCAGCTCAAGCTCGCCGACGCGCGCATTATGACCGCGCCCTATGGCGAACTGCCGGACCTCAAGGCGGTGGATTTCACCCATGACGTGGTGTTCACCTGGAACGGCACCACCTCCGGCGTCATGGTGCCGGATGCGGACTGGATCCCGGCTGATCGCGAAGGCCTGACCATCTGCGACGCCACCTCGGCGGCGTTCGCCCAGTCGCTGGATTTCTCCAAGCTCGATGTGGTCACCTTCTCCTGGCAGAAAGTGCTGGGTGGGGAAGCCGCCCACGGCATGCTGATCCTCTCCCCGCGCGCGGTGGAGCGGCTCGAAACCTACAAGCCTTCTTGGCCGCTGCCGAAGATCTTCCGCATGACCAAGGGCGGCAAGCTGATCGAGGGCATCTTCGAGGGCGAGACCATCAACACCCCCTCCATGCTGTGCGTGGAAGACTATATCGACGCGCTGGAATGGGCGAAGTCGGTGGGTGGCCTGCCCGGCCTGAAGGAGCGGTCCAACCGCAATTTCGAAGCCGTCGCCCAGTGGGTGCACCGCACCGATTGGGTGGACTTCCTGGCCAAGGATCCCGTCACCCGCTCCAACACCAGCGTATGCCTGAAAGTGGTGGACCCGGACGTGACGGCGCTGCCCGCCGACGCGCAGGCGGCCTTCGCCAAGGCGCTCTCCGCCGGCCTGGAAAAGGGCGGCATCGCCTATGACATCGGCGCCTACCGCGATGCCCCTCCGGGCCTTCGTATCTGGTGCGGCGCCACGGTCCAGGCCACGGATGTGGAAGCCCTGACCCATTGGCTCGACTGGGCGTTCAACGTCGCCAAGGGCTCGCTCGCCAAGGCGGCGTGAGCAGACGCGCGAACGCTGACAATCCCCCTCTCCCGCTTGCGGGGGAGGGTCGGGGAGGGGGGATAGTGCCCCCTCCGGCCACACCGGCTCAATCCGCGCTGCGCCTTTCCCCTTCCAACCCTCCCCCGCAAGCGGGAGAGGGCTCTCATGGTCGCTCTGCGCCCCCTGCGCGCTGCGGAACGACCTTTGGCATCCTCATTTCGGAGCCCGCACCATGGCCCCTCGCGTTCTCATTTCGGACAAGCTGTCCGCCGCCGCCGTGCAGATCTTCAAGGATCGCGGCATTGATGTTGATTTCCAGCCCGACCTCGGCAAGGACAAGGACAAGCTGGCCGAGATCATCGGCAATTATGACGGCCTCGCCATTCGGTCCGCCACCAAGGTGACGCCCAAGATCCTGGAGAAGGCGACCCGCCTCAAGGTGATCGGCCGCGCCGGCATCGGCGTGGACAATGTCGATATCCCGGCCGCGACCGCCAAGGGCGTGATCGTGATGAATACGCCGTTTGGCAATTCCATCACCACAGCCGAGCACGCCATCGCCATGATGTTCGCGCTCGCCCGCGAAATCCCCGCCGCCGATGCCTCCACCCAGGCCGGAAAATGGGAGAAGAACCGCTTCATGGGCGTCGAGCTGACGGCCAAGACCCTCGGCATCATCGGCTGCGGCAATATCGGCTCGATCGTCGCCGAGCGCGGCGTCGGCCTGAAGATGAAGGTGATCGCCTATGATCCCTTCCTCTCCACCGAGCGCGCCAAGGACCTCGGCGTCGAGAAGGTGGAGCTGGACGACCTGCTCGCCCGCGCCGACGTCATCACCCTGCACACGCCGCTGACCGACAAGACCAAGAACATCCTCTCGGCGGAAAATCTCGCCAAGACCAAGAAAGGCGTGCGCATCATCAATTGTGCCCGCGGCGGCCTGGTGGACGAAGTGGCGCTGCGCGCCGCGCTCGACAGCAAGCATGTGGCCGGCGCCGCCTTCGACGTATTCACCGTCGAGCCCGCCGAGACCAACCCGCTGTTCGGCCATCCCAATGTGATCTGCACCCCGCACCTCGGCGCCGCCACCACCGAAGCGCAGGAGAATGTGGCGCTCCAGGTGGCCGAGCAGATGAGCGACTATCTGCTCTCGGGCGCCATCTCCAACGCGGTGAATTTCCCCTCCATCACCGCCGAGGAAGCCCCCAAGCTGAAGCCCTTCATCGAGCTGGCCGAAAAGCTCGGCTCGTTCGCCGGCCAGTTGACCGACACCGACATCAAGACCGTGCGCATCACCTATGAGGGCGCGGTTGCGGACCTGAAGGTGAAGGCGCTCACCAGTGCGGCGGTCGCCGGCCTGCTGCGCCCGATGCTGGCCGACATCAATGTGGTCTCGGCCCCGAGCGTCGCCAAGGAGCGCGGCATCGTGATCGAAGAGACCACGCGCGCCGCGCAGAGCGATTACGACAGCCTGATCACCCTGACCATCGTGACCGACACGTTCGAGCGCTCGGTGGCCGGGACGGTGTTCGCCGATGGGCGCCCGCGCATCGTCGCCATCAAGGGCATCAAGGTGGACGCCGAATTCGCGCCCTCCATGTTGTACATCACCAATGAGGACAAGCCGGGCTTCATCGGCCGCTTCGCCAGCCTGCTGGGCGATGCGGGGGTGAACATCGCCACCTTCGCCCTGGGCCGCGATCGCCAGGGGGGCGATGCGATCGCGCTCGTGGAAGTGGACGGCGCGCTGCCGGTGGACGTGATCGCCAAGGTGGAAGCGCTCCCCCACGTGAAGCACGCCAAGGGCCTCGCCTTCTGAGATCCTGGAACGTCCGGGACGAACAGCAAAGCCGCCGGGGGTATTCGGCGGCTTTGTGCTGTCTGGTCGCGGGGGTCAGGCCGGCGGCGCCGCCGCCTTGGCGCGGGTGGCGGTGAGGATGCCCGTGATCACCAGCGCGTAGCCCACGCCGTGGAACCATTCGAACTGCTCGCCGAGCACCAGGATGGCCAGCGCCGAGCCGAACACGGGCATCAGGTGGAAGAAGGGCGCGGCGCGGTTCGCGCCCACCAGTTCCACGCCCCGGTTGAATGCCATGTAGGCGATGAGCGAGGGGCCGGTCATCACGAAAGCCAGCACGGATAGCGTCAGGCGGTTGAACTCGATCACATGTCCCTCGCTCGCCTCCCAAAGAGCGAACGGGACCAATTGCAGGGCGCCCAGTGCCATGATGACGGTGAGGAAAGACAGCGAGCGCACCGGCGGGCGCAACCGCAGGTTCGCGGCATAGAATGCGTAGATCACCAGTGCGGCGATGATCCAGATGTCGCCCACATTGGGCTTGAGATGCAACAGAACGTCGATATCGCCCCGGCTCACGATCACCACCACGCCCAGCAGCGAGATCACGATGCCGGCGGCCTGGCCGCGCGACAGCCGGTCTCGGAACAGCAGCAGGCTCCACAGGGCGATCAGCAGGGGCGAGGAGGACTGCACCAGCAGCCCGTTGAGGGCCTGCGTGTACTGCAGGCCATAATAGCTCATGGCATTGTAGCAGGCGATGCCGCAGGCGGACAAAGCCAGGAGCAGCGCCCAGTGGCGCCGAAGGACCGGCCAATCGCCGATCAACTGGCGATAGGAAAACGGCAGCAGGATGAGGGTCGCGCCCGCCCAGCGCAGGCAGGCAAGGGAGATCGGCGGGATATGGCCGGCCACGAACCGGCCCAGCACCATGTTGCACGCCCAGAGCAGGGCGGTGATGGAGAGCAGGAGGTAGGGTGCGTTGTTGATGCGGTGGCCGAGCTGGCTGAGCGGCGAACGGGACATGTGTCTTCCTGGCGTGCCGCCTTTTCAGGCATTTCACACGCCAGGAAAAGAGAATTTTCGTTCAACCACCCATCATGATCGTTGATGGATACCGCACAAGGCAGAGCCCACGCTTATTTTCCGAGCCATTGATCCAGCAATTGGTACGAGGTCGGATTATCGGCGCACATGCCGCCCCCGCATTCCAGGGTGGTCGAAATTCCGTTTGCGAGGGCCATGAACGTCGCGAGCCCGATGGAGATCAGGGCGAGGCGCGTGAGCCGGGTGGGCGCGGCATCCGCTTCGAACTGGCGGTCGAACAGCAGCAGGATCGCGCCGCCCAAGGCGATGACGCCGAACACGACCGCAGCCCAGGCGTAGAAATGGATGCCGAAGAAGGCATCACCGTAGGTTCCCTCGCCGGGAATGATGTGCAGCAGGGTCTGGCGCACCGACACGAGACCGCCGGCGAACGCCGAGAGGATCATGACGGCATAATGGCTCGGTCGCGGGCCGAACCTCACATTCAGGGCGAGGCCGACGCCGGCGCCCACGAAGCCGGCGCGCTGCAGCAGGCAGAGCGGGCAGGGCAGGTCGTGAAACACGATCTGATCGAAGAACGCCGCGGCCAACACGGCCGAGACGGCCAGCAGCCCGAGCGCGTTGAGAATGCGGGAGAAGGAAGCGGTCATCTCTTTCCCCTCACAGCACGAGATTGAGCGGATCGGTGGCGTGCATCTTGAAGAGCACCAGCATCGCCAGCAGCGACGCCGCCCACACGAGCATGGATGCGCGGCGCTGACCCGCAAGGACCAGGGCCAGCGCGAGGAAAAAGCCGTAAAACGGCACGGTCATCATGGATGTCGCCCCCCAAGGCCGGTTCCGCGCGTGCGCGCCGCGCGCCGATTCCGTAGCGGGAGTTTAGCGCTCTTGGGGCGTGTGCGGTGGCTTAATCCTCAGGGGCTCAATTTCGCCGCGTCGAAGCGGATCACGTCCGCGCCCACGAGCGAATCCGCGGTGACGATCTCGATCAGCTCGTCGCTCGTCCAGCCCAGGGTCTCCGGCGGCTGCATGGGAAGGACCATCCAGCGATAGTCCGCAGTGCTGTCCACCACGCGGATCTCGGTTTCCCGGGAAAAGCTCATTCCCCATTCTTCCAGCAGAGCGCGCGGGTTGCGGGCGGCGCGGGCGCGATAGGCAAAGGATTTGTACCAATGCGGGGGGTAGCCGAGCAGCCAGCGCGGATAGCAGGAGCACAGGGTGCAGACCACCAGATGATGAACGCCCGGCGTATTCTCGAGCACGCCGAGCGGCGGGCCGCCGGCGGGATAGAAGCCGAAGCTTTCGGCGGCCGCGGTCCCGTCCCGCAGCAGGAGATCCTTGAATTGCGGGTCGGTCCAGGCCTTGGCGACCAGGCGGGCTCCATTGCGCGGGGAGGCTGAAGCCGCAGCTTCCATCCGCTCGCGCAGCGCCGCTTCCGTCACGACGCCTGCAGCCTGCAGATGCGCGATGAGCCGATCCAGCATGATGACGCTGCGTGGATCCTGTTCAGTTTGGGCCATGGCGCGTTCCTAGACCTTGAGCCAGTGTTCGTACACTTCGACGAGAATGGAATCGCCCGCCTGCGCTTCCCCGGGCCAGAGCTCGTCGAGGGAAAAACGCACATGATAGAGCTTGCGGCGCGCGGTCGGCCGGCCGAATGCCAGATCGCCCGGGTCCTCATACGCGCCGAGGAATGCGACAATCCGCCCCCGCTTGCCCCTGAGATAGGACGGCGTCCGCACATGGCAGGGGCCGCGCTCCTCGGGCCAGTCGGACATCACCGTGACGTCACGGTTCAGGGGAAGGTCGAGCATGCAGGCCATTCCTTCTCGATGCCTCTATTCGATATTCAAAAACAAGTCTGGATCAATAATACCCTTCTCTTCCAAGATCAGGATGATGGATCTCAGCCATTTTTCATAATAAGTCAGCGTATTATAGTCTTCGGCGCTCAGGGATTCGATGCCGCGGCGCAGTTCGTCCACCGTCATGACCCCGCTGGCGCCGAGCACCAGGCGCAGCGCGTCGCAGCGCCGCTCAAAATCATTCAACTGAACCGGGCGCGGATCTTTCTCGACCGGCAGGCACATGAAGCGCGACTGGCCGCCGAGATCGTGAGTTGCCGCCCGCTCAAGATTATCCATGTCTCAAGGGCCCTTGGTTCGCATTCGGATCGTCCGCGCATCCTTAGGCTTGGTAGCTGAATCGAGATCTGGATGTAAACACGAGGCCGCCGGCGCCCCCATCACCATCTGCTGATTTTTCCAGCGCGGCCGAGCAACTGGATTGACGCGCCAGGCAAGGTGCCGGCGGCTTTGCCTCGCGCGCAGCCGAATCAGCTCCATTTGCCTATAATCGTGGCAAATAATGCCTGAAATAGAAGCAGCAGTTTTATAGCGAATGATTGAAAATAATATGCAGTGTGCTTACGATATTTCAGTCGGATAAGGGTAATCCTGTTTTTCAGCGTTCAGTGCGCTGAAATCGTAAGTTGTATTCCTGCACTTGCGGGCGCGTTTCGGTATTGCATTTTGGATTGCTTGCAGTCCGGCTTCGGTCTTCGCTTGAGGGCGGGGCGAATACGCCGCGACCTGAGCGGCGGCGGCAGGAATGCACATTCAGTCGGGATCAATGGCTGGCATGGCGGAATCATTGTCTCTTCCCCTGAGGGCTTGCGTCATGTGGTCGGGCTGGCACCGGTTGCGCAGATGGGCCGTCCGGCTGGCCGGTCTGGGCACGCTTGTCGTGGTCTGGCAGACGCTTTCCTCCTTCGGCTACATCAATACGCTTCTGTTTCCTCCGCCGAGCGCGGTCGCCGTGACGTTGATCGACCTGCTGCGTGATGGAAGTCTTCTGGAGAACAGCTGGGCGAGCATCCAGCGGGTGCTCGCCGGGTTCGCGATGGCGAGCATCGTGGGCATTGCCTTCGGCATTCTTTTGGGGTGGTCGGAACTTGCTTCCGAGCTGCTGAAGCCAATCATCGAAGTCATCCGGCCAATCCCGCCGATCGCATGGACCCCGCTCGCCATCCTTTGGTTCGGCGTCGGAAACGCCCCGAGCTATTTCCTGGTGTTCATCGGCGCGGTCTTCCCGGTGTTCGTGAATACATATGTCGCGGTGCGCGGCATCGAGAAGAGCCAGATCAACGCGGCGCTGTGCCTCGGGGCGCGTCCGATGCTCATCCTCACCGATGTCATCGTTCCCGCCGCGCTGCCGATGATCTTTCCCGGCCTTCGCATCGCGCTGGGGGTCGGCTGGATGTGCGTCGTGGCGGCCGAGCTGATCGCGGCGCAGTCCGGCCTCGGCTACATGATCCAGCAGAGCCGCATGATGCTCATGACCTCGAGCGTCCTTGCCGGAATGCTCACCATCGGCGCCATCGGCTATGCCGCGAACAGCCTGATGCTGATGCTGGAGCGTCGGGTGATGCGCTGGCGGTCCGAGGCGGTCTCGTGATGGCAAGCTCCGCAATTTCCATTCGCGGCGTCTCGAAGCGGTTTCCCGGCCGCGATGAAGCGAGCGGCACCCTGGCGCTGGCCCGGGTCGATCTTGAGGTGCGCAAAGGCGAGGTGCTGATGTTGCTTGGCCCCAGCGGCTGCGGCAAGTCGACATTGCTGAATATCGTCGCGGGTTTTCTTGCCCCCTCCGAGGGAGAGGTGCTGCAGGACGGTGCGCTCGTCAGCCGCCCCGATCCGCGCCGGACCGTGGTGTTTCAGGATTATGCGCTGTTTCCCTGGAAGAGCGTCCAGGAGAATGTCGAGTTCGGCCTGAAGGCTAAGGGCGTGCCGAAGGCCGATCGGCGCCGGCGCGCCCGCGAGGTGTTGCGGACCGTCCGGCTGAACGGGTTCGAGGAGCGTTATCCGCACGAGCTTTCGGGCGGCATGAAGCAGCGGGCCGCGATTGCCCGTGCCATCGCCGTGGATCCGGAAGTCCTGCTCATGGACGAGCCGTTCGGCGCGCTCGATGCGCAGACCCGTGTCCTGCTCCAGGAAGAGCTTGCGCGGATTTCCGCGGAAACCGGAATGACCATCATTTTCGTCACGCATTCCATCGACGAGGCGGTTTTCCTCGGCGACCGCATCGTCGTGATGAGCGCGCGTCCGGGGCGGATTCGCGAACTCCATGACGTCTCGCTGTCTCGCCCAAGACTGCCCGACATCCGGTCCGACCCCGAATTCCGACGGCTCGCCGACGGCTTGTGGGAGTCCCTCCGCAAGGATTGGCAGCTCGAGGCAAGCCAGGTCGCGGCGGCGGTTTGATCCGGTGCGATGACGGGCGGTCCGCGTGGGGCGCCTGCGTTCCCAGAAATTCATCCACGCACGCATTTCCGTGCCTGAAAAAGGGGGTCTGTCATGAAGCGCTGGGCATGGGGTTTTGTCTTGAGCGTGTTTGCGGTTGCTTGCGCGACCGTGAGTTACGCCGCGGATACCATACGGATCGGGTGGCAGCCGACGTCGACGGTGAGCAGCCAGATCGCAAATACATTGGCCCGGACGGACATTCTTGAGCGCAACGGTCTCAAGGGCGAGTTCATCATGTTCACCTACGGGCCGGCCGTGAACGAGGCGCTGGTTTCGGGTGCGATCGACGTCGGGTTCATCGGCGATCTGCCGTCCGTCGCTTTGGCCGCCGCCGGCGCGCCGACCACTGTGGTCGCCCGCCAATCCACGTTCCGGGGCGCGATCCTCGCAACCAGCAAGAGCGGCATCACCAGCGTGCAGGATCTCAAGGGCAAGAAGCTCTATGGGCCGGTCGGCAGTTCGATCCATCTTGCGGCGGTGGCCATGCTTGCCGATGCCGGGCTGAAGGCGGGAACGGACGTCGAGGTGGTCAACATGGGATTCGTCGACCTGTCGGACGCCATCGCGGCCGGGCGCGTCGATGCGGTCTTCATCTGGGATCCGTGGATCGAATTTTTCGTCAGCAAGGGCCTGGCGAAGGTCATCGCGTCCGACACCTCGCTGACCATGGTCGTGGCCGCCCGGAACGACTTCCGTACGAAGTCGCCGGACGTGATCCGCCGCTTCCTGGTGGCGCAAAAGGAAGCGCTGGCTTACGCCGCCGCCCATCATGACCAGGCGAATGCCTGGTTCCGGGATTCCGCCGCCGCCAAGTCGCTGCCGGCCGATGTGGTCGCCACGGCGACGGCCTATGATCCGCAATGGGCGGTCAAGGACGTGAACGCGCTGCGCGTCGCCATGACGCCGGCGGAGATGGATCGCTATCTTAATCTTGGCAAAGTGGCGGGGCAGCTGAAGGTTTTCCCCCGCGTGCCGGACTTGAAGACCACGACCGACATGAGCGTGGCTGAGACTGTCGACAGCACCAAGATCGATGCCGGCGCGGCGCCGGTCACCGTCAAGCCCTAGAGCCGGATCTGCCCATAGTGGATCGCCTTGGGCGGTTCACTATGGGCAGTGAATCCGCCTCTATTCAATAAGTTAGAGGGCGATTCACCTCCCATATGGAACCACCAAGTGGTTCCATATGGGAGGATCGCGCTCTAGAGCATTTTCGAGCGAAGTGGACACCGGTTCGCGTGAAGAAAATGCGATAACGCAATGAATTAGGGCATTTCATCGTTTCCGGGAAACGATGAAATGCCCTAGCCGGCGGCACCTTGCGGTCCCAGGCGGGCCGCATGGGGGACCCGTTGACGCAAGGCTGTCAGTCCGCGCCAAGGACGGACAGTCTTGCGCGGTTTCCTGCGGGATCTTCCAGCAGCACCGCGCCGGCCTCTTCCGCCAGCGTCGATCCCGCGGCGGCGAACCTCTGCCGGATGGCAGCGAGGTCCGTTGCGGGCAGCGCGATGTCGAACCGGTCCAGGCCGCCGGCATTGAGGGGAACGCGTGGCGCGCCCTGCGAGTGCCAGACGTTCAGGCCGAGATGGTGATGATATTTGCCCGCGCTGACGAACAAAGCGCCGGGATAGCGCGCCATCACCTCGAACCCGACCAGGTCCACCCAGAAGCGATGGGCGGCGGCAAGGTCGTTCACCTTCAGATGGACGTGGCCGACATCGGTGCCGGCAGGGGCCGGATTGAGCGCCGCGCTCTCTGCGGCAAGGCTGGCGAGGTCGAGCCGCAGGGTCGCCATCTGCAGCGTGCCGTCCGCCTTGAACCAATCGGCCTTGGGCCGGTCGCGATAGATCTCGATGCCATTGCCGTCGGGATCGTCGAAATAGAGCGCCTCGCTCACGAGATGGTCGGAAGCGGCGAAGGGGACGCCGGTGGCCCGCAGCACGTTCAGCCGCTCGGCGAGCGCGGCCCGGTCGGGAACCCGGATCGCGGTATGGAACAGGCCCGGCGCGCGCGCGGGCGGGGCGACGGCATCCGGGGCGCGTTCGAGCACGATGATCGCTTCGTCCCCGGCTCCAAGCGTGATGCGGTCCGCGTCTTCCGAGAGCCGTCTCAGACCGACCACCTGCTCGTAGAAGGTCGCGAGGGGATCGGGCGCGCGGGTACGCAAATGGACCGCACCGAGCCGGAGGGCGGCGGAAAGGCCGGCGCCCGTTTGCTGGGCTGGCGCGGGGGTGGAATAAGACGCGGTCATGGACAAACTCCTGCGCCGCTGCGGCGCGGATCTGCTGGAGCGGAGGCTGGCGGGTTACCGCGTGGCTTGGGTCAAGCCGAGACAGTTCCAGTGGATCGGTTGCGTTTGAATCTATGCGCTGACCATCGATCGCGCCATTGCAACGATGCAAACATCCGCGTGCAAATGGCGCCGCCGCATCTCAAATCTGCTTTTTCCTGGCGAAGCGCGGTGCTCCGGTGGTTGTGACGCTTAGACGATAGTTCAGGCTTGAATGCATTTAGGGCTCCCTTATGGTGCGCGCCCAATGGCGACACCAAAATCAGATCGCCTCATGTGCCAAAGCGGGGACCGTCCCAGATGAACATTCTGCTCGCGCTCAGCCGAGCGATCGATGCCGTGAACATACGCATCGGTAAGACCGTTGCGTGGTTGATCCTGGTGGCCGTGCTGGTCTCTGCCTTGAATGCCATTATCCGCAAGGTCTTCGATCTCAGCTCCAATTCCTGGTTGGAATTGCAATGGGTGCTGTTTGCGGCGGTGTTCCTGCTGTGCGCGTCCTGGACTTTCATCGACAACGAGCACATCCGCATCGACATCATCAGTTCTCGCCTGCCCAAGCGCACGCGCGACGGCATCGATATTTTCGGCCATTTGTTTTTCCTGATGCCGTTCGCGATCGTCCTGCTGGTGACTTCGATCCCGTTCGCGCTCAATTCTTTCAACATCAACGAGCAGTCCTTGAACGCCGGCGGCTTGCCGCAATGGCCGGCCAAGGCGCTGGTGCCCATCGGTTTCTTTTTCCTGCTGCTGCAGGCGATCTCGGAACTGATCAAGCGGGTGGCGATCATCACCGGGCGCATGGAGGACCCGAACGAGAATGTGGGCGGTCATCTCGCGCTCGCGGCCGAGGCGGAGCGCTTGCTCGCCTCCGCGCCGCGCATCGATGCGCCGATCGACCCGGCCCAAAAGTCCTGAGCGGGAGAAAAAGAATGTCCGTATCCCGCACCCTCAAGTTGACTCTTGCCCTGGTCTGCGGCCTGGCGCTACTCGGCCTCTCCAGCGATTTCGCGCTTGCCGCCGAACCCGGCCTGCGGGGCTGGGTGACCCATAATATGGCGCCGATCATGTTCGGCGCCCTCGTGCTGTTCCTGCTGCTCGGCTATCCCGTCGCATTCGCGCTTGCCGCGAATGGGCTGATCTTCGGTCTGCTCGGCATCGAGCTTGGCCTGTTCCGGCCGGACTTCCTGCAAGCGCTGCCGGAGCGCGTCTATGGCACCATGAACAACGAGGTGCTGCTTGCGGTGCCGTTCTTCACCTTCATGGGGCTGGTGCTGGAACGCTCCGGCATGGCCGAGGATCTGCTCGATACCATCGGCCAGGTGTTCGGTTCGATCCGCGGCGGCCTCGCCTATGCGGTGATCTTCGTCGGCGCGCTGCTGGCGGCCACCACCGGCGTCGTCGCCGCCTCGGTGATCTCCATGGGCCTGATCTCGCTGCCGATCATGCTGCGCTACGGCTATGACCGGCGGGTTGCCTCCGGCGTCATCGCCGCGTCTGGCACTTTGGCGCAGATCATCCCGCCGTCGCTGGTGCTGATCGTGATGGCGGACCAGCTCAACCGCTCGGTCGGCGACATGTATACCGGCGCCTTCCTGCCGGGACTGATCCTCTCCTGCCTCTATGCCGGCTATATCTTCCTGGTTTCCACGCTGTTCCCGACCGCGACGCCCGGCCTGCCCCTGGAAGCGCAGAACCTGCGCGATCCCCAGCAGAAGATTGGCCCGTCCCGCATTCTCGGCGTGATTGCGGCGGCGGGCTTCGCGGTGCTGATCGCCACCGGCTCGCTGCCGGGCTTGACGGCTGGCTTTTTGCCCGGCGTAGCCGGTCAAGCGGTGTGGGGCATCGTCTGCTTCGTGCTGCTTTACTTTGTGATGACCGGCACCGCCCGGCTGCTGACGCCCTCGCTGTTCATCGCCCTGGCGATCTCGATTGCGGTCGCGATCTACATCATGCAGCAGGGCAGCGTGAAGTTCGGCGCCGATTATGTGGTGCTGACCATGTCCATGACGGTGGGCCTCGCCTTCGTCGTGGCGGTGATCAACCGCGTGCTGAAGCTCGGCCTTTTGTCCAAGCTTGCCGAGCAGGTCGTGTTCGTGATGGTGCCGCCGCTGGCGCTGATCTTCCTGGTGCTCGGCACCATCTTCATCGGCGTCGCAACCCCGACCGAAGGCGGCGCCATGGGCTCGGTGGGTGCGATCCTGCTGGCCACCGCGCGCGGGCGGTTGAAGTTCGACCTGCTGCGGCAGGCGACCTATTCCACCGCCAAGCTCTCCGCCTTCGTGCTGTTCATCCTGCTCGGTGCGCGCGTGTTCTCGCTCACCTTCTATGGCGTGGACGGGCATCGGTGGGTGGAGGAACTGCTCACCTCGTTGCCCGGCGGCCAGACCGGCTTCCTGATCGTCGTGAACTTGCTGGTGTTCGTGCTGGCCTTCTTCCTCGATTATTTCGAGTTGGCCTTCATCATCATCCCGCTGCTCGGACCCGTGGCGGACAAGCTTGGGATCGACCTGATCTGGTTCGGCGTCATCCTGGCGGTGAACATGCAGACCTCGTTCATGCATCCGCCCTTCGGCTTCGCCCTGTTCTTCCTGCGTTCGGTCGCGCCGAAAGTGCCTTATCTCGACCGCGTCACTGGCAAGCGCATGGAGCCGGTGACCACGGGGCAGATCTATTGGGGCGCGGTGCCGTTTGTGATCATCCAGCTCATCATGGTGTCTCTGGTGATCCTGTTCCCGCAGATGGTGACGCACTACAAATCGGGCGGAGTATCGCTAGATCAGAACCAGATCCAGCAGCAGTTCGACAGCATCTCGCCCAATATCGGCGATCCCCCGCCGCCGGTGCTCGATTTCGGCAAATAGCCGAAGGCGGTTTGCCAAAAGAAAAGAGCGCCAACTTTGGTTGGCGCTCTTTTTTTGTTTGTGGTCGGCTGGAGCCGGTTCGGCTCAGGCCGCCTTCTGCGCCTCGCGATCCACGATGGCGACGATGTCGGCCATGATGCGGTTCAGCTCGAAATTCTTCGGCGTATAGACCGCCGCCACGCCGAATGCCTTCAGCTGGATTTCGTCTTCCAGCGGAATGATGCCGCCGACCACCACGGGAACGTCGGTCAGCCCCTCCGCCCGCAGGCGGTCCATCACGTCGCGCACCAGCGGCACATGGGAGCCGGAGAGGATGGAGAGGCCGATGACATGGACACTCTCCTCCAGCGCCGCGTTCACGATCTCGGCCGGAGTCAGGCGAATGCCCTCATAGACCACTTCCATGCCGGCATCGCGGGCGCGCACCGCGATCTGTTCGGCGCCGTTGGAATGCCCATCGAGGCCGGGCTTGCCCACCAGGAACTTGATGCGGCGCCCGAGCTTGGCGGAAACCGCCTCGACGCTCTGGCGCACCTCGTCCAGGCCCTGGGTATCCACACGGGCGGCGCGGCCGACGCCGGTGGGCGCGCGATATTCGCCGAACACCTCGCGCAGGCAGGTGCCCCACTCGCCGGTGGTGATGCCGGCCTTGGCGCAGACGATGGACGGCTCCATGATGTTGCGGCCTTCCTGGGCGGCGCTGCGCAGGCCGGCGAGGGCCGCTTCCACCGCTGCGGGGTCGCGCGCCGCGCGCCAAGCCACGAGGCGCGCGATCTGCTCGGGCTCCACATGCTCCAGCACCGTGAGGATCGAGCCTTCGCCGGTGGTGAGGGGCGAAGGCTCGGTCTCGGTCCAGCGATTGACGCCGACCACAACCTGTTCGCCGCGCTCGATATTCTCCAGGCGGCGGGTGTTGGATTCCACCAGGGCCTGCTTCATGTAGCTGTTCTCGACCGCCGCGACGGCGCCGCCCATGGCCTCGATGCGCGCCAGTTCTTCCCGCGCCTCGTCCTTCAGGGCCTCCACCTTCTTGGCGATCTCGGTGGAACCGTCGAAGATATCGCCATAGTCCAGAAGGTCGGTTTCATAGGCGACCACCTGCTGCATGCGCAGCGACCATTGCTGATCGAACGAACGGGGCAGGCCCAGCGCCTCGTTCCAGGCCGGCAATTGCACCGCGCGGGCGCGCGCCTTCTTGGAGAGGGTGACCGCCAGCATTTCCAGCAGAATGCGGTAGACGTTGTTTTCGGGCTGCTGCTCGGTGAGCCCGAGGGAATTCACCTGCACGCCATAGCGGAACAGCTTCTGCTTGGGGTCGGTAATGCCGTAGCGATTGATGCAGATCTCGTCCCACAGATCGACGAACGCCCGCATCTTGCACATCTCGGTGATGAACCGCATGCCGGCATTCACGAAGAAAGAGATGCGCCCGACCACTTCGCCGAACACCGCGCCCTGCGCCTCGCCCGAATTCTTCACCGTATCGAGAATGGCGATCGCATTGGCGAGGGCGAAGGCCAGCTCCTGCACCGGCGTCGCCCCGGCTTCCTGCAGATGATAGGAGCACACATTCATGGGGTTCCAGCGCGGCAGGTGCTCGGTCGTGAAGACGATCACGTCCTTGGTGAGCCGCATGGAGGGCGCGGGCGGGAACACATAAGTGCCGCGCGAGAGATATTCCTTGATGATGTCGTTCTGCGTCGTGCCCTGGAGCAGCTTTCTGTCCGCGCCCTGCTCGTCGGCTGCGGCGATATAGAGCGCCAGCAGCCAGGGGGCGCAGGCGTTGATGGTCATGGAGGTGTTCATCTCGGCGAGCGGAATGTCCTGGAACAGGGTCCGCATGTCGCCGAGATGGGAGATCGGCACGCCCACTTTTCCCACTTCGCCGCGGGCGAGGGGATGGTCGCTGTCGTAGCCGGTCTGGGTCGGCAGGTCGAAGGCAACCGAAAGCCCGGTCTGGCCCTTGGCGAGGTTCGAGCGATAGAGCCGGTTTGAATCCGCAGCCGTGGAATGGCCCGCATAGGTCCGGAACAACCAAGGTTTATCGCGGCTGACCATGGTCACGTCCTTCTTCTCTACCCGGGAATTGCAATAATGTGCGCTGCAACGCGGCTGTCGTCGATTGGAAAATGCGCACCGCGGCAGGGAGGATGACGCCGCGGGATCGCGCGTTCAGCGCTTCACGAGGCTGATGATGAACAGGAGGATCACCGCGCCGATGGTCGCGCTGATGATCTGGCCGAGCAGGCCGCCGACGATGAACACGTTTCCGAACAGGAAACCGCCGATCAACGCGCCGACGATGCCGACGGCGATATTGCCGAGCAGGCCGAAGCCGACGCCGCGGAACAACTGGCCGGCGAGCCAGCCGGCAATTGCGCCGATGAGGAGCATTCCAATAAGGCCGATCATGGGGATCCTCGTAGCTTGCCGTTGGGTGCCGGCTCGCGCCGGACAGGGCGTTTCTGCATCAAAGGAGCCGGCCGGTCGAGTATGCGAAAGTCATTCGGGCTTGGAAACGACGGATTTGCGTGCGCTCCCCGACCAAAGTTGGGGGCGCGCCTGGCCGGGCCGACATGCAAGCTGATCGCGCGGCTCCGCCGGGGCCTTTTCAGGCCCTGCACCCGCCCGGTTGCAATCCGACCGGGGGAAAGCATAGACGCGTTATAAACGGGGCTCGCCAGGGGCATTTTCTCTGCTACGCTGCAACGCGAAACAAATGCGGGCGAAACGGCCCCGGAGGAAGGAAGGACGGGAGCTATGGGTCACACAGCAGTCGCCAGCACGCCACAGGGCGCCGCTCTGAAAGATCTGTACGAACTGGGTGAGATCCCGCCCCTGGGCCATGTGCCCGCCAATATGTATGCCTGGGCGATCCGCCGTGATCGCCACGGTCCGCCGGAGGACTCGTTCCAGGTCGAGGTTGTGCCCACCTGGACCCTCGGCGAGACCGATGTGCTCGTGCTCGTGATGGCGGCCGGCGTCAATTACAACGGCATCTGGGCCGGCCTCGGCGAGCCCATTTCCGTGTTCGACGTGCACAAGCAGCCCTATCATATCGCCGGCTCCGATGCCTCGGGCGTCGTCTGGGCCGTGGGCTCGAAGGTGAAGCGCTGGAAGGTCGGCGACGAAGTCGTGGTTCATTGCAACCAGGACGATGGGGACGACGAGGAATGCAACGGCGGCGATCCGATGTTCTCGCCCTCGCAGCGCATCTGGGGCTATGAGACGCCGGACGGCTCCTTCGCCCAATTCTGTCGCGTGCAGGCGCGCCAGCTCATGCCGCGGCCGCTTCACCTGACCTGGGAAGAATCCGCCTGCTATACGCTGACCATGGCGACCGCCTATCGCATGCTGTTCGGTCACCCCCCGCATGCCGTGAAGCCGGGCGATTATGTGCTGGTGTGGGGCGCCTCGGGCGGCCTCGGCGTGTTCGGCGTCCAGCTTGCCGCCGCCTCCGGGGCCCATGTCATCGGTGTCATCTCGGACGAGACCAAGCGGGACTATGTGCTCGGCCTCGGCGCCAAGGGCGTGCTGAACCGCAAGGATTTCAAGTGCTGGGGGCAGCTGCCCAAGGTCAATTCGCCCGAATACACGGAATGGACCAAGGAAGCCCGCAAGTTCGGCAAGGCGATCTGGGACATCACCGGCAAGCGCGACGTGGACATCGTGTTCGAGCATCCGGGCGAGCAGACCTTCCCGGTCTCCACCTTGGTGGCGAAGCGCGGTGGCATGATCGTGTTCTGCGCCGGCACCACCGGCTTCAACATCACCTTCGACGCGCGCTATGTGTGGATGCGCCAGAAGCGCATCCAGGGCTCGCATTTCGCCCATCTCAAGCAGGCGTCCGCCGCCAACCAGTTCATCATCGACCGGCGCGTCGATCCCTGCATGTCGGAAGTCTTCCCCTGGGATCGCATTCCCATGGCGCACACCAAGATGTGGAAGAACCAGCACGCGCCCGGCAACATGGCGGTGCTGGTGAACGCCCCGCGCACCGGCCTGCGCAGCTTCGAGGACGTGCTGGAGGCGACCTCCGCCGGTTGAGCTTCAAGGACGCGGGTCGCTTTGGCGGGCCCGCGTCCAAGCTTTTGCTTCCGTGCCGGGCAGCGGACCTCTACACCAGCGCATGATCCCCACACCTGAAACGCCTCCGTTCGTCGTCGAAAGGCCGCCCGTCCAGGCGCCCGCCGCTCATATCGCCGTAATCGGCGCCGGTCCGGCCGGGCTGATGGCCGCCGACCGCCTCGCCGGCCTCGGCTTCCGCGTGACCCTGTTCGAGAAGATGCCTTCGCCGGCGCGCAAATTCCTCATGGCGGGGCGCGGCGGGCTGAACCTCACCCATAGCGAGCCGCTGGAACATTTCCTTTCCCGCTACGGTCGCGCGGCGCCGCTGCTCGACGCGGCGATCCGCGCCTTTCCCCCCGAGGCGCTTCGGGCGTTCGCGCTCGAATTGGGGGAACCCACCTTCATCGGCAGCAGCGGCCGTGTGTTTCCCGAAAGCTTCAAGACCTCCCCCCTGCTGCGGGCCTGGCTGCGGCGGCTTGGTGTGCTCGGCGTGGAATTGCGCACGCGGCACGAATGGCGCGGCTGGGCGGCGTCGGGCGCTTTGACATTCGAGACGCCGGAGGGGCCGAGGGAGGTTGCCGCCGATGCGACACTGCTGGCGCTCGGCGGGGCCTCCTGGCCGCGCCTTGGCGGCAATGGAGACTGGGCGGGGCTGCTCGCCGGGCGGGGAACGCAGATCATTCCCTTTGCACCCGCCAACATGGGCCTTGAGATCGCCTGGTCTGCCCCGTTCCGCGACCGCTTCGCCGGCGAGCCACTGAAGCGCATCGCGCTCTCCTGTGCCGGCGCGGGCCCGGTGCGCGGCGAGGCCGTGGTCACGATGCGCGGGTTGGAGGGCGGCGCGGTCTATGCCTTGTCCGGCGCCGTGCGCGAGCGCATCGCCGCCGAGGGCACGGCCCATTTGCGGCTCGACCTGCGCCCGGATTTCGATCAGGAGCTGATCGCCCGCCGGCTCGCGACCGGCCCGGTCAAGCAGTCGCTCTCCAATCGCCTGCGCAAGGCGGTGGGGTTGCCGCCGGTGGCGGTGGGCCTGCTGCGCGAGGCTGCGGGCGTTGCCCTGCCGACCGATCCGGCGGCCCTGGCCCGGCTGATCAAGGCCGCGCCCATCAAGGTGCACGCGGTGGCGGGGCTCGATCGCGCGATCTCCAGCGCCGGCGGCGTGCCGTTCGAGGCGCTGGACGCGCATTTCATGCTGCGCGCCTCTCCGGGCACGTTCGCCTGTGGGGAAATGCTGGATTGGGAAGCGCCGACCGGCGGTTATCTTCTGCAAGCCAGCTTTGCCACCGGACGGGCGGCGGCGGATGGAATCGCGGCTTATCTCGCCGAACAGGCTCAGCCGGTAAAACCGCCCGCGGCCAGATAGGCCTGCTCCTGCGGTGTCATGTCCCGGCCCAGGATGGGATTGCGGTGGGGAAAGCGGCCGAATCTTTCGATGATGTCGCGATGGAGGAGGGCGTATTTCAGCTCCGCCTCCGCGCCGAGCTTTTCATAAAGCGCCACGCACCGCTGTTGCACGCGCAGGTCTTCCGCGTGCATGAGGGGCAGGTAGAAGAAGCCCCGCAGCTTGGGTTCGAAATGCGCATCGAACCCGTGCCCCAGTGCACGGTTTGCCACGGCCAAGGCGGCTGGATCGGTGGCGAAGGCGCGCGGCGTGCCCCGGAATATGTTGCGCGGCACCTGGTCCAGCAACAAGATGAGCGCGAGCGTCCCCTCCGGCGTGGTCTCATAATCGGGCAGCACCGTCGCCCCCGCACCGCGTGCGACCGCATCCTCATGGGCCGGCAGGAGGCGCGCGCGCACATCGGCGTCGAATGCGGGATCGGCGGCAAACCAGCGCTCGTATCCGGCCGCCCGCCAGAAGGTGACGATGTCGGAGGGCGTGGGGATCGATGCCGTCATGCGCTTCTCATCCCGGCCGGGGCGAGCGGATTGTCGGTGAGGGCGGCGCGGTCGGGTGTATCCACCTGCGGCACGCCGAGGAAGGCCGAAAACAGGCGCTGCACCACCGCCGGGTCGAGATCGCGCACGATCATCACCAGACGCGTGCGATGGTCGTCGTCGGGCCAGGCGGGCAGGCGGGTCGGCGGATGCATCACGTGCTGCACGCCATGCAGCACGATGGGCGCATCCGGATCTTCCGCCAGCTTCACGATGCCTTTCAGGCGCAGCAGGTTGGAGCCGTGGGTCGCGCGCAGCAATTCCAGGAACAGGTCGAGCGTCGAGGCCGAGATGGCGGCGTCCGTCGCTAAGGTGAAGGCCTTGATGCGCGCGTCGTGCCGGTTCGGATCGTGCAGCGCGCCCGGTGTGTCCTGCGCGGCAGCGATGCGCTCCTCGGCCAGCCAGCGTGCGACATCGGGTGTTTTGCGGCCGGGATCGTAGAGCCCAGCCCGCAGCAAGGCGTCTCCGGTGGCCTCGCCCTTTGCCGCATCGAGGATTGGCGCACCCGGCGCCAGCCGATGCAGCCGCGCAGAGAGCCGCGCCAGCGCCGCCTGCTGGGTATCGCTCATCATGAGGTCGGTCTTGGTGAGCACCAGACGATCGGCCACCGCCACCTGCTTCACCGATTCGGCCTGCGCATCGAGCGTGTCATTGCCGTTGACGGCATCCACCACCGTCACCACCCCGTCGAGGCGGTAGCGCAGCACGAGATAGGGGTGGGTCATCAGCGTAAACAGGATCGGCGCGGGATCGGCGAGGCCGGTGGTTTCGATCAGCACCCGGGAAAAGGGCGGCAGGCGATTGTTGTCGCGCCCGCGCAGAAGGTCCTCAAGCGCGGTCACGAGGTCGCCGCGCACGGTGCAGCACACGCAGCCGCTGGCCAGCAGCACCACGCCTTCGGAGACCTCGCGCACGAACAGATGATCGAGCCCGATCTCGCCGAATTCATTGATCAGGACTGCGGTGTCCGCGAGCGCGGGATCGGCCAGCAGGGCATTGAGCAAGGTGGTCTTGCCCGCGCCGAGGAAGCCGGTGAGGACGGTGACCGGGATCGGCTCCGGTGGGCCGGCGCGCTTGGCGGCGGGGAACGCGGCCGGATCCGCATCGGTGGGCGAGGACGTCATGTGATTGATCCGCGAAAGAGCGGCAGAGACGGCCCTGCCGCGTCCTGCCTATAGGGCAGAGCCAGAGCAGCGCCAAGCAGCCGCATGTTCGAAGGTGCCGCGCGCGTCGGGTGGCCGGCTCCCGCGTGCCACAAGCCTCAACCGGCCGACACCGGGCAGACCGTCCTCGCCAAGGCGACAGTGCCTGACGAGGCGTCCCGCATCCGATGGCCCGCCAGATTTCCTATGTCTTAAGTGGGTGCGAGATGCGCTGGCGCAAGGAGTGGTGCGCCGTGCCGGTGGCCGCCTCAAGCTCCGGGCTTGGAAGGCGCCGCTGGCGCGGGCCCGAAGGTGAGGGGATCGCCGCCGTCGTCCTTCGCGGGCTTGGCCGGCTTGGGCTTTGGCTTGGGAGCGGGCTCGGTGGACGCCGAGGCGCTAGCGGCGGGCTTCTTGGCGGGCGTCGGCGAAGGGGACGCAGCGTTCGTGTTCGCTTCCTTGTTCCCCTGCGACTTCGACTTGGGCTTGGCAGCCTCCGCGTTCGAGGCGTCGGGCTTCGCCGCGGCATTCCTGGGCTTGGCGGCGGGCGCCTGCGGGTCCGCATTGGCGGTGGCGGCCGGCTTCTTCTTCTTCGGAGCCGGCTTTTCGTCCGGCGCCATGGCGGATTCAGGGGACATCGGCGCGTTGCGCGGGCCGACGAAAACCGGGAGCGGCGGCATGGAAGGCGGCAGGTTTTGCAGCAACGCTGCGCCCTCGCCCTTGCTGAATCCGGCGGCGACCGCCGCCGAAACGGCATAGGAATTCGCGCCCTCGCCCTGGCCGGCGAACAGGTTGTCGTCCTCGTTCTCGGCCGCGGCCACGGCGCGCTTGCGGCCGCAGATCTGGGGCGACATGTCGGTGGGGGCGCCGCCCGTGTCTGCGACGGTATCGAGCGTGGGAGCGGCCGAGCCGAAGATCGACCACGACGGCTGGAAGCCCTTTTCGAACAGAAGCGCCGCCTGCTCGGTGCGCACGACGGCGGAAGGCGCGCCGAGAATGACCGCGATCAGGCGCTTGTTGCCGCGCGTGGCGGTGGCCACCAGATTGAACCCCGAGGCGCAGATGAAGCCTGTCTTCATGCCGTCGGCGCCGGGATAGCGGTCGATCAGGCGATTGTAATTGCGCAGCACCCGCTTGCCGATCTTGATGGCGGGGATGCGGAACAGCATTTCGTGTTCGGGAAAATGATAGATCAGCGCGCGCGCCAGCACCGCGAGGTCGCGCGCGGTGGTGAACTGGTCGCTATTGGGCAGGCCGTTGGGATTCTCGAAATGGCTGCCAGCCATCCCAAGGCGGGCGGCGGTGTCGTTCATTTCGGCAACGAAGGACGGCACGCTGCCGCCGACCCCTTCGGCGATCACCACGGCCATGTCATTGGCCGATTTGACCAGAAGCATCTTCAGCGCATTGTCGAGCGTCACCTGCGTGCCCGGCGCAAATCCCATCTTGGTGGGCTGCATGGATGCCGCGTAAGGCGAGACGGTCATCAGCGTGTCGGGGGTGATCCTCCCCTCGCGCATGGCATTGAGGGCCACATACACCGTCATCAGCTTGGTGACCGAGGCGGGATACCAGGGCTTGCCGGCTTCCTGCTGTTCCAGAACCTTGCCCGTGTCCGCTTCCACCAGAAGGATCGGGGTGGCGTGGCCTGCGGTCGCGAGCGCGCCGAGCGCGGCGATCGCGAGGGTCAGGCGGCGCAGAGCGCCGCACGCGGACAGACAGGACAAGCCCGGCAAAGTTGGCTCCGTAGCTGGAAAGACCCCCGTGGCCTTGCTTTCCTTAGCTGTTTTCGCGCCGGCCGGAAAGACGAAACCGGCACGCGCGGCCCAGCCATGCAAGCTTGAGCCTGGATATTGGTCATCGAACCCTTGCACGCCGTGCAGAAGCGTTGCGGCGCCGCGCCGCCGTTCCGCTCACGTTTCCGCGAGCGGTCGTGTCACATGGGTTCCGTCATCCAGGTATTGAGCGCGGGCCAACTCGGCGAACCGCCCCCCGAGGCGCATCAATTGCTCGAACGTCCCGGCCTCGATGATCCGGCCATCGGCAAACACCAGGATGCGGTCGGCATTGCGCACCGTGGCGAGGCGGTGGGCGATGACGAATGTGGTTCGTCCCCGCATGACCTCGTCCAGCGCCGCCTGGACCTTGGCCTCGGTCGTGGCGTCGAGGGCGCTGGTGGCCTCGTCGAGAATCAGGATCGGCGGGTCCTTCAACAATGCGCGGGCGATCGAGAGGCGTTGGCGTTCGCCGCCGGACAGGCCGCGGCCCCGCTCGCCCACCAGTGCGCGCAATCCCTCGGGATTGCGCTCCACCAATTCCAGCGCCTGGGCGCGGGACAAGGCGAGGCGCATCTCCTCCGCCGTCGCGTTGGGCTTGCCGACCCGCAGATTGTCCTCGATGGAACGGTTGAACAGCATGGCCTCTTGAAACACCACGCCGATCTGCCGCCGCAGGGAGGGGAGTGTGACGTCGCGGATGTCGGTTCCGTCCACCAGGATCCGGCCGGACTGGGGATCGAACACCCGGTGCAGGAGCGCGAGGGCGGTGGACTTGCCGGCGCCGGTCGCGCCGACCAGAGCGACGGTCTCACCCGGCGCGGCATGCAGGCTCACGTCGCGCAGGGCGGTGCGCTTGCCGTCATAGGAGAACGACACGTCCTCAAACCGGACGTCGCCCTTCACCGCCGCGAGATCCTGCGCGCCCGGGCGGTCGTGCACCGCGCCCACCGTGTCGAGCACCTCGAAGAACTGGCTGAGGCCCGGCGCGCTCATGACCAGGTGGTTCACGAAGCTCACCGTATGGTCGAGTCGGCCGATGAGCATGGTGGCGAAGCCAACAAAGGTCACGATGTCGCCGATTTCGGCCAGCCCGTGGGTGTAGAGCCAGGTGCCGATGAGCAATATGGCGAGAATGGTGAGGGTGGTTGCGGCCTTGGTGGCCATGGAGACCAACGCCCACCAGGAGAGCACGGGCATCTGCGCCGCCAGCAACTGGCTCGCCGTGGCCCGCAGGCCGCTCACCTCCGCCTCGATGCGGGTGTAGCTTTGCACCACCGCCACATTGCCGAGCGCGTCTGTGGCGAGCTCGGCGAGACTGGAATTATGCTCTTCCACCTCCTGCTGCATCGCCTGGGTGCGGTTCAGCACATAGGTGGTGACAAGGCCGAAAACGACGATCAGGACGATCAGAACCAGGCCGAGGCGCCAGTTGATGTAGATGCCCACCGGCACCAGCACCAGCAGGGAGACGATCGCCGCGCAATCCTCGCGGAAGAAGGAAAGCCACGTGCTCCAGAGCGAGTCCGTGCCCTGGAGCATCACCTTCAGCAGCCGCCCGGAATGGGTCTCCCCATGGAACGACAGGGGCAGTTGAAGGACGTGCTCGAAATATTCCGTCAACACGCCCAGCCGGCGGCGATGGGCGAGGCGGTCGGCATGGAGCGAGATCAGCACGCCGGCGACAATGTTGAAGAGGCCAAAGGCCACCCAGGCAGCGAGCAGGGGCGTGAGCGTGGTCGTGAGCGGCGCCTGCCCCTCGCGCTGCGAGCCGGCGAGCGCCTCGATGATTCGACCGAACAGGATTGGTTCAGCAAACTGGGCCATGGCGAGGGCGACGTTGCCGATGGCGAGGGCAACGCCCACCTTCGCCAGCGGGCCCAGCATTCCGAGGGCCCTCGCATAGATGCGCAGCAATTGCATGTGTCCCTCCCGGATCGCGCCGCAGCAAAGCGGAGATCAAGGATGACGGCAAGGCAAAGCACTGACTGCCACCCCTCTCCAACTGCGCCTTAGCGCCGCGATCGCTCGCTCTCGGCCGCGATCTCATCCGCGTCGGAGCCTTCAACCCTGGAGAGCACTCACGCCTTCGGGAGTTTGTAGAACTTCTGCGGAACACCCGGTTTCATGCCCCGAAAACCCGCGTCAAACACCAATGAATCCACTGTTCTTCCACGCGGGCGGGATGTTTCACATGAAACATTCTTCAACCCTGCGGGCGCTTGCCCCAGCCGCCCCCGCCGGCGGTCACCATCTCGATCTGGTCCCCCGCGGCGAGACGATGGGGCCCGCTTTTGGCCGGCAGCTTTCGGCTGGTGCCGTCGCGCGCGTGCAGGGTAAAGCGAGCGAGTTGCCCCGCTTCTCCTCCCCCCACACCATGGGCCGGGCTATGCGTGCGCTCGCCCAGGATCGAGGCCTCCACGCCGTCGGTCAGCATTTCCAACGCCTTACGCACGCCCGCGCCGCCCTGCCGCAGCCCCCGTCCGCCGCTGTCCGCCACCAGTTCGTAGGCGAGGAAGCGGATCGGCATCGCCATCTCGGCCGCCTCGATGGGCAGGTTCATGGTGTTGCCCATGTGCACCCGAATCCCGCTTGCTCCATCGCCCGCCTTGCTCGCGCCGGAGCCGCCGCCCACCGTCTCGTAATGGACGAAGCGGCCGGATGTGCGCGGATCCACGCCGCCGAGGGTGTAGACACACGCCGAGCCGTAACTGCCCGCAGGGACCCGCTCGGGATAGGCCTTCGCCAGAGCGGCGAGCAGGACGTCGACGATCCGATTGGAGGTCTCGGTGTTGGCGGCAACCACAGAGGCGGGGTAGGCCGCATTCACGATGGAGCCCGTCGGAGCCACGATATGGGCCACGTCGTACACGCCCTGATTGGGCGGGACGTCGCCGCCCACGAGTGCGAGCAGCGTGTAATAGACTGAGGAGGCCGTGACGGCGAACGGCGCGTTGACCGGTCCCCTGACGCACGGGGAAGAGCCGGTAAAATCCACCGTGATACCCTCGCCCTGCTTAACGATGCGCGCGCGGATAAGCGGTCTGACTTCGGTATCGATGCCATCGCCGTCCAGTGCTTCCTCATGCGTCACGTCGGCATCCGGCAGGTTCGCGAGCCGCGAGCGGACCAGCCGACGTGTATAGGCCTGCGCATCGGCCATGATTGCGGCGAGCACGTCCGCGCCATAGGTCCGCGCGAGCTCGACCACGCGCTGCTCGGCGCGCCGGGCGCCGGCGATCTGGGCGCGGAAGTCGCCGTAGCGGTCCTCCGGCACGCGCACGTTGGCGAGGATGAGGTTGAGAAGGTCCTGCCGGGGCTGGCCGTTCTCGATGATCCGCAGGGGCGGGATGCGTAGCCCCTCCTTGGTGATCTCGTCGCACACGCCGGAGCTTCCCGCCGCAATGCCGCCGATGTCCGGCCAATGCACGCGGCTGAGCGAGAAGCCGCACAGCGTCTCGCCGTGGAAGATTGGCATGATCAGCGAGACGTCGGGGAGATGAGTCCCGCCGGCATAGGGATCGTTGACGATGACCCCGTCGCCGGAGCGCCAACCCGCGATGGGGAAGGCCTCGAACACCGCGCGCACCGTGAACGGCACGGCGCCGAGGTGAACGGGAATGTCGCGGCCCTGGCCGACCACGCGGCCGGTCGCGTCGAGCAGTGCGCAGGAGAGGTCGGCCGACAGGCTGAGGAGCGGCGAGAAGGAGGTGCGCATGATGACGTGCTTCATGTCCGCGCAGATGGCGTAGAGCGCGCTGCGCACGACCTCGAACGTCACCGGGTCATGGTCGATGATCCTTTCCGGGACAGTATTCACCGACGTCCTCCAGACAATGCGATGTTCACCTGGCCGTGGGCGCCGATCCTGGCCGTCTGCCCCTCATGGACCCACACGGTCGCGCCAGAATGCTCGATGACGAGCGGGCCGGCGAGCGTTGCGCCGTGGGCGTCAGCGGCCCTGTAGACCGGCACCCGGCATGTTTCGCCGGTACGCGTCAGCATATCGATGTGGCGCGCCGGTTGCGCGCCGCACGCGACCGCTTCTGGATCGGCGAACAGAAGGTCGCCGCTATGGCCCATGTCGCCGGTCGCTATCAGCCGCGCATTCACCGCCTGCACGCGGGCATCGGGAAGGTCAAAGCCGTATTCTGCGCGATAGATGTCGCGGAAATGCCGCGAGATTTCGCCGATTGCCGGCAGCGGCGCGTTGACCGGCCCGAGCGGGACGGGCAGTTCGAACAACTGGCCGGAGAACCGTGCCTCCAGCACCCGCAGGGGGGGCGGCCGGGTGATCCCCTCGGGTTCTGCCGCCATCAGCACGTCCGCCCGAGTCGCGAGCTGATCGAAGGCAGATGCGAGCGCTGTGTCGTCGATCTCGTCGAGGTGGCGCAGCAGAGTGGTCGTCACCTCATGACGCACGTTCCCGAGCGTGGCGCCGAGCGCGCTGAACATGCCGGGATACGGGGGGACGATGACTTCGGCCGAGCCGATTTCTTCGCCCACCGCGGCTGCATGGAGGGGACCCGCGCCACCCGAGGCGAGCAGGGCGAAGTCGCGCGGATCGAGCCCGCGCCGCGTGGTAGTGAGGCGCACCATCTCCGCCATGTTGGCGACCGCAATGTCGATGATGGCATACGCCGCGCGGGCAATGGGCCAGCCGAACGGTTCCGCCACATGCTGGCGGATTGCCGCGACCGCGGCCTCGCGATGGAAGGCAATGCCGCTGGCTTCGAACAATTCTGCCGAAAGCGTGCCGATCACCGCATGGGCGTCGGTCACTGTCGGGCGCGTGCCGCCACGCCCGTAACAGGCGGGGCCTGGACTTGCCCCGGCGCTGGTCGGGCCGACCTTCAGCACCCGCGCCTCGTCGATCCAGGCGATCGAGCCACCGCCTGCGCCGATCTCCACCAGATCGAGCACGGAGCTGCGGATGGCGTAGCCGCCAACCTCGCGTCCGTCCACCAGGCGGTCGGCATAGAATTCCGTGGTCATCTCCGGCTCTCCGGCACGGATCACGCCGGCTTTCGCCGTCGTGCCGCCCATGTCGAAGGCGACCATGTCCGGGCAACGCTTCGCGCGGGCGAAGGACGCCGAGGCGGTGAGCTGCGCGGCAGGACCGGATTCGATCAGGTGAACAGGATAGCGTGCCGCATTCTCGGGTGAGGTTAACCCGCCGTTGGACTTGACGATCATCAGCCGGCCGACGCCCTGCGCCCGCAAGGCGTCACTCAGCACGCCAACGTAGCGCCCGACCGCCGGGCCGATATAAGCGTTAACCACGGTCGTGCTGGTGCGCTCATACTCGCGAAACTCAGGGCATACGTCGCTTGAGCGAGTCACATAGACTCCGGGCAGCGCGTCGCGCACTGCGGCTTCCATCTGCTGCTCGTGGTCGGCATTTGCATAAGCGTGCAGGAAGCTGATGGCCACGGACTGAACGCCCGCCGCCTGCAGCCGTGCGAGCGCGGCGGTGTGATCTTCCAGCACCAGCGGGCGCACGATGCTGCCGTCCGCCGCCGTGCGCTCAGCCACCCCGATGCGCCGGGCGGCCGGAACCAAAGGCTCGGAGATGCGTACGTCGAAATCATAGAGACTGGGTCTGTCCTGCCGTCGCAACGCGACGACGTCCGAGAAGCCCTCGGTGGCAAGCAGCGCCGAGCGGGCGCCGAGGCGCTCGATCAGCGTGTTGGTGCCGACCGTGGTGCCGTGGCACACGACGGAGCCACGAACGTCGAACGCACGGGCGATCCGCGCGATGACGCAAAGTACCGCCTCGGCGGGATCGGCCGGCGTCGAGGGCACCTTGAACGCGTCGAGCAAGGTGCCCGTTTCGCGGTCGAGCACGACGGCATCGGTGAAGGTGCCACCGACGTCGACGCCTATGACGAGATCGCGTGTCGTCATGTCCCGGACGCCGTCAGGAGGTCGCCTGCTGTTCGATCTCTTTCAGGGCCCAGACCAGCCGGTCCATGTGCTTCTTCAAGCTGACGTCGCTGCGCAGATAGCGCTTGCCGAGACCGCGGAACGAGACTGAACCATCCTTGACAATCACGCCGCGCGCCAGCAGTTCATCGAATACTCTGGTTGAATCGAGCTGGGAATCGACGATCTCGATCAGAAAGAAGTTGCTGCGCGAGTTCGGCACCATGCGAAACCGGTTTAGCCCCGCGAACTGCTGGGTGACGTAATCGCGCATCTCGACAATCATGGAGACGGTGCGATCCACATGCGCATCGTCGTCCAGAGCAGCGATCCCGCCTTCCACCTGCATCGGCCCGAGGTTCCAGGTGGGCTTGATGTTGAGCAGCGGCGTGATCAGGTCCTTGTTGGACGCGATGCCGAAGCCGAGGCGCAGACCGGCGAGGCCGTAGGCCTTGGAGAAGGTTCGCAGCACGATGAGGTTCGTGTACTCGCGGGTGAGATACACGAAGCCGGGCGTCTGGGAGAAGTGGATATAGGCCTCGTCGAGCACGACCAGCGTATCGTCACCCGCCGCCTCGCAGACCGCGCGCACTTCCTCTTCCGTCAGCAGATGGCCGCTGGGGCTGTGCGGATTGGTGAGGAAAGCAATCTTCGGCTTAATTTCCTTGAGCTTGGTAATATAGCTGTCGATCGCCGGGTCGAAATCCTCGCCGGTGGGAACGCCGACGATGACCCGCCCCTCGTTCTCCGCGAACAAGTGGTAGATCGGAAAGCACGGCTCCTGCGTCAGAATGGTCTCGCCCGCGGCGGCGAAGGCTCGCATGATGAAGCTGATCACTTCTGTTTCGCCAGAGCCGCAGACCACACAGTCGGCATCGAAGCCATATTTCTTGCCGATCGCGGCGCGAAGAGTCTTGGAGGTCCACTCCGGATAGAGGTCGAGCTTTGCCCGCCCGGTCTCGACGGCAGCGACGGCCTTGGGCGAGGGGCCGAACGGATTCTCGGCGGATCCGAGCTTCGCCACGTCATCAAGAGGGATGCCGAATTCACTCGCGACGTACTCGCGTGAAAGGCCGGGTGTGTAGGGTTCATTCTCGATGAGAGCGGGGATGACGGCGGTGATCATAGCTGGCCTTCCAGTTTGCCCTTCAATGAAATAAGGCGACTGGTCGATTTGATATACTATGGTGTCTCTCATAACAACTAGTACAATATCTTTATCATCAAAATTATCCTGCTCTATCGCGCCTCGACCTTGGTCCCCCCAGAGGCCTTGGAGGGCGAGTGGGCGAGGCTGGTTAGCCTTGTAATGGCTCATCTCGTTACTCCTTATCCTGTCCAGAGTGGGTGAGGCAAATGCGGAAGGTCGGGGTAGGATAACTCATCTGAAGTGGGTCCGATCCTGTTCCCGTCTCTACCGAACCCCCTCGAAAAATCAATTTTGCCGTTGTGATAAGATAGTACGATTAACGCTATTATGAGCGGTGTGTTAGTGCAGTTTCATGCCTGTCACAGAACATGGCAAGCCTGATCTTTAGGCGGCGGCGCCGCCAAACAGCCCAGTCGAAGGAGCGAGCGATGAAAGTGGAAGGTCGATGCCATTGCGGCGCCATAAGCTTCGAGGCGACGGTCGATGCTGCGCGCACCAGCCTGTGCCATTGCACGGACTGCCAGACCTTATCCGGCACGGCGTTCCGGGTTTCCGCCGCGGCGGCCGCCGAAACCTTCCGCCTGCTGTCGGGGACGCCAAAGGAGTACATTAAGATCGCGGCGAGCGGCGCCAGACGCATCCAGGCCTTCTGCTCCGATTGCGGCACGGCGCTCTATGCGAAGGCAGCCGATGTGCCTGGACCGGTCAATATCCGCGCCGGAACATTGCGGCAGCGCCACCAATTGCCCCCCGTACGCCAGATCTGGTGCTGCTCGGCTCTGGAATGGATGCCGGCGATCGAAAATCTGGAAAGCTGGGAGGGCGAAGTCGGCAGCCGGCCCCATTCGGCCGGTGCGATGGGAATGAAGGGGGACGGCGGCGACTGAACGCGGCAGGGAAGGGCTCCATGCGCCCGCTCGCCTCGTCGTCCTTGTCCGTCAGGTGATCGTGGCCGTGATGTCCGTGCCGCCGCTCAACACCGTGCGGAAGCGCCTGAGTTGCTCCTTGAGCAATTCGATGTCGTCTCCGCCGCCGAGGCAGAGACGGATGAACTGCCCCGCCTGTTCGAACGGAGGGGAAACGGCAAAGTGCTGTGCGGGGGACACCCGGATTCCCGCCGTCAGCAGCCCAGCCATGAAGCCGTCGACGCTCCAGCTCTCGGGAATGCGCAGCCAAGTATGATAGCTCGGCAGCGTCGTCGAGGCGGGAATCCCCACCACGTCGCGAAATAGCGCGAGCCGGTGCAGGGCCTCCTTCTGCTGGGCCGCGATGCAACGCTCGACCGTGCCGGCTTCCAGCATATGGCCGAACAATTCCGCCCACAGGGTCGGCCCGGTCCAATGCAAGGACATGAGGGCGTTCTGCAGGGCCGGGATCAGATCGTCCGGCGCCACCAGCGCGCCGAGCCGCGCCCCAGGCGCGAGGCATTTCGAGACACTGCTGACATAGATCACGCGATCCCCGGCAAGCGCGGCCAGCGGCGGCAGGGCAACACCTGCCAGAGCGCCGTAGATGTCGTCTTCCACCAGCAGCACGTTCGCGGCGGCGCAGGCGGCGACGATCTTGCGACGTCGCTCGAGCGACATTGTCGCTGTGGTCGGATTTTGCAGGGTCGCGCTGCAGATGACGAAGCGCGGCGACGTCTTACGCAACTTGGCGGCGAGGTCGTCGGGATCGAGCCCCTCCTCGTCCATCGCCACGCCTTCGATCCGGACGTGACACAGCTCCGCCAGGCGGCGAATGCCGGTATAGGCCCATTGTTCGCACAGGATCACGTCTCCCGGGCGGGTCAGGGCATGAAAACAGGCCGCAAGGGCGTGCTGCCCGCCGTGGGTCAAAAGAAGCGAGTCCGGGGTGGGGGCGAAGTCGTTCTGGCTCAGCCATTTCGCCATCATGGCGCGATGCGCCTCGCTCCCTGCGGCGGGCTCATAGCCGAACAGCGTCTCGGAATCGCGGCGGCGCGCGATGGCCTCGAGCGCCGCGTCGATGAACGGCTTGCTGGGGGCGGAGGGAACCGTGTTCAGGCTGAGGTCGAACACCTGACGGTTGGCCGCAGGCGTCTCGTCGGCACCGCGCACGAAGGTGCCGCTGCCGGTCTTGGCTGTCACCAGCCCGCGCCGCGCCGCTTCCTGGATGGCCTTCGTGAGCGTGGCGATGGTGATGTCGAGGCCAGCGGCGATTTCCCGTTGGGGTGGCAGCCGCTCGCCGTCCCGCAGCACGCCAGAGCGAATATCGCGCTCGAGCGCATCCACGAGCGCGAGATACTTCGGCTTTTTCGAACCGGAAATGTTCGGCTGCCACGTCATCCGCTGCACATCCCCACAAGCGCCGCTCGGCGCGTCACGTCCGGTGCTTTAAGACCAGCGGCGCGTGCTTCACAAGGATTCCTCGATCCCGAGGCGCGCGGGTGTTCCGCCGGTTCAGTCGAATGCTGCGGTAATGCTGTCGAGCACCGCGCTGGTGGCGGTGATGACAGTCACGCCCGCGAAAGCTTGCTCCAGCATCGCCTTGGCTTCCAGCGCCCGGAAATTGGTGCACGAGACAAACAGCGTGTCGAATGTCTGGCCCGCGAGCTTTTCCTTGGCGAAGGCGACGATCTGCGTGGGCGTGGGATCGCACAGCTCGACATTGACGGTGATGCCCATGCCGTGTGCGCTCACGATCTCGCGGCCCTCGCCTTCCAGCGCCTCGGCGACCGAGCGCGTCAGATCCTCGTTATAGGGCGTGATCAGCGCCACCTTCTTCGCGCCGGCGCGTCCGAGGGCCTGCGAGGCGGAGCTGATGACGCCCATGCCCCGGCAGCCCGCCAGCGCGCCGAGCTCGTCGCACAGCTTCTTGTCGTATTCGACGCCGAACAGCGCGCCTGCCGAGGTGCAACCGAACACCAGAAGGTCCGGGCCGACGGTGCCGAGATCTTTCGCTGCCGCGCCCGCCAGCTCGATCATGGCAATCTCGGCTTCCCGCGTGGTCTCGATGAGATACATGCGGTCCGTATGCACCGTGAAGCGGTCTTTGGGCAGCGCGCGATGGAAATCGTTCTCCATCACCGTGTTCGACGACGGCACGATGAGGGCGATGCGAATCTGGCGATCCGAGGCGGTGGAACGGGTCATGGTTCAAATCCCCTGAGGTTGGAAGGTTGGCCGCATCGTTGGCGGTCTTGAAGTGAGGCTCGGCGCGTCACGCTCCTGCAGCGGCCGGGCGGGCGAGAATGAACATCGTCACCTCGCCGATTGCGACTGGCTCCGCATGCTGGTTCAGCACGTCGTAGCGGCGGGTGATGATGCCCTGGCCCGGCTGGGACCTGGATGGCCGTCGCGACAGCAAGGTGAGCGCCACGTGAATGGCGTCGCCCGGGCGTACCGCCTTGGTGAGGCGCCAGTTGGTGGCGAGGATCGCGTGCGAGGCCACCTCGTCCAGCCCGAGTTGGAACACCAGCCCCGCCGCGAGCGCGATGGTGAGATAGCCGTGAACGATGGTGCCGCCGAAGCTGCTGCGCGCGGCATAAGCATGATCGATGTGGATGGGGTTCGTATCGCCGGTCGCCTGCGCGAACTGGTCCACTTCCGCCTGGGTGAGGGTGCGCGGCGGCGTGCGCCACGTGTGACCGATCTCCAGCGCCTCGTAATCCTGGAAGAACAGTGCCATCGCGGTCAGGCCCCTGCAACTGGTTTGGAGGCGGCCGCGCCGCTCCAGCACGGCGGTCGCTTCTCGGCGAAGGCGCGCGGACCCTCGATGAAATCGTCCGACGCATACATGGCCTTCATGGCCGGGAAATTTTCCTGGTCCCCGATGGCGCGGGCGAGCGTCCTGTCCAATCCGGCGAGGACGGCTTCCTTAGACGCGCGAATGGAGGCGGGGCTGCAGCGGCAGATCTCCTGCGCCCAGCGCATCGCCGCCGCCATCTCCTCGCCCGCCGGCACGACCTCGTTCAGGAAGCCGAGCTTGAGCCCCTCCTGGGCGTCGACGCGCCGCCCAGTGAGGATCATGCCCATGGCGTGCTTCAGGCCGATCTGGCGGGGCAGGCGATGCAGCCCGCCGGACACCGCCGCGAGGCCGAATTTCGGCTCGGGCAAGGCAAAGCTCGCCCGCTCGCTTGCCACCGCGATGTCGCAGGCGAGCACCATCTCGAACCCGCCGCCGAAGGCGATGCCATTCACCGCCGCGATGATGGGCTTGGCACAGTCGAAGCGGCGCGCGAGGCCGCCGAAGCCGGTCGCCGCCCAGCCTTCCTTGCCCCCGCCCGTCAGCGATTTCAGATCGTATCCGGCGCAGAACGCGCGCTCCCCGGCGCCGGTGAGGATAGCGACCCACTGGCTCTCATCGGCCGCGAACGCGTCGAATACGGTGTGCAATTCGCGATGTGCCGCTTCGTGCAGGGCATTCATCACTTCCGGCCGGTTCAGGCGGATGACGGTGACCGGGCCGAAGCGGGTGATCTCGCAATAATGAAGGGGATCGGGCAGGTCCATGGCGCCGGTCACGCTGTGAAGATGCGCTGCGGGTCGAGCTTGCGCAGGACGGCGAGTTCCTGTGCCGTCACCGGCGGGGTGCTCGCCAGTTGATCGGCCACCAGAAGATCGAAGCCGGTATTGTCGCGCACCTGCTCCAGCGTGGCGCCCGGGCTCAGGGCCAGGAGCTTCATGCGGCGCGACATCTCGTCGAAGCCGAACACGCCGAGGTCGGTCACCACGCGGCGGCAACCGCCGCGCAGCAGACCGCCGGAGCGGCGCGATGTGCCGCCGGCCACGTGTCCGGGCGAGGTGATGAAATCCACCTTCTCCACGAACCGGCGCTTCTCGTGGCGGATCGAGACGATGAAATCGGTGAGGCTGGAGATATCGTTCGCGCCGCCGGAGCCGGGCAGGCGTGTCTTCGGTGCGTGCCAATCGCCGATGAAGGAGGAGTTGAGATTGCCGTAGGCATCGATCTGCGCGCCGCCGAGAAATCCGATGTCCACATAGCCGCGCTGCATCAGCAGCATGACCTCGGAACTGCCCAGCACCGCATTGGCAAGCTTGGCGCAGCGCTGGTCATTGGCGGAAGGGGGCAGGCGCCCGTCCTCGATATAGGCGCCGATGACCCCGCCTTCGAACAGGATGGTGATCTCCGGGCAGCCGAGGCGCTGGGCGAGGGTGGCGGCGAGCAGCGGCGTGCCGACGCCGGCGAAAATCACCTGGCCGTTCTTCAATTCGCGGGCGCTGAGCACGGCGAGCAGCTCTGTCGCGGTGTAGGACAGCGGCTCAGACATTGTGGATGCTCCGTCCCTTGGCGGTGGCGGCGGACAGCTCCTTGAGGCCGATGAGGTCGAGGAAGTCGAGCCAGGTTTCGGGCGCGTGGATATGGCTGTCGATGTAGGCCTTCATGCCCTCGACCGGCGCCGCATTGACCTTTGCGACATAAGCCGAGATGTGGTCGAACATGGGTTCGTAGAGGCCGTAGCATTCGTGGGGGGCACTGCCGTAGGGCACTTCCACCACCGCCTCGATGCACAGGAACGGGATCTTGGTCTGATCCGGCGCCCGGCGGATCTGATCGTTCGAGACGATGCGTTCGGTGGTGATGATCACGCGGTCGGCGGCGAGCGCGAGGTCCACATCGAGATAGGTGAGCCCGTCGATCTGCGCGTTGCCGAACGGATCGCATTGCTGCACGTGGATGATCGCAATGTCCGGATTGAGGGCGGGCACCAGGGCGAGTTGCTCGCCGGTGAAGGGGCAGGCGAGCGTGTGGATCTGGCCGCTCTGGAGCGCATACATGTCCGAGTTCAGGACCGAGCGCATGGGCATGAGCGGCAGGCCCATGGCCCCGGCGCGATAGCGCATGCCCATGGCCAAGTGGCTCCACTCCTCATAGGTGGCGCGCCCGCTCTCGAAATGGTGCCGCACCACCTTGGACAGGCCCCACATGATGCCCTGCGCGCACCAGCTGGTGACGATGTGGCGCGAGAGGCCGGACGCCAGGATCAGGTCGCAGTCCGTGGACATCATGCTGCGGGAGCAGACGAGGTCCTTCTTGCCGGATTTGATGAGCTGCCAGATCATCGCCATCGGCGTGCGCGAGATGACGGAGCCGCCGATGCCGAGGGCCTGCCCGTCCTGCACCAGGGCGGCCGCCTCGGCGAGCGACATCACCTTGTCGCGCAGCGTGCGGTCGCGCTGCTGCATGCGGTCGCGCAGCGCATCGTAGGGCGTGACTTTCTCCACCATGAAACCCTCTGGAATGCCCGGCTCACCTTGCGGATGCCGGTTTCTGGTTGATCGCTCGAAACGCGGTGCCGCTGCGCGGCTAGTGGCCCGCCGCGCTGAAATCCTGGACGATGGTCGAACGCGCGACGCGGACCTTCTTGGTGGTCGGCGGGGTGTTGCGACTCTTGCCGACGAAGCGCGGCACCCCGGCCGTGATCACCGCGCCGACGGCGGCGATGTCGCCGTTTCCGAGCGCGGAAAGCGCGTCGTTCTGCGAGGAGCCCTCGCAGGCGTCGAGCAGCACCACGTCGGCATCGCGGCCGGGGGCGAGCAGGCCCGAATTCAGGCGGAACACCCGCGCATTGTTGCCGGTCGCCGCGGCGATCGCCCGCTCGGGCGCGATACCGCCGAGGCTGACGAGCTGCGAGATGGTGTAGAGCATTCCCAGCGGCATGATCCCGCTGCCGGTGGGTGTATCGGTGGCGATCAGCAGGCGCTCGAAGGCACCGGCTTCCTCGGCGAGGCGCGTCACCAGGAGAGCGGTTCGCAAGTTGCCCGCCGTGCACACCTGAAGCGCCACCCCGGATTCCTGCACCAGACGGGGAAAATCCGCATCCGGCATGGCGGCCGGGCCGCCGTTCACATGAAACGAGACGTCGGGGTCCACCGCGAGCACGTGGTCCGCCCAGATTCCGGAGGAGCCGGGGATCGAGGCCGCCCCGGTGTGCATCATGGTGACCATGCCGGCCGCCTTCGCCGCGGCGACCAGCGGCTTGTAATCATAAGGCGTGGCGAACGCGCCGAAGCCCGCCTTGGCGAGCCACACGCCCTGCGCCGCCAATTGCGCGAAATCGGCCGCGGTAAGGCCCGGCTCCAGGATGACCGAGCCGGCGTGGACGCGCATGCCGCCGGGCCGATACTCCGCGAAGCTCTTGCAGGCGGCGACGGCGAGCGCCTTTACCCCTTCCGGGTCGCGCGGCCGCCCCGGCACATGCACTTCCGAGGCGCTGATCGCGGTGGTCACGCCGCCGTGGGTGTAGCTCTCCAGAAAACCGACCGTCTTCTGGCGCGGCGTGTAATCACCGAAAGTAATGTGGACGTGGGAATCGATGAGCCCGGGAATGGCGATGGTGCCGCCGGCGTCGATCACCACGTCGCAGGCCTCGACCTCGGCTGCGGAGGCGGTGCCGACCTGGGTCAGGAGGCCGTCGCGCATCAAGATCGTGTCGGCGTCGCTCCTCGGGTGTTCGAGGGTGCCGGTGATCACCCCGGCGAGGTTGGTGATCGCGACCCTCATTTCGCGACTTCCGCCGCCGCTGCCATCAGCGCACGACGCCGCGCCTCTTCGTGGGTCATTCCACCGACCCGCGCGTCGATACGACCCCGCGTCATCAGGCAGAAGATCACGGCGATCTCGTCCGGCATGGGGACGCCGGCGATGGCGAACGACATGGAATCGTAGTGCGAGCGCACATAGACATCGAGCACGTTGTTGACGGGGATATCGATGGACGTGCCCGGGGCGGCGATCTTCGTGACCGAGGAGATCCAGGCCGGCGCATCGCCGATCATCTCCCGGAAAGGGGTCGCAAAGGCGGTCGTCAACAGCGCGTTCGCATGCTCCTGCTCGCCGTTGATACCAACGAGACCGGCTTTGCCGTAGCTCTGGATTTCTTCTCCTGCGAGCGCTTTCGCCCCCGCCTTTGCCATCGCGCGGCCGAGGTCCACGCTCGCCTCGATGAGCGGCGACAGGTCCTGCTCGTACCGGTCGATGAAGGGATTCTCGACCACGCTGACGATGGCCACCTTGCAGAGCGGCGGGTCCGCAACATGGCCTTTCACCTCCCGGATCTCGTCCCGAACGATGATGTTGCGGCGAACGGTCAGCTTCATTTTTCCCTCCTGAGGCGGACTTATCCGTAAGAGATTGTCAGACATTATGTCAATAATAACTTTTTAATGGACAACATAAAAACATTCTGGCAAATCGGAAAAAGTCAGCCTGCGAATTGGGCACACCCAATCATTTACGGCTCACAACCAGAGGATCAGCGTGATGAAAAAGCTTTTGCGGTTCACCACCGCGACTTTCCTATTGGCATGCGCGTCGACGACGCTGCCCGCTGCCGCCCAGACGACGCCGATAAAGATCGGGTTTGCCAATTCGTTCAGCCCGCCGGGCAATGTCATCGGCGGCCGGGAGTCCAAAGTGGGCGGCGAGATCGCCCTGGACATGTTCAAGGCCCAGTTCGGCCCCAAGGTCGACGGTCGTGACATCGAGATCATCTACGAGGACACCCGGGGTGATCCGGAAGCCTCCCGTTCGGCCATGGAGAAGCTGGTCAACCGCGACAAGGTGGACGTGGTGGTCGGCTGCAACCATTCCTCGGAAGGCTTCGTTCTCTCGCGTATCGCGCATGAAAACAAAGTCGGCTTTGTTGCGATGAATTGTTGGGCGGACGATATCCGGCAGCAAAAATTTCCTGAAGTCTTCGCCGTTTCGAATTACACCTCACGCACCAGCTATGCAGTCACCAATTTCGTGAAGCAGCAGGGCGTCAAAAATTTCCTGATGGTCGCCGAGAACACCGATTATGGTCTCGCCCAGATCAAGATGATCGAGGCGGACCTGAAGCGCGATGCGCCCGATGTGAAGGTCTCGACCAAGATCATCAACAAGACCTCGCGCGATATGCGCGACGAAATCCTCTCTATTCGGCAGAATCCTCCTGATCTCATCGGCGTCGCCATGGTTGCGCCCCAGGGTTTCCTCTTCACCGCCCAGCTCGACGAACTCGGCATGCCGCCGAGCGAACAGAAGGTCATCGACATCGGCGGCTACGTCGATCAGGCCGGCTTCTGGGACAATGTGAAGGGCGCCGGCGTCGGCCTCTATGCCTATGTGCTCGACCACAAGAGCAATCCGGTGACCGAGCTCGGTGCCAAGGTTCAGGCGGAATACCGCAAGCGCGCTAACCAGGAGCCCACGCGCTTCATCCTTCAGGGTTTCGACACCACCTGGGTGGCGCTGATGGCGATCAAGGAAAGCGGCGGCAAGAGCCGCGAGGCGATCATCCAGGCCCTGCGCAAAATTCGCGTGGTCGGCAGCCGCGGCGAAATCTTCTTCACGGACGAGCCGCTGTTCCAGCAATGGCCCGACATTCCCTTTGTGATTGGCCAGATGGAGAAAGTTGGACAGCCCCCGTCCGAATCCAAAGTCGTGTTCCCGCCCCCGTCTTCCAAGAAATGATCAAGCCTGGAGGCGGTCTGCCGCCTCCAGTCCCTCAAGGAGCGTGGAATGCAGCATTACATTGAAATACTGCTCAACGGCCTCGTGTCTGGCGGATATTACGCGGCGATGGCAGCGGCTCTCTCGCTCGTATTCGGAATCAACAAGGTGGTGAATTTCGCGCACGGCGAATTCATCATGGTCGGCGGGTTTGCTTATTTCACGGCCGCGACGTTCATCGGCGCGTTTCCCGCCTATATCGCCGCCTTCGTCTGCGCCCTGATCATCGGCTACGTCTTCCATCTGTTGGTTTTCCGCCGGCGCTCGCTCGACGCGAGCCAGGGATTCTCGTCGGGCGAGTATCAGATCATCACCACCTTCGCACTCGGTATGCTGCTGCTGAATGGCGCCCTGATGGTATATGGCCCGGACATTCATTCGGTGGCACCCGCGATCGAGCTGCCGCGCGTCCGGTCCTCGGTCCTCTTCATTTCCGGGCCGCGCCTGTTCGGGCTCATTCAATGCCTTCTGTACCTTGCGCTGCTCTATCTGTTTCTCACGCGCACCTCGATCGGCCGCCTTCTGCGCGCCGCTTCCCAAAATCCCGCCGCCATGTCGACGCTGGGCGTCGATGCGGAGCGGTTCGACCGTAATGTCTTCGCCGCGTGCTGCGGCCTCGCGGGTCTTACGGGTGCGTTCATCGCGCCGGTGTTCGCCGTCTATCCCGAGGCCGGCGCGGCGTTTGCGCTGAAATCCTTCGTGGTCGTGGTTCTCGGCGGGTTCGGATCGTTCACCGGAACCATCGTCGGCGGGCTGCTCTTCGGGGTCATCGAATCCTTTGGCGGCGCGCTCATCTCGAGTGCGTACAAGGATGTGTTCGGCTTCGTCCTTCTGCTGGTGGTGCTGCTGGTGTCGCCCAACGGGCTGCTCGGCGAGCGGGTGAGGGGAGTCTGAACGATGCTGGCAGCACCAAAATGGATCTCCCGGCGTCGGCATCAGGCCCTGCGGGCCGACTTCTACATGGGCGTCGTGATCGTCGTGGTGGCGGTTGCCTGCAGCCTTGCGGGCATTGGCGGCCCTTATGGCATCAGCCTCGTCGCCGCCGGCCTGTTCTATGCCACCGCGACCATGGGCTGGTGCCTCCAGTCAGGCTATGGCGGCATGTTCTCCCTGGCGCCAGCGGCGATCATCATGATCGCCGCTTATGTCTCCGCGTTCGCCTCGAATGCCGGCTGGCCGATGGGGGTGGCCGTGCTCGCGGGCACGCTCTCGGGGGCACTCGCGGGCTTCATCGTGGCGCTGGCGACCAGCCGTCTGAAAGGCCATTACTTCGCGCTGGCGACCCTCGTCGCTGCAGAAATCGTGCGCCTCGCGGTGACCAACGAATACGATCTCACCGGCGGCGAGGCCGGGCTGCGGACGGGACCTTTGTTCGACGGGGCGACCGGAGTCCACATCTCCCTGGTGTTTGCGGGCGTGCTGATCCTGCTGCTGGTGGCTCTTCTGGCCGCGTTGCGCGGTATGCCCGGCATCGCCATGCAGGCGATCCGCGACGATGAGGGCATCGCCGCCATCCGCGGGCTGAACGTGCCTCTGGTCAAGACCCTGATCGTCGTCGCCGGATCCTCGATCACCGCCTTCGCCGGCGCCGTCTATGTCCATTACATCCAGCTCGCGACGCCGCAGATGGGGTCGCTGTTCCAGACCACCTTCATCATGTCGATTGGCATCATCGGCGGCGTGCGCTCCATGAGCGGCGCCATCGTCGGCGCGGCGCTGATCGTCGGCCTTCAGGAAGTGCTGCGGGACTATCCCTTCACTCACATGGGGCTGACGGCGCTCGCCATATTGTTGGTGTGCCAGTTCGCGCCCGCGGGCTTTGCCGGCCTGCTGCTGGGGCGGGCCCGCCGGATCCAGCAGCGCTTTGCGGTTTCGGAGCACGCCAAATGAGCGAAATCAGCCAAGCACCAGAACGGAACGAGCCGCGCGGCGTGATGAACTTGGAATGCCGGAACGTATCCCTGCGCTTCGGCGGCGTGACGGCCCTCGCCGATGTCTCCTTGTCCATCCAGAGCGGGGGCATCACCGCGATCATGGGGCCGAACGGAGCGGGCAAGACCACCCTCCTGAACTGCATGACCGGCATGATGTCACGCTATGAGGGAACGATCCGGCTGGACGACATGACGATCGATGGTCTGGCGCCCCGGCAGCGCACGCAGGCCGGTCTCGTGCGCACATTCCAGATGACCCGCGTCTTCGCTTCCCTTTCCATCGAGGAGAACATCTTCCTCGCGGGATCGGCGGTGCGCCAGGCGCTGACCCAGGAGCGCTGCTCGGAGCTGATCGAGCTGATCCGCCTGCAGCACATGCGGCATCGTTCTGCCTCTGAACTCTCCGGCGGGCAGCGCCGGTTGCTGGAGATCGGCATGTGCATCGCCCAGGCGCCGCGCTTCCTGATGATGGACGAGCCGTTCGCCGGTTTAAATCCGATGATGGTGACCACGGTTTGCGAGATCATGGCCGACTTCGCGAGATCCGGAGCCGGGGTCGTGCTCGTCAGCCACGAGATCCCCTTGGTGCGCCGCCATGCCGATCGTGTGATTGTGATGGCACAGGGCGCGGTGCTGGCCGACGGATCGCCCGAGCAGGTCCTTTCCGATCCCCGGGTGGCGGAGATCTATCTGGGAGGCAGCGTTGCTCATCACTAACGAAATCGTCTGCGCCTATCTGCGCGACATCGAGATCGTGCGCGGCGTGAGCCTAACGGTTCGTCCCGGCCTGATCACCGCGATCATCGGTCCCAACGGGGTCGGGAAATCGACTTTGCTGAAGGGTATTTACGGTGCGATCCGGGCGCAGAGCGGCCGCATCTGCGTCGAGGATGTCGATATCACGAATGTCCCCATGGCCGGGCGCTTCGCGGCTGGCATCCGCTATATGCCTCAGGAATCCTCGATCTTTCCGTATATGACGGTGCAGGAGAACGTGCGCTTGTTCGCGTGGGCGGACGGTGTTCCCTTCGAGCCGCTCTGGAGGCGGGCAATCGAAACCTTCCCTATCCTCGACGAGAAACGCTCGATTCGCGCCGGCGATCTTTCCGGCGGGCAGCAGAAGCAGCTTGAATTCAGTCGCTTCCTGTGTGGAAAGACTAAATATGCCCTCGTTGACGAACCCAGTGTGGGACTGTCGCCGGCCATGTCGCGGTTGATCTATGCATTTCTCACGCGGATGCGGGACGACGGGGTCGGAATCCTTCTGGTGGACCAGCAGGTGGCCGATGCCATCGCTGTCGCCGATCACGTGTATGTCGTCGATGGCGGCAAGGTTATCGAGGAAGGTACGGGGGAGAGCTTCCGGGAAAATCTCGGAGCAACAGTGTCCAAGTGGCTGACCCACTGAGTAATCTCAAACGTAGGGAGGCGGTCGCTCGCAGCGTGCGGAGTGGCCGGCGGATTGATGGCGGCGAATGAACCGAAACTGACCGGGGCGGATCTCTCCCACTTGCGGGTCTCTCCCAAGACCCTCGTGGAAGAGGTGATCCAGAAACTGCGCATGGCGATTTTTTCGGGCCTCCTCAAACCCGGCGACCGCCTGATCGAATCGGAGCTGTGCGTATCCCTGGGCGTCAGCAGACCGGCGCTGCGGGAGGCGATCCGCTGCCTTCAGGCGGAGCGCCTGTGCGACATCACTCCGCATCGCGGCGCTCAGATTCCGGTCCTCTCCTGGCAGGACGCTCAGGACATTTATCACGTGCGCGAACTGCTCGAAGGAGAGGCCGCGGCCCTGTGCGCCGTCAACATCAGCGAGGAGGGCATCCTCAGCATGCAGAATGCCCTGAAGCAATTCAGCGATGCGGTCAATTCGTTCGAAGCTTATGTCCGCGTCGAAGCCACATCGTTATTCTATTCTATTCTTCTCAAGAACGCGAAAAACCGTGTGATCGAGGAGATAATTCTGGGGCTCCTGGCGCGGATAAATTTCCTTCGCTCGCGTTCGATGTCCCTTCCGGAGCGGGCCAGGCACAGCCTGCGCGAGATGGAGGCGATCTACCTGGCGATCAAAGACCGCAATCCCGAAGCCGCTCGCGCCGCCGCCATCGCCCATGTCGCTCAAGCGAGAGAAGCGGCGCGCAACGCCTATATTCTCGCGAACCTCACGTGATCCGCGCAAGCATTCGCCGGGCATTTCATTCGAATTTCCACGACAGGTGGAGGAGTGTTCAAGTCCATGTCAAGTATCGTGGTGGTGGGGTCGCAATGGGGCGATGAAGGCAAGGGCAAGATCGTTGACTGGCTCGCCGAGCGCGCCGACGTGGTCGTGCGCTTCAACGGCGGCCACAATGCCGGCCACACGCTGGTCATCGACGGTGTCAGCTATAAGCTGGCTCTCCTGCCTTCCGGCCTGGTTCGCGGGCGCTTGTCCGTCATCGGGAACGGCGTGGTGATCGATCCCGTCCATTTTGCAGGGGAGATCGAGCGCCTGAGGCAGCAGGGCGTCAGCGTGACCCCCGACCTGCTGCGGATCGCGCCCAATGCCGCGCTTATCCTCTCGGTGCATCGCGAGCTCGATTCCACGCGCGAGCAGGACAGCTCCGGATTGAAGATCGGCACCACTCAGCGCGGGATCGGCCCGGCCTATGAGGACAAGGTCGGGCGGCGTGCGATCCGCGTGGCGGATCTCACCGAGCCGGACACGCTGTTGGCCAAGGCCGAGAGGCTTCTGCGCCACCACAATCCCCTGCGCACGGGGCTTGGCTTGACGGCGGTGACGGCGGAGGCGATCCGCGACGAACTCCTGCGGGCCGCGGATCGCGTCCTGCCCTTCATGGACGATGTGTCGAGCCTCCTCGCGTCTCATCGGAGCGCCGGCAAGCATATCCTCTTCGAAGGGGCGCAAGGCGTGCTCCTCGATAATGACCACGGCACCTATCCGTTCGTCACCTCGTCCAGCACGGTGGCGGCGGGTGCTGCAAGCGGTTCCGGTGTAGGCCCTTCCTCGATCGACTATGTCCTCGGCATCACCAAGGCCTATTCCACGCGGGTCGGCGAAGGTCCGCTTCCGACCGAGCAAGGCGGCGTGGTCGCGGATCACCTGGTCCAGCGCGGGCATGAGTTCGGCGTGAATACCGGGCGCCAGCGACGCTGCGGATGGTTCGATGCGGTGGCCGTGCGCCAGAGCGTGCGCACCGCCGGCATTCAGGGGATGGCCCTCACCAAGCTCGACGTTCTGGACGGCCTTCCCGAGGTCAAGGTCTGCGTCGGATACAGGCTCGACGGACGTCCCGTCGATCAATTGCCACCGACCATGGCGGCGCAGGAGCGGGTGGAGCCGGTCTATGAGACGTTCGAGGGCTGGACGGAATCGTCGGTAGGCACGCGCACACTCGCCGGCTTGCCGCCCCAGGCGCTGCGCTATGTGCGGTTCCTGGAGGAAGCGACGGGCATTCCCGTCGCCGTGCTGTCGACGAGCCCGGAACGGACCGACACGATCTTGGTGCACGACCCGTTCTTGCAGGGGTCGGCACCGGGATGAGCTGACACACCAGACCCGAGGGGAAAACGACACCCTGTCACGCGGCGGGGAACGGCGGAGCTTTGCCAAAAAAAACAAAGCGAAACTATTTCAATGGGTGCGCCCTGTGTCTCCCGGAAGCTTAGAGACAAAGGGCGTGCGCGGGCCGGTCTTCAAGTGCAGAAGGAGATAATACCATGGACGTTACTTTATTCCGGTCGGGTAATCGGCGGTGGCGCGTCGGGCTTATCAATGGACCCAACATGCCAAACCTTCATAACCGCAGCCCGGATGTCTATGGCCCGCCGCAGACCATCCAGCAGCTCGAAGATCGCAATGTAAAGCTCGGCGACGCATTAGGCGTGGAGGTCATCCCCTTCCACACCAATTTCGACGGCGAAGTTCTCGAATGGCTGCATCAACATGCCTTCGCGGATGCGGTCGACGGCAAGCGACTAAACGCGGTCATCATCAACCCCGCCGGGTTGAACATCTATGGCGAGAACGTGCGCCATTGCCTGGAAGACAGCGGGCTACCTTATGTGGAAGTCCACTTTTCCAACATCGTGGTGCGCGAGTTGAAGTCCGTTTTCACGCGCACCGCAGTCGGCATCTGCCATGGCCTGCGCAAGCATTCCTACACCGCCGCGCTCGTTGCGGTCGTGGGCATGCTTGACGATGGCGACTTCGTGCGCCCGGCCAATTATGCGGAGCCGGCCGCCGAATGAGCGCTCGGGCCCCGGCCGTGCGGCCGGGGGCTCAAATTTGAATGGATCGGCGGTGGCGGCGAGGGATCGTCGCCTCGCTTGTCCCGAAACGGATCAACGATCAGACGTCGACGCTGGCCTTCAGCGCGTTCTCCTGAATGAACTCGCGGCGCGGCTCCACCACATCGCCCATCAAGCGATTGAAGAGGTCGCCCGCGGCATCCACTTCCTTCACCTTCACCTGCAACAGGGAGCGGGCGTTGATGTCGAGCGTGGTTTCCCAGAGCTGGCTGGGGTTCATCTCGCCGAGGCCTTTGTAGCGCTGCAAGGAGAGGCCCTTGCGGCCGGAGTCGGTAACCGCGTCGAACAGATCGACGGCGCCCAGTAGCACGGTCTCCTCGCTCTTGCGCTTGAGGCGGGCTTCGCCCGCGAACACCCCGTCGAGGCCGGAGGCCAGCGTGTCGAGGCGGCGGGCGTCGGGCGAAACCAGGAAGGTCGTGTCCAGCAAGTTGGTTTCCAACACGCCGCGCACGGTGCGCGAAAAGCGGAAGCCGGTCTCGTCGGCGGTCCCGGTCCAGCCGCGCTCGGTCTCTTCCGCCAGCATGTTGAGCCGGCGGGTCACCTCGGCCATTTCGGCCTGGGCATCGCGCTCGCGCAGCAGATGCGGCTTCAGCGCGCCCGCCAGCGCCGCCTGTTCGACGATCGCCTTATTGTAGCGCGGGTGGAGGGCGTTCAGCGCCGAGCGGAACTGGCGCGCGGTCTCGACCACGGCGGCGAGATCGGCGCCGGTACGCACCTCGCCCGAGGCGAGATGGAGTGCGGCGTCGTCGAGCCCGACGTTGATGAGGTAGTCCTCAAGGCCGCGCTCGTCCTTGATGTAGGTCTCGGACTTGCCGCGCGCGACTTTGTAGAGCGGCGGCTGGGCGATGTAGAGATGCCCATTCTCCAAGATTTCCGGCATCTGCCGGAAGAAGAAGGTGAGCAGCAGCGTGCGAATGTGGGAGCCGTCCACGTCCGCGTCGGTCATGATGATGATCTTGTGGTAGCGCAACTTGGCGATGTCGAAGTCATCGCGGCCAATGCCGGTGCCGAGCGCAGTGATCAGCGTGCCGATCTGCTCGGAGGACAGCATCTTGTCGAAGCGCGCGCGCTCCACATTCAGGATCTTGCCGCGCAGGGGCAGCACGGCCTGGAAGGCACGGTCGCGGCCCTGCTTGGCGGAGCCGCCGGCCGAGTCACCCTCGACGATGAAGATTTCCGACTTGGCGGGGTCGCGCTCCTGGCAGTCGGCGAGCTTGCCGGGCAAAGAGGCGATGTCGAGCGGGTTCTTGCGGCGCGTGAGCTCGCGGGCGCGGCGGGCGGCCTCGCGTGCGGCGGCGGCTTCCGCCACCTTGCCGACCACGGCCTTGGCCTCGGCCGGGTTTTCCTCAAGCCAGGAATGGAGCGCCTCGCCCACCAGCGCCTCGACCACCGGGCGCACTTCGGAGGAGACCAGCTTGTCCTTGGTCTGGGAGGAGAATTTCGGGTCCGGCACCTTCACGGAGAGCACGGCGGTGAGGCCCTCGCGGCAATCCTCGCCGGAGAGCGTGACCTTCTCCTTCTTGGTGATGCCGGAGCTTTCCGCATAGCCCATCACCTGGCGCGTCAGCGCGGCGGCAAAGCCCGTGAAATGGGTGCCACGATCGCGCTGCGGGATGTTGTTCGTGAAGCACAGAATGGTTTCGTGATAGCTGTCGTTCCAGGACAGCGCCGCTTCCACCTGGATGCCGTCGCGCTCCGAGCGGATCACGATGGGCTTGGCGATCACCGCCGTCTTGGAACGGTCGAGATAGCGCACGAAGGCTTCCACGCCGCCTTCATACATCAGGTCCTCGACCCGCACGTCCGGCGTGCGGGCGTCGGTCAGGCGGATGCGCACGCCGGAATTCAGGAACGCCAGCTCACGCAGGCGATGTTCCAGGGTGGCGAATTCGAACTGGATATGGGTGAAGGTTTCCGGGCTTGGCGTGAATGTCACCATGGTGCCGCGCTTGCCCGCCGGAGCATCGCCCACCACCACCAGTGGCGCTTCCGCATCGCCGTGGCGGAAGCGGATGAAATGCTCCTTGCCATTGCGCCAGATGGTCAGGTCCAACACGGTGGACAGCGCGTTCACGACCGAAACGCCGACGCCGTGCAGGCCGCCGGAGACCTTGTAGGAATTCTGGTTGAACTTTCCGCCGGCGTGCAGCTGGGTCATGATGACCTCGGCAGCGGACACGCCTTCTTCGTGGTGGAGGTCCGTGGGGATGCCGCGCCCGTCGTCGGTCACGGTCACCGAGCCGTCGGCGTTGAGCGTGACGGTGACTTCATTGGCATAGCCGGCCAGCGCCTCGTCGATGGCGTTGTCCACAACCTCGTAGACCATGTGGTGCAGGCCGGAGCCGTCATCCGTGTCGCCAATATACATGCCGGGCCGTTTGCGGACGGCATCGAGCCCCTTCAGCACCTGGATGGATTGTGCCCCATAGTCGTCGGGGGATGCCGCGGGCGCGGGTTCGGCCATGGTCAATCTCGAATCGTTGGAACGCTTGATTATCTTTTACCGCAAAGCCGCGGTTATTTGGTGGCAAAGCCTTGGGTGGCGGCAAGATCGGCCGCATCCGCGTGCCGAGAGCCATCCGCGCGCGAAGGTTCGTGCTGCCTGCGCACGCACCACGCGGCCGGGTGAGGCGACGGCAAGGACGAGAAGAGCGGAAAAGAGGGCAACCCTGCCAGATCCATCCCGCACGTGTGCGCCCGCGCGCGTCGCACGTCAAGTTTCTGCCGCTGGGGAAGGCTCGCAAGGTCCGAGCGCGGGCTTCGCCATGAAGCGCCGGCCCCGTGAAGCGCCGAACCTAAGCCGGCGTTTCAGTCACGCTGGGCGTGCTCAGCGCTGGACATAGACCCGCGTGCCGAGTGGAACGCGGGAATAGAGATCGATGATGTCCTGGTTGAGCAGGCGGATGCAGCCGCTCGACACCTGCTTGCCGATGCTGTCCGGCTCGATGGTGCCGTGCAGGCGGAACATGGTGTCGCGGTCGCCGTCATAGAGGTAGAGCGCACGCGGGCCGAGCGGATTGGTTTCACCGCCCGGCAGGCCCGAGGCATAGGGACCGTAGCGCTCCGGCTGGCGGGCGATCATGTTGGCGGTCGGGGTCCAGTGCGGCCACTTTTCCTTGCGCTTGATGGTGGCCCAGCCGCTATAGCTGTAGCCCTGCTTGCCGACCCCGACGCCGTAGCGGATCGCCTTGCCGCCCTTCTCCACGAAATAGAGGAACTTGTTGTCGATATCGACGACGATGGTGCCGGGCGGGTATTTGGTGGGATAATCCACCACATGCCGCAGATAGATCGGGTCGATCTCCGACACATCCACCGCATCCACCTCGAACGGCTCGCCGGGGATCGGGCCATACATGGTCAGCGCAGCCGTGGAGGGGGCGCCGGAATTGTCGGTGACGCAAGCCGCCAGGAACAGCGGTGTGCCGAGAACGAAGAGCCGCCGGCTCAGTACGGCGGTGGAAAGGCTTTCGCTGGGCATGGGTCCCCGAAGCAGCTGCGAATCATGTCTACCTGGGTAGCATGAGCAGATTCTGCGCGGGTGGCGGTCGCGCCACACAGAGGGAAAAAGCAGCACAAACCAGCAATAAACCGCTGCACCGGCGGGCGACGCAGGCTCAAGCTTCCGCTACGATAGAACCGGGTCGGACGCTCAATCGCTCCGCTTGGTCGAGGGCTGAAAAGACCGTGGCATCGGCGCCTGTCAACCAGACCTGCGCACCAAGGCGGGCCAGCGCCGCGAACAGACCGAGCCGCCGCTCGGCATCGAGATAGGCCGCCACATCATCGAGAAGCACAATCGGCGCAAGGCCTTGCATGGAGGCGACCAGGCGCGCATGGGACAGCGCCAGGCCGATCAGCAGGGATTTCTGCTCCCCGGTAGAGCAACGCGCCGCCGGTAGCGCCTTTTCAGCATGGACCACCGTCAGGTCGCACAGATGTGGACCTTCCAGCGTGCGCCCGGCTGCCCGGTCGCGGGGACGGCTGTCACGCAAAAGTGCGCGATAACGATCTTCCACCTCCAGCGCCGGCGCGTCCGAGAGCATGCGCTCCACGGTGCCTTCCAGCGCGATCGAAGCGTGCGGAAACGGGGAGGTGGGGTCCCGGTCGGCGGCGATTTCGGCGGCAAGGCGGCCCACTGTCTCCAGGCGGGCGGCGGAAACCGCGACGGCCAGTTCCGCCACTTCGCGTTCCACCGCATCCAGGAACCGCGCGCTCCCACCTTCCTCCAGCAACCTGTTGCGCGCGCGCAGGGCGCGTTCCAGCGCGTTGACGCGGGTGCCGTGTTCCGCATCGACAGCCAACACCAGCCGGTCGAGGAACCGCCTGCGGTCGGAAGGTGGGCCGATGAACAGGCCGTCCATGTCCGGGGTCAGCCAGACCACCTTGAGATGATCGAGGAAGGCATTTGCGGACGAGACGGTCTCGCGCTCGATCCGGCAACGGCGTGGCCCCGCGCTGCCGCCGGAAGCGGGTTCCATGCCGGTGCCGAGATGCACCGCCCCGAAGATCCCCTCAATCTCCGCCGCCACCGCCCAGGAGCCGTCTCCCTGGTGTTGCGCCACCGTGTCGAGCGCGGCCCTCCGCAGCCCCCGGCCGGGGGAGAGCAGGGAGATCGCTTCCAGAAGATTGGTCTTGCCGGCACCGTTCGGGCCGGTGAGCACGACCGGGCCGTCGCCGACGCTTATCTGAGCGGCCTCGTAGGATCGGAAGCGCGTGAGGATCAGTCTGCGGATCCGGGCGCGGGGCGCTGCTCTTGGCGGTAAAGCCGTGGCTGCGCCCGATGCGGCATCAGGCGCGCGGGTCATGGAATTTCAGGTCCGGTAATAAACGACGGCGGCAGCCTGAAGATGGCCTTCGCCGCGCCGCGCGCAAGGGTGTGGCCCTGGCGCGCGCGATCTCGCCGCCTTCCTGCCTCACACCCGCATCGGCATCAGCACGTAGAGCGCATCGGTCTTCGTGCTGTCGCGCACCAGGGTGGGAGAGCCGGAATCCGCAAGCTTCAGTTCCGCCGTGTCGCCTTCCAACTGGGCCGTGATATCCAGCAAATATCGGCTGTTGAAGCCGATATCGAGGGGCTCGGCGGCATAGTCCACCTCAAGCTCCTCGGTGGCGCTGCCGGAATCCGGATTGGTGACCGAGAGCACCAGTTTGCCGTCCGTCAGGGAGAGCTTCACTGCCCGCCCGCGCTCGCTGGAGACGGTGGAGACGCGATCGACGGCCGCGGCAAAATCCGTCTTGTCGACCATCAGCACCTTGTCGTTGCCGGCGGGGATGACGCGATTGTAGTCGGGGAAGGTGCCGTCGATCAGCTTGGAGGTCAGCACGATCGCGCCCACAGCCACCCGGATCTTGGTGGTGGAGAGCGAGACGGTGACTTCCGCGTCCTTGTCCTCAAGCAGCTTCTGCACTTCGGCGACGGTCTTGCGCGGTACGATGATGCCAGGCATGCCGGCCGCGCCCTCGGGGGCATCAAGCTCGGCCTGGGCAAGGCGGTGGCCGTCGGTGGCGACGGCCCGCAGGGTTGCCTTGCTGCCGGTGGTGTCGGCGACATGCAGGAAGATGCCATTCAGATAATAGCGCGTCTCCTCGGTGGAGATGGCGAATTGGGTCTTGTCCACCAGGCGCCGGAACTCAGCCCCCTTCAGCTTGAAGGAATGGGTGAATTCGCCGGTCGCGAGATCGGGGAAATCCTCTTGCGGCAGGGTTTGCAGGGTGAAGCGGGCGCGTCCCGCGCGGACCAGCAGGGTGCCGCGATCGCCGCTCGATTCCAACTGCACCTGCGCACCTTCGGGGAGCTTGCGCACGATGTCGTAGATCACATGGGCCGGTACGGTGGTGGCACCATCCTGGTCCACCTGGGCCGGTATCGCTTCAACGACCTCTAGGTCGAGGTCGGTGGCCTTCAACTCCAGCCCCGCGGTGCCTGTGCGGATCAGCACATTGGCCAGAATCGGAATGGTGTTGCGACGTTCGACGACGCGATGGACATGGCTGAGCGACTTGAGTAGCTCGGCGCGTTCGACGGTGACCTTCATTGGCCCGGACCCGTTACTCTACGTGCGGGGAAACTAAGCACGCTCAGGCTGGCGCCCGAACGGCCCGCGACCGGATCGTTCACAACGAACCCGTGGGCCGCAGACATTGCCGCTCGCGCTGCACCAAAGCAAGGGCATCCGTGCGCTTTTCCCCGCAACTGATGTGAAGGGATACAAATTCCCGCAACACGCGCAAGGATCAAGGGCCGCTCAATGCCCGTTATCGCGGCCTTACCGTCTCTCGCCGGTATTTCGGTAGCCGCCACCACGGCACGAACGGCGCCTCGTGGTGCTCGTGGTGATAGCCGAAATGAAAGCAGGTCAGGAGCGACCAGAGATAGCCGTACTCATTGCTGCGCGCGTTATGCTTATCGGCAAAGCCCGGCTCGCCGTGGCGGTGGGGCAGATAAGTGCCGAAATAGAACAATTGCAGCGCTGAGAGCAGCGCCGGAAGGGCCCAGAACAGCAGCACGTTCAAAACCGGCGCGCCGATCACCAGGATGTAGACCGCCAGCACGGCGGTCAGGATGCCGAATTCCCGCCAGCCGAAATAGGTGCGCATGAAGCGCAGGAACCACGGCCAGAAGCGGTCGGGATGGTCGGCGTCGAAATCCGGATCGCCTTCGGTACCGGAATGGCGATGGTGGTCGTGGTGCTTCGGCAACAGGCGATCATAGCTGAAGGCCGCATAGAGGCCGAGCGCGACGCGGCCCACCCAGAGGTTGATCTTCGGCCGGAACGGCGCCAGCGAGCCGTGCATGCAATCGTGGGCGATGATGAACAGCCCGACGTCGAGCCAGGTCTGGAGCGCGATCACCAAAGGCGCGGCATAGAGGTCCGGCGGCGCGAGGCGCAGGAAGAACACGCCGAAGATATGCCCCGCCAGCCAGCCGCCGATCACCAAAGCGGCAAGGCCGAGGCCGATGGCGCCCTGACGGGCATAGGCCCGTCTCATCTCGACCGCCGCCGCGCTGGGCGCGCGGGTGCGGCCGGCTTTTTCTCCCGTGCCGCGCCCCGAGGTGGAAACGCTCACGAGCGGGTGTCCACGTTCTTCAGGGAGCCGCCGTGGGTTTCCCGCAACTGGTCGCGCAGCTTTTGCACCGGCTGGGCATAGAGGAAGCCGAAGGAGACACAGCCCTCCTTGCCGTCCACCGCATGGTGCAGGCGGTGCGCCTGGACAAGGCGCTTGAGATAGCCGTTGCGCGGCACATAGCGGAACGGCCAGCGCTGGTGGGTCAGCCCGTCATGGACAAAGAAATACAGGAACCCGTACACCGTCATGCCGACGCCGACCCAATAGAGCGGGCCAAAGCCACCCGACCCGTAGATGATGAGGCCGATGGCGAGCAAGGCGAACACGACGGCATAGAGATCGTTCTGCTCGAAGACATCGTCATGGGGCTCATGGTGCGAGCGATGCCAGCCCCACCCCCAGCCGTGCATGATGTATTTATGCGCAGCCCAGGCGACGCCTTCCATGACGGCGACGGTGACGAGAACGATCAGCGTGTTCAAAGCGAATGTCATGGTTCAAAGCTCAGGTTCGGGGCGCCTGCCCTCGCTGCCGGATAACCGGATGCGGAAGGGCGCCGGGCCGTGGCGGCGTGCCCCGGTCGGGGCAATGCGAGCGCAATGCGGGTCCGCCCGCCTTGTCCTGCCTCAATATTCGGCATCAGCTTGCGCTCCGCGGCCCGTGGACCAGAAACGGCAGGCATCCGATCATGCGGCCTCTCAGCCAAGTCGGACATGGCGCTGGGCAAGCACCAAGCTCGCGAGAAGTCCGAGTCCAGCATAGCAAATAAGAACGAAAAGCGCAGGCGCCAGCTCGGCGAATGCGGCGCCGCGCCACAGGCTGGCCTGATAGGCGTCGATCACCCAGGCATTGGGCGTGATCCAGCCGAGGTTTTGCAGCCACTCCGGCATGAGGAAGCGGGGCACCATGCTGCCGCCGATGGCGGAGAGCATCAACACCGCGAAGGTGGAGAGGGTCTGCGCCTGCTGCCGGCTCTGTGCCGCCGATGCCAGCGCCAGTGCCAGGCTCGCGGTGGCCGCCGCCGCGGCGAAGGTGGTTGCGATCCAGGTGCCGAAATGGGGCAGCACGGCCACCCCGTAGACCAGCGAGGCGACCGCAAACAGCAGCGACACCTGCAGCACGCCCTGCAAGGTAATGAACGCGAACTTTCCCAGCACCATCACGCCCGTGCCCCCCGGCATCATCAGGATGCGGTCGAAAATGCCCGAGCGGCGCTCCTCCACCAAGCTCGCGGCCCCTTGCACCGAGGAAAACAGAAGGAACAGGACGGCGATCGCGCCAGCATAATAAGTGACGGTGGGCAGGGCCTTGAGGGAATCGACGGTCTGGCGGGCGAAAAAGTCCCCGCCACGCGGCGCTTCACCTTTGGCGATGCTCTCCGCGCTTGCCTGCAGGGCGAGATCGAACTGTTCTTTTTGTTCCGCGGTGAAAGCTCCGACGATGGACTCCATCTGAGCGCCGAGCCGCTTGAGCCCGATCTGCGGCAAGCGTTCGGCGATGAGCGTCTGCACATGGGCCATCAGCAGACCCGCGGCCGCGGCGCGCCCGGGATCGGCCAGGACGAGCAGTGGCGGCTGAGCGCCGCCGGTCGTCGGATCCGAGGCGATGACCAGCCCGGCGTCGGCGGTGCCGGAGCGCACGGCCGCGCGCACGGCGGTTTCGTCCGCGAGCGGGACGGCCTTCACCAGCGGGGCATTGTGAAGCGCGAGGAACAGTTCATGGCCGGCGGCGCTGCCCGAGGCATCGGTCACCGCCGCCTTGACCGGGGCGTCGTCGCCGCTGATGCCGGTGAAGACCGCCGCGAACACCAGGAACATCAAGGGCGGCAGCACGAAGGTCATCACCAGCGCGCCCCTATCGCGCAGCAGAGTGAGACCCATGGCCTTCATGATGGCGCGGATCATCGCATCGTCTCGGCGATCACGTCGGCATAGAGCGCGGCAAGGTCCGGCTCGCGTACCGACATTTCGCGCGGCAACACCCGGCGCTGTTCCAGCGTGAGCAGCAGGTCTGCGAGCGCGCCCGCGCCGGACGCGAGCTTGCCGGCATAGGCCGTTCCAGCCGCGTCGGGTTTGAGGCCGAGCGTGACGAGATGGGCATGGGTATCGGCGTCCGGCGGCTGCGACCAGCGCAGTTCCACGCGTCGCGCGCCGCCGAAGCGCTGGAGCACCAGCGCGTGCGTCGGTCCTTCCAGCACCACCTGGCCGTCCACCAGGATTGCGATGCGGTCCGCCACCGTCGCCGCCTGCTCAAGGTCATGGGTCACGATCAGCACGGCGAGGCCTGCGGCGGCAAGGGAACGCACAAGCTCGGCAAAGCCGGCGAGGGCATCGCGGTCCACGCCCACGGTCGGCTCGTCCAGGATCAGCAGCGCCGGATCGCCCACCAGAGCGGCCGCAACATTGGCGCGGCGCTTCCAGCCGCCGGAAAGGCGGTCAATGCGTTCGTTGGCGCGTGTGATGACACCCGCGGCATCCATGACGGAGGACAGGCGGCCGGCAATACCGGACCGGGGCATGCCGGCGAGACGCGCGAAAATGTCGAGATTTTCCCGCACGGTCAGGCTGGGGTAGAGAGCCAATTCCTGTGGCACGAGGCCGATGTGCCGCCGCGCCTGCTTCGAATGGGCGACGTCGCCTTTCACCAGCACATTGCCATCGGAGGGATGTACGCGGCCGCAGATGGCGCGGATCAAGGTGGTCTTGCCCGCGCCGTTGGGGCCGAGCAATGCGGTGATCTCTCCCGCCGCGACGGCGAGGGAAGCATCGCGCAGCACCGGCCGCGCCCCATAATCGGCGCTTAGCCCGGCGACCTCAAGCACCAATGCCCCGCGCTGGGACGCAGCAGGGTCTTCGGCCGCGCGCAAGACGGGTGCTAAAGTCACGGCACCGCAACGCCCGGAAGCCCGCCGAAGGCGTGGCGCAGGAAATCCCGCAGGGGATCTGTGCCGTCGAGGCGGCGGGAAATGCGGTCGGATGCCTCGAGCGCGCCGCGCAGATGGCTGTCGAGCAGGCTGGCTGCCCGTGAAGCCCCGAGGGAAGCAATGACCGTCGCTTTGCCTTCGTCCTTGCCCACATCCTTGCCGAGCGTGGCGGCGGAGGATTGGACATCCAGCAGATCGTCGAGAATCTGGTAGGCGCGGCCGACGTGGTTGGCAAAATCGCGCAGCGCCTCCATGTCGCCGGCGCTAGCGTCATGTACCAGGCCGGCGGCCTCGACCGCGGCGATGAACAGCAGGCCGGTTTTGCGCCGATTGACATCCTCAGTTGCGGAAAGGCTGCGTCCCGGCACCGGTCGCAGGTCGTCGAACTGCCCGCCGCATAAGCCGAGCGATCCCACCGCGCCGGTGAATACGGCGAGAATCTCAACCCGGGCCGGCGGCGGGACCGAGGGTGCCGTCGCCACCACCCCATAAGCGCGGGTGAGCAGCGAGATGGCGGCCAGCACCGCCACGTCCTCGCCAAACTGCACATGGGTCGCCGGCTGGTTCCGCCGCAGCGTTGCGTCGTCCATGCACGGCAGGTCGTCGATGATCAGGGAGGCGGCGTGAATCATTTCCAGCGCGCAGCCGCAATCCAGCACTTGGTGCTCGTCCGCGCCGAGCCGCAGCGCCGCCGACATGGCGAGCAGGGGCCGCAAGCGCTTGCCCGGCGCCAGCAGAATATGGCGCATGGCGGCATGCAGGGTTGCGGGATTGGAGGCCGTGGTCGGCAGAAGCAGGCCGAGACGCCGATCCACCACCGAACGCAGATAGCTCAGGTCCGGGGAACGCAGGCTTGCGTTCTCCATCACCGGGCCGCCCTCGACGGCATGCAGTGCTTCGCCGTCTCGGGATTTGCCGTGGGTCATCGGGCCGGCCCTTCCTCGCTCTTCCGCCCGCGAGGCCCCTGAAGGCCGATCCGGCAGATTGCATGTGCTTGCATGATCTTAGATCAGACTCTAGAACCCTTGAAGGTGGCTTGCTGTCAAGCAGAAGAGATTGACGCGATGAACGCGGAAAGCGAGATCCAGCGCCGCAAGCAAGATCATATCGATGTCGTGATGGCCGACGAGCGCACTTTGTCTCGTGCAAAAACCGGCTTCGAGAGCGTGTTTTTTGAACATCGCGCCCTGCCTGAACTGCATTTGGACGCTGTGGATCTCACTACGACGTTCCTTGGACGCGCGCTCGCGGCGCCTTTGTTGATTTCTTCCATGACCGGTGGACCCGCGGCTGCGGGCCTGATCAACCGCCATCTGGCCGAAGCGGCCCAGCATCTGGGCATTGCATTGGGCGTGGGCTCGCAGCGCGTTGCCCTGGAGGGCGGGGAAGCGGCTGGCCTTGATCCAGGCCTGCGCCGGCTCGCACCGGGAATTCCCTTGTTCGCCAATCTCGGCGCGGCCCAATTGGCCCGCGGCTATGGGCTCGACGAGGCTAGGCGGGCCGTGGACATGATCGAGGCAGATGCCTTGATCCTGCACCTCAATCCGCTTCAGGAAGCGGTTCAGGCGGGTGGCGATCGCGACTGGCGCGGCCTGCTGGATGCTATCGGAAGCTTGGCCCGGGCGCTTCCTGCTCCCATGATTGTGAAGGAAGTCGGCTTCGGTATCGCCGCCGATCTGGCCCGCCAGCTTGTGGATAACGGCGTTGCGGCCATCGACGTCGCGGGAGCCGGGGGCACCAATTGGGCGCTGGTGGAGGGTGAGCGCGGCAGCGGGCGGCAGCGCGCCATCGCTGCGGCATTTGCCGATTGGGGCATTCCCACCGCGCAGGCGGTCCAGGCGGTGCGTGAGGCCTGCCCCAAGGTGCCGCTGATCGCCTCCGGCGGTCTCAAGGACGGGGTGGATGTCGCCAAGGCGATCCGCCTGGGCGCGGATCTGGCGGGCCAGGCGGCCGGGGTGCTCTCCGCCGCCGTCTTGTCCAGCGAGGCGGTGGTGGCGCATTTCGAGGGGATCATCACGCAATTGCGCATCGCCTGCTTCTGTACCGGGTCGACCGACCTCGCCGCCCTGCGTACCGCCCGGCTGCTGCCGGCGGCATGAGGGCGGCAAGGCCGCGTGAAGGTCTTCAGGGCATGTATTGCCCGCCGTTGACCTCGATCACCTGCCCCGTCACATAGCCGCTCGCCGCTTCCGAGGCGAGATAAAGGAAGGTGCCGACGCATTCGTCCGGCACCCCGAGCCGTCCCATGGGAATCGTCGCCTGCATGACGGTCAACTGAGCCGGTGTGGAATAGCGGTCGTGGAACGGGGTCTCGATCACGCCGGGGGAAACGGCGTTCACGCGAATGCCGGTCTGCGCCAGTTCCTTTGCCCAGCCGTGGGTGGCGGTCGAGATGAAGCCCTTGGCGGCCGCATAGAGCACGGACCCGCCGGCGCCGCCGTGCCGTGCGGCAATGGACGATACATTGATGATGGAAGCCGGCCGGCTCTGCGCGAGCATCACCGGCACCGCGTGGGTCATGAAATTCACGACGTGACGCACGTTCAAGTCCAGCACCGCGTCGTAGAATTCGTCGCTATAGTCGGTGATCGGCAGGCGCTTCACCAGCCCGCCCGCGTTGTTCACCAGGATATCGAGGCCGCCAAAGGCCTCCAGCGTTGCGGCGAGGATGGCGGCGGGCGCTTCGCGCCGGGTCAGGTCGCCGCCGATGATCACGGCCTCGCCGCCTGCCGCGCGCACCCGCTCGGCCACCTGCTCGGCTTTGTCGCGGCTGGCGTTGTAATGCACCGCCACTCGTGCGCCGCTGCGGGCAAAGCCTTCGGCGGCCGCGGCGCCGAGCCCGGTGCTGGCGCCGGTGATGAGCACGGCCTTGCCCTTGAGATCGGGAAATACCGGCATTTGGACCTGGGATACGGTCATGTTTGGCTCCTTGGGAAAAGCGGCCGGCGCGAACCGGCGAAGGGGGCTTTTAGCGGACGCAGACTCGGGCTCTTTTTTTGAGAGGTAACCTGCCAGAGGCGGAGGGTCGGTAATAGGGAGGCAGAGCGCCGGGCGATCACGCCCTGGTAAGCTGGCGACGCAAGCGGCTCCGCCCTCGCGGGACGAATCCTCGACTGCGTTCGCAACCCTGCCGGTGAGCCGCCTGTCGAGGTCAGGATAAGGCCGCACGGCTTGGATTTTGCCGGGCTCGCCGCGCGTTTGGCTCGATCTCCTCTGTGGTGGGTGCTGCCGGGCCTTGGCCGCCGGCTTGCAAGCTAAAACGTTTTAATCCATTGGCACAACATGAACCGGACGACGCCCGCCGCGCGTCGTGCTCACGGTCCGATAGGAGCAATTCGATGTCGCAGGAAAAGGGTGCGGTATTTGCTTTCGCCGCCACGGTGCCGGTCGAAGTGGTGGACGATATCGTCCAGCGCCAGATCCTCACCTATAACGACGAGATCATGATGGTTCGGGTGATCTTCACCAAGGCGGGTCCCGGCGGCGTGCCGCACAGTCACCCCCATGTGCAGGTGACGAGTGTCGAAAGCGGCGTGTTTGACATCACCATCGACGGGCGCACCGAACGTCTGACCGCCGGGGATAGCTTCTATGTACCGTCCGGCGTGCACCATTGCGCGCTCTGCATCGAACCCGGCATCCTGGTCGACGTGTTTACCCCCATGCGGGCGGACTTCGTCGCGGGGTGACGCTTAGGCTTGCGCAACGGCGCGTTCCAGCGCCGCCTGCAGGCGCGCCGGGTCGCCGGCGATGCGGAACACCTTCAGCCGTGCCGTCGCGCCCGACAAAAGCACGACCCGCGAGGGGGCGACGTCGGCAGCCTTGGCGAGCACGCGCGCCACGGCATCCGTTGCGGCGCCATCTTCGGGCGCCACGCGGACCCGGATTTTCAGCACGTCACGCCCATCCGACAGCGTCGTGATGCCATCGAGAGCGTCGCGCCCGCCCTTGGGCGTGGCGCGTACGCTGACGTCGAGCCCGTCCGCATGGGCCCGGAAGAACGCCACGGCGGTCAGAAAACGTAAGGATAGATATAGAGCCCGATCACCCGCTCGATGAAGATGATGAGGAGGATCAGCACCATCGGGGAAAGATCGAGGCCGCCGAGCTGGGGCAGAATGGCGCGCAGCGGCGCGAGCAGCGGCTCGGTGATGCGATAGATGAACTCGCCGATGGTCCGGACCACGGGATTGTAGGCATTGACCACATTGAAGGCGAGCAGCCACGACAGCACCGCGGCGATGATGAGCACCCAGGTGTAGAGTTGCAGAACAATGAGGATGACGTCGAGAAGGGCGCGCATCTTGGGACAATTCCTCGCGGCGGCAGGTGTCAGGGAGCAATAGCCAAGCCGGCGCCGATTGAACAGGGCGTTCGTGCCTGTGAGCGCTCAAGAGCGCGTTGGGTTCGTCCGCGGCTCGCCCGCGCCCTGCGTCAAAAGGGCCCGTATGCCACGCGTACGCGGCATAGCTCTGAGTGGCGCCGGCCACGGGCTGCAGATCCTCCGGGCTCAGCCCAAGGTCGCATCCTCATTGGGTTTGTCGGGATCGGGCAGGGCGCCGGTCCCGGGGGTCTTGGCGGCATCGGTCAAGTCCGGCCTCGCGTGCGGCCCCGCGGCAGGCTTGCCGGTGTCGTTCTTGCCGGTGTCGTTGGCCGGCGCCGATGGGCGCAGAGGCGCGCGCTGCGGTGCCCCCTCGGTGCCTTTTGCGGGCTCAGCGGCGGGATGACGCGGTTTTGAGGACATGTGGTGTCTCCTCTGCAATCCATTGAGGGACAACGCGCGGCGGCTGATCGGGTTGCCTCGTCGGGCAGTGACACCTTGACTTAGAGCGCCCCGAAGAGCAGCTTCCGGCCGCGCCATGAGGTGCCCGGACGCCAGCGTCCATCATTTCCCAAAACCCCACGGACAGGCATGCGCAGCTATTTGGACTTCGAGAAGCCGGTGGCCGAGCTCGAGGCGAAGGTGGAAGAACTGCGGGCACTTTCGAGCGGGGACGGCGTCGCGATCGCCGACGACGTGACGCGCCTTGAAGCCAAGGCGGCCGATGCTCTGGCCCAGCTCTATTCCACCCTCACGCCCTGGCAGAAGACGCTGGTGGCGCGCCACCCCGCGCGGCCGCACTTCGGAGATTTCGCCAGGGGCCTGTTCGATGAGTTCACGCCGCTGGCCGGCGACCGTAAATATGGCGAGGACGAAGCCATCATCGGCGGCTTTGCGCGCTTCCGCGGCGAGCCGGTCTGCGTCATCGGCCATGAGAAGGGCTCCACCACCGAGACCCGCATCCGGCACAATTTCGGCATGGCGCGCCCCGAGGGCTACCGCAAGGCCGCGCGCCTCATGGAACTGGCCGACCGTTTCGCGGTGCCCATGATCGCGCTTGTGGATACCGCCGGCGCCTATCCCGGCATCGGCGCGGAAGAGCGCGGGCAGGCGGAGGCCATCGCTCGCTCCACCGACGCCTGCCTCGCGCTCGGCGCGCCCAATGTGGCGGTCGTCATCGGCGAGGGCGGATCGGGCGGTGCCATCGCCATCGCCACCGCCAACAAGGTGCTGATGCTCGAGCACGCCATTTACAGCGTGATTTCTCCCGAAGGCGCGGCCTCGATCCTCTGGCGCGATACCGCCAAGGCGCAGGAGGCGGCGACCAATATGAAGATTACCGCTCAGGATCTGGTGCGATTCGGCGTGGTGGATTCGATCATCAAGGAGCCCACCGGCGGCGCCCATCGCGACCCCAAGGCCGCCATCGCGGCGACCGGGGATGCGATCGCGGAAGCCCTGGCCGCCATGGCGGGGCTCGATGCGAGCGAAGTGCGCAAGGCGCGGCGGGCCAAGTTCCTGGCGATCGGCCGCACGCTCTAGAGCTGGACGCCGGCCATTTTGTCTGGAACCATCTCATATCGGCCGCAATTCGCCAGTCTTGTGCGGCTAACAAGCGCTGATTTATCGCTTTTTCGCCATCATATGGTAACGCGCCGTCAAGGGTGGACCTTGCATCATGACTCTTAGTGCGCCCGAAACGGACCTTGGAGTTCTGCGTTGAGCCGTCCGCTTCCCCTCTTTTCCCGTCTCCGGCTCGCGGCGCTTGCCGCCACGGCGGCGGTGGTGCTCGCCGGCTGCAACGGCCAGGGCGATCTGTCCCGGCGCTCCCAGCAGCCCCTGTCGCCGCAGATGGTCACCATGATCCAGGAGAAGGGCATGACGCCCTCCAGCCCGATCCTGGTGCGCCTGTTCAAGCAGGAATCCGAGCTCGAGGTCTGGAAGGAAAAGACCGACGGCACCTATGCGCTGCTGAAGACCTATCCGATCTGCCGCTGGTCGGGCGAGCTCGGCCCCAAGGTGAAGATGGGCGACCGCCAGGCGCCGGAAGGCTTCTATGCCATCACTCCGGCGCTGATGAATCCCAATTCCAGCTATTATCTCGCGATCAACACGGGCTTTCCGAACGCGTTCGACAAGTCCTACGGCCGCACCGGCGAGTTCCTGATGATCCACGGGGACTGCTCCTCGTCGGGCTGCTACGCCATGACCGACCAGCAGATCGCCGAGATTTTCGCCCTGGCGCGCGAGAGCTTCGCCGGCGGCCAGCGCTCGTTCCAGCTCCAGGCCATGCCGTTCCGCATGACGCCGAAGAATCTCGCCCGCCATCGCACCAACCCGAACATGGCCTTCTGGCGCAACCTGAAGGAAGGCTACGACAGCTTCGAGGTGACGAAGCAGGAGCCGAAGGTCAACGTGTGCGACCGACACTATGTGTTCAACGCGCAGGTTGAGGGGGGACGCGGCTTCGACGCCTCCGCCGCCTGCCCGAACTATACCGTGCCCGCCGAGATCGCCCAGGCGGTTAATGCCAAGCGTATCGCCGACGACCAGCAGGTAGCGGCGCTGTCCAATTCGCTGCCCGTGGCGCCGGTGAAGACCGGCACCGACGGGGGCATGCACCCCGTGTTCCTGGCCAAGTTCCGCCCCGTCGGCGCCGAGGCGAATGATTACACGGTGGACGTGAACGGGGCGCCGCCCGGCACCATGCCCGAAACCACGCGCCCGCCGGGCATTTCCCCGGACAGCCAGGTGGTCGAAGTCGGAGCCCCCGTGCGTCCGGGCGTGGATGCGACCTCCGCCTCCGCGCCCACGAGCAGCGGGCCGCGTGTCGCTTCCGTCCTGCCGCCCGGATCGGTGCAGCAGACCGCCAGCCTGAACGGGCAGGGTACTGCATCCGCGACGGTCCTGCAGGGCTCCACAACCATCGTGACGCCGGGTACGTTCTCATCCAGCACGCGCTAGCGCGCGATCCGATCCTATGGAGCCGGTGACGTCTCTGCGGGATCGAGACAGATCCGGCTCTGGCGCCAAACGGCATTCCGGCCCGAGATCAGGCCTGCCGGAATGGCGGCGCGGCCTCCGGATTTTCGAAAATTCTTCACGTGAAACAATGACTTAGCGCGGACGAACATCGGTTTTCTGGTGCTTCGCGGCGGGTCTTCGGCGCACAGAACCGGCATTTCGGGCGAACGTTCGGCGAAGATGAATCCGGAGGATTCTCCGATTCGGTTCGGCCTCGTACAGCCGGCGGCTCGGCCCTCTCGCCCGTTTCGTATCCGCATCCGCCGCTGCCCGCCCGCGCGGCCGACCCCAAAACGCAAAAACGCCCGGCTCGACACCGGGCGTTTCGTTCAAGGGGGAAAAGCCAGCCTCAGGCGAAGCGGCCGTGGCAGTGCTTGTATTTCTTGCCGGAGCCGCAGGGGCAATTCTCGTTGCGGCCCACCTTGCCCCAGGTGGAGGGATCCTTCGGATCGCGCTCGGCCACCGCGATGTCGCCCGAAATCGCAGGCTGGGGACGCGCGCCGATGGCGGCGGCCGAGCCGGAGAATTCGTCCTCGCCGGTGGTGGCATCGATATGGTGCGCTTCCATGGCCGGGAGCGCGTCTTCCGGCGGCGGGGAGGAAACGATCTCCACCCGCATGAGCTGAGAGGTGACGATCTCGCGCAGGCGGCCGAGCATGGCGGAGAACAGCTGGAAGGCTTCGGACTTGTACTCGTTCAGCGGGTCGCGCTGGGCATAGCCGCGCAGGCCCACCACCTGGCGCAGATGGTCCAGCATGGCGATGTGCTCGCGCCAGAGATGGTCCAGCGTCTGCAGCAGGATCGACTTCTCAATATAGCGCATGAGGTCCGGGCCGTACTGGCCGGCCTTGCCCGCCATCCATTCGTCGGCGCGGCGGATGATGCGCTCGGTGACTTCCGGCCCGGCGATGCCTTCCTCCTGCGCCCAGGCCTCCACCGGCAGGTCGAGGGTGAGCACGTCGCGCACGGCGAAGTCGAGGCCCTTCACATCCCATTGCTCGGGATACGAATTCTCCGGAATGTACTTGGCCACGAGGTCGGTGATGACCGAGTGGCGCATGTCCTCCACGGTCTCGGCGATATCGGCGTCGTTCATCAGGTCGAGCCGCTGCTCGAACACCACCTTGCGCTGGTCGTTGAGAACGTCGTCATATTTCAGGACGTTCTTGCGCATGTCGTAATTGCGCGCCTCGACCTTCTGCTGGGCCTTCTCCAACGCCTTGTTGATCCAGGAGTGGATGATGGCCTCGCCTTCCTTGAGGCCAAGCTTCTGCAGCATGCCATCCAGGCGGTCGGACCCGAAGATGCGCATCAGGTCGTCGTCGAGGGATAGGAAAAACTTGGACCGGCCGGGATCGCCCTGGCGGCCCGAGCGGCCGCGCAGCTGGTTGTCGATGCGCCGGCTCTCGTGCCGCTCCGTGCCGAGGACACACAGGCCGCCTGCGGCCAGCGCCGTCTGCTTCATCTCGGCGACTTCACCGCGAATGCGCGCTTCCGCCTCGGCCCGCTCAGGTCCATCGGGCAGATGCTGGAGTTCCTGCGCGATGCGCATATCCACATTGCCGCCGAGCTGGATGTCGGTGCCGCGGCCGGCCATGTTGGTCGCGATGGTGACCGCGCCGGGCACGCCGGCCTGGGAGACGATATAGGCTTCCTGCTCGTGGTAGCGCGCGTTCAGCACCGCGAAGGCGTGGTCGTTGCCGTGGCCGCTAAAGGCGGCGGGATCGGAAAAATCCTTCTGCCGCAGCCCTGCCTGCTTGAGCAGATCTGCCAGCAGCTCCGATTTCTCGATCGAGGTGGTGCCCACCAGGACCGGTTGCCCGCGCTCCGAGCAATCCTTGATCACCTCGATGATCGCCGCGTATTTCTCGGTGGCGGTGCGATAGACCTCGTCGTCGTCGTCGATGCGGGCGATGGGCACATTGGTCGGCACCTCGATCACGTCGAGCTTGTAGATGTCGCCGAATTCCGCCGCCTCAGTATTGGCGGTGCCGGTCATGCCGCCGAGCTTCTCGTAGAGGCGGAAATAATTCTGGAAAGTGATGGAGGCCAGCGTCTGGTTCTCGGGCTGGACCTGGACATGCTCCTTGGCTTCCAGCGCCTGATGCAGCCCTTCCGAATAGCGCCGCCCCGGCATCATGCGGCCGGTGAATTCGTCGATGATCACCACTTCGCCGTTGCGGACGATATAGTCCTTGTCGCGCTGGAACAGGGTGTGCGCCCGCAGCGCCTGGTTGACGTGATGGACCACCGACACGTTTTCAATGTCGTAGAGCGAGGTCGACTTCAGCAGATCGGCGGCGGTGAGCATCTGCTCCATCTTTTCCATGCCGGCTTCGGTCATGGAGACGGAGCGCTGCTTCTCGTCCACCTCATAATCTTCCTTGCTGAGGCGCGGAATGTATTCGTTGATGGTGTTGTAGAAATCCGAGCGGTCGTCGAGCGGGCCGGAAATGATGAGCGGGGTGCGGGCCTCGTCGATGAGGATCGAATCCACTTCGTCGACGATGGCGTAGAAATGACCGCGCTGCACCATGTGCGCGCGGTCGTATTTCATATTGTCGCGCAGATAGTCGAAGCCCAATTCGTTGTTGGTGGCGTAGGTCACGTCGCTCGCGTACGCGGCGCGGCGCTGGTCATCGTCGAGGCCATGGACGATGATGCCGGTGGTGAGGCCGAGGAAGTTATAGACCCGCGCCATCCACTCGGCGTCGCGCTTGGCGAGGTAGTCGTTGACCGTCACCACGTGCACGCCCTTGCCGGCGAGCGCGTTGAGATAGACCGGCAGGGTTGCGACGAGGGTCTTGCCCTCGCCGGTCTTCATCTCGGCGATATCGCCGTTATGCAGCACCATGCCGCCGATCAGCTGGACGTCGAACGGGCGCAGGCCGAGCACGCGCTTGGCTGCCTCGCGCACGGTCGCGAATGCGGGCACCAGGAGATCGTCGAGCTTTTTCCCGGCCGCCAGCTGGGCGCGGAATTCCGCCGTGCGCGCCCGAAGCTGATCGTCCGAGAGCGCGGAGAGTTCCGGTTCGAGCGCGTTGATCGCCGCCACCATGGGGCGAAAGCCGCGGACCATGCGGTCGTTCGCGGAGCCGAAGATCTTGCGGGCAAGTCCACCTAGCATCGTGACGTCTCTATCCGTCCCGTCTCTTGTCAGGGGAGGGCGGAGACGGGCCGCCGGACCCTCCGGTCCATGAAATCGCTTATCGACACGCCCAATGCGGCGCCAGCAAGTCCACGCTTGAATCTCGATTCCCAGGGCGCAACGGCGCGCCCGCCGCCGGCCGAAAGGTCCATGCGGCACACGCGTGCGTCCAGGATACGACGGGAGACTTATGAACGGGTCGCAGGCTTGTCAATGAGAGTGGTCCGTATGATGCGGGTTCGTTGGGGCATATTCCCCGCCGCAGGGGCCCGGTTACGAATTTCCCCCAGGATGCAGCTTCGCTAACCATGAGCTGTCATGGACTTGTCGGGGCCCGCTCATTAGTATCCCCGGCGGAAGAGGTCCCGGGGGATTTGCGATGATGGGGCGGGTAGCGCGTGTTTGCCGCGTCGGCTTGAATGTCGGCTTGTCGGCCGGCTTAGTCATGGGCGCGATGCGGCCTCGGTGGGTGGTTGGAATTCCCGTGCTGGCCCTTGCGCTGGCCGGATGCGAGGAAAAAAACACCTACGTCGCACCGCCGCCGCCGACCGTTACCGTCGCTGAAGCGACCGCCGTGCCGGTGACGCGCTACCTCGAGCTGACCGGCAACACGGCCTCCATCAACACGGTGGACCTCAACGCCCGCGTCCAGGGATTCCTCACCGACATCAAATACAAGGACGGTGCCTTCGTGAAGAAGGGCACGGTTCTGTTCGTGATCGAGCAGGACCAATATATTGCCGACGTGGCCCAGGCCAAGGCGACGCTCGCCGCCAAGCAGGCCGCGCAGGTGCAGGCGGAAGCCGAGTTCAATCGCCAGAGCCAGCTCGCCAAGCAGGATTTCGCCTCGCAGGCGACCCTGGATCAGGCCCGTGCCAAGCGCGACGGGGCAGTGGCCGACGTGCAGAACGCCCAGGCCAGCCTCGACATTGCGAATATCAATCTCGGCTACACGCAGGTCACCGCGCCGTTCGATGGCGTGGTCACGGCCCATCTCCAGGATATCGGCGCGCTGGTCGGCTACAGCAGCCCCACGAAGCTCGCGACCATCGTCGAGATCAATCCGATCTATGTGTGGTTCTCACTGTCCGAGACCCAGGTCCTGAACATCAAGGAGGCCCTGGCCAAGCAAGGCAGGACCCTCCAGTCGGTGTCGCAGGATCTCGCCAACATTCCGGTCGAGATCGGCCTGCAGACAGAGCAGGGCTACCCCCACGCCGGACGGCTCGATTATGTTGCGCCGCAGGTCGATCCCAATACCGGCACGCTGACGGTGCGCGGCATTTTCGAGAACAAGAACATGGCGTTGATTCCCGGACTGTTCGCCCGGGTGCGCCTGCCGCTTGGCGCCCCGGTCGACATGGTGGTGGTGAATGACGCGGCCATCGGCACGAACCAGAGCGGCAGCTACGTGCTGACGGTGGATTCCACCGGCAAGGTATCGCAGCAGGTCGTGAATCTCGGCCAGATCCAGAGCAACGGACTGCGGGCCCTGTCGGCCGGGCTTTCGGCCGGCACGCAGGTGGTGGTCAACGGCCTGCAGCGCGCCGTGCCTGGCTCCAAGGTCACGGTCGAGAAGGGCGCCATGACGCCCCCCGAGCCCAAGAAGCCCATCTCGCCGGCGATGAACACTCCCGCCGCGACCACCCCCGCAGCCACGGCCCCGGCTGCCACCACGTCTCCCGCCGCGACGACGCCCCCAGCGGCGACGCCGGCCGCGCCCAAGAATTGACGACCGATCCCTCGAGCCACAGGCGGCGAACATGATCTCGCGCTTTTTCATCGAGCGACCGGTACTGGCGAACGTCCTCGCTCTTCTCTTCGTGCTGATCGGCTCGGTCTGTCTCATCCGCCTGCCGGTGGCGCAATATCCCAATATCGTGCCGCCCACCGTCACGGTCAGCACCAGCTATCCCGGCGCCAGCGCCAAGACCATCGTCGACACCGTGGCGCTGCCCATCGAGCAGCAGGTCAACGGCGTCCAGGACATGCTCTACATGCAGTCCTGGGCAGCCAGCGACGGCACCTATACGCTGGTGGTGACCTTCGCCATCGGCACCGACCCGAACATGGCGCAGGTGCTGGTGCAGAACCGCGTGTCCATCGCCATGGCCTCGCTGCCCCAGGCGGTGCAGACCCAGGGCGTGACCACGCTCCAGAAGGGCACCTCGATCCTGGAGTTCGTCGCGCTGACCTCGCCGGACGGGCGCTATGACGGCCTTTTCCTGTCCAACTATGCCGCCATCTACGTGCAGAACGAGCTGGCGCGCCTGGACGGGGTGGGCAACGTCCTGATCTTCGGCGCCGGCGATTACGCCATGCGCGTGTGGATGGACCCGGACAAGATGCAGTCTGTGGGCCTCACCCCTTCCGACGTGGTGAGTGCAATCCAGAAGCAGAGCCAGGAGGTCACGGCCGGCCAGGTGGGCATGCCGCCGACGCCCGCGGGCACCAGCTTCCAATATACCGTCAACATCCAAGGCCGCCTCAACGACGTTCCCGATTACGAGAACATCATCGTCAAGGTGGACAACCAGAATGGCGGCCGGATTCTGCGGGTGAAGGACATCGGCCGCGTCGAACTGGGTGCGCAGAGCTATTCCAAGACCTTCCAGCTCGACAACAAGCCGGCGACCGGCATCGCCATCTTTCAATTGCCCAACGCCAACGCGCTCGACGTCGCCGCCAACGTCAAGGCGAAGATGGAGCAGTTGAAGACGTCCTTCCCAGAAGGCGTCGCCTACCAGATCCCCTTCGATACCACCCTGTTCGTCGCCGCCTCCATCGGCGAGGTCTACAAGACCCTCTACGAGGCGGGCATCCTGGTGCTCGTCGTCATCATCCTGTTCCTGCAGGATTGGCGCGCGACTCTGGTGCCGGCAACCACCGTGCCGGTGACCATCATCGGCGCGTTCGCCGCCATGGCCGCCATGGGCTTCACCATCAATCTCTCGACCCTGTTCGCGCTGATCCTCGCCATCGGCATCGTCGTCGACGACGCCATCGTGATCGTGGAGGGCGTCGCGCGACACATCGAGGAGGGGATGGAGGGCCAGCCCGCCGCCGAAAAGGCGATGGACGAATTGTTTGGTCCGGTGATCGGCATCACGCTGGTGCTGATGTCGGTGTTCCTGCCCGCATCCTTCATTCCCGGCCTGACCGGCGAGATGTTCAAGCAGTTCGCCTTGGTGATCGCGGCGACCGCCTTCATCTCGGCGATCAACGCGGCGACCCTGAAGCCGACCCAGTGCGCCCTGTGGCTGCGTCCGCCGACCCCGCCGGAAAAGCGCAATTTCATCTTCCGCGGCTTCAACGCCATCTATGACCGCTGCGAACGTGGGTACACCGCCCTGATCACCCGCATGGTGCACGTCTCCGGCCTGATGGTTTTGGTGGCGCTGGGGCTGATCGCCCTCGCCGGCTACGGCCTCACCCGCGTCCCCACCTCATTCCTGCCGATCGAGGACCAGGGCTATGTGGTGCTGGCGGTTCAGCTGCCAGACGGTGCGTCCACCGCGCGGACGCAGGCGGTGGTGAACAAGGCGTCCTCCATCGCCCAGAAGATCCCGGGCGTGGACACGGTGCTCGGCATCACCGGCATTTCCGCACTCGACAACAACTCAACCTTGAGCAGTGCCGGGGTGCTCTACGTCACGTTCAAGGACTGGAGCGTACGCGACAAGGAGAAGGGTCAGGACCTGCTGTCCATCTACACGCGGATGAACGCGGAACTGAGCCAGATCGAGGAAGCGAGCATCGCAGTCCTGGTTCCGCCCGCCATCCAGGGCATCGGCAACGCGGCCGGCTTCACCATGCAGCCGCAGATCCGCGACGGCAATTTCGACTATGTCCTGCTGGAGCGGGTCGCCAACGCGATCATCGACAAGGGCGAGACCCAGTCCTCGCTCTCCCACCTGTCCACCTCGTTCCGCGTGGGCGCGCCGCAATTGCAGGTGGACGTCAATCGCATCAAGGCCGAGACGCTGGGCGTTACGGTGGGGCAGGTGTTCAACGCCGTCTCCACCTATGTGGGCTCCACCTACGTCACCCAGATCAACAAGTTCGGCAACGTGTTCCAGGTCTATGCGCAGGCCGAGGCCAAGTCGCGCATCTCGCCGGAGGATCTGAACAACCTCAAGGTGAAGGCGAGCAACGGCACCATGGTGCCCCTCGGCACCTTGATCGACATCCGCGTGATTCCCGGCGCGCCCCTGATCTCGCTGTACAATCTCTATCCGACCGCCACCATCGTCGGCACCAACGCCGCGGGCTTCTCCTCGGGTCAGGCGCTGAGCATGATGGAGCAGATCGCAGCCGCCACCTTGCCGCCGGGCATGGGCTTCGAATGGACTGCCATGTCCTATCAGGAGAAGCAGGTCGGTTCGCAGATGTACTATGTCTTCGGGCTGGCGATCCTGCTGGTCTACATGGTGCTCGCGGGACAATATGAGAGCTGGATCCAGCCGTTGTCGGTGATCCTCGCGGTGCCGCTGGCGCTGCTCGGCACCGTCGGGGCGCTGGTCGGGCTTGGAATCGCAAACAACCTCTATACCCAGATCGGTCTCGTCCTGCTGATCGCCCTGGCATCGAAAAACGCCATCCTGATCGTTGAATATGCCCGCGAGAAACGAATGGAGGGCATGGGGATCGCGGAAGCGGCGGTGGAGGCGTCGCGCCTGCGGTTCCGCCCCATCCTGATGACGTCGTTCGCCTTCATCCTCGGCGTGCTGCCGCTGGTCTTCGCCACCGGTGCGGGCGCCAATTCGCGCAAGTCCATCGGCATCGCGGTTGTGAGCGGCATGCTCGCCTCCACCTGCCTCGCGGTTCTGTTCGTGCCGTCCTTCTACACGGTGCTGCAGCGCTTCGAGGAAAAGTACCTCGGCAAGAAAAAGAAGCCGCACGCCACGCCAGAAGGCGGGCCGACGCCGCCGCCAGCTGGCGAAGTCCCCGGCCATCACGCGTCCGCCTGATGGCGGCAGCAGGGGCGCCGTGCGCGCCCCTGCCTCCAAAAGCGGCAATGCACGCCGTAAACTCACGCTTTCTTGAGGCGGTGCGCTTGTCTAACCTCAAGCCGTGCTGCGCCAACTGGAGCTGGTGACCTGAATGTCGATCCTCGCGAGCCTCCACCACGTCACCAGCTACAGCTATGACCGGCCGATCATGCTCGGTCCCCAGACCGTGCGCCTGCGCCCGGCGCCCCACAGCCGCACCGAGATACCCGCCTATTCCCTGAAGATCACCCCGGCCGAGCACTTCATCAACTGGCAGCAGGACCCGTTCGGCAACTGGCTGGCCCGGCTCGTGTTCCCCGAGAAGACCACGGAGTTCAAGGTCGAGGTGGACCTGCTCGCGCGGATGTCGGTGATCAATCCGTTCGACTTCTTCATCGAGGAATATGCCGATCATTTCCCCTTCGCATATACCGAGGAGCTGAAGGCGGAGCTCACGCCCTATCTGGCGCTTGAGGACGACGGCCCCGCGCTCGACGCCTTCGTCGCTGCGATCCCGCGCACCAAGACGCGCATGGTGGATTTCCTGGTCGGACTCAATCAGCGCGTGCAAGCCGAGGTCGGCTATGTGATCCGCCTGGAGCCCGGCGTTCAGACGCCGGAAGAGACGCTCACGAGCAAGCTCGGTTCCTGCCGCGATTCCGGCTGGCTGCTGGTGCAGGTGCTGCGCCGCCTCGGCCTGGCGGCCCGTTTCGTCTCGGGTTACCTGATCCAGCTCAAGCCGGACGTGCCGGCGCTGGACGGTCCCTCCGGCACCGACGTGGATTTTACCGACCTGCACGCCTGGGCCGAGGTCTATCTCCCCGGCGCCGGCTGGATCGGCCTCGACGCCACCTCCGGCCTGCTGTGCGGGGAAGGCCATATCCCGTTGGCGGCGACCCCGCACTATCGTTCGGCCGCGCCGATCACCGGCCTGGTCGAGCCGGCGGAGGTCACCTTCGATTTCGAGATGACAGTGACCCGCGTTGCCGAGGCGCCCCGCGTCACGCTGCCGTTCTCGGACGAAAGCTGGGCGGCGCTCAACACGCTCGGTGAGAAGGTCGACGCCGACCTGCTCGGCAATGACGTCCGCCTGACCATGGGCGGCGAGCCGACGTTCGTCTCGATCGACGATTATGAGGATCCGGAATGGAACACCGCCGCTTTCGGCCCGCAGAAGCGGGTGCGAGCGGACGATCTGATCCGCCGGTTGCGCAAGCGCTTCGCCCCCGGCGGCATGCTGCATTACGGCCAGGGCAAATGGTATCCCGGCGAGCCGCTGCCGCGCTGGTCGTTCGGCCTGTTCTGGCGCAAGGACGACAAGGCGATCTGGCATGACGAGGGCCTGATCGCCGACGAGGCGCACGATTACGGCGTCACCACTGCGGACGCCGAGCGGTTTGCGCGCGCCCTTGCCGAACGGCTCGGGCTCTCGGCCAAATATGTCCAGCCCGCCTATGAGGACAACGCCCATTTCCTCCTCAAGGAAGCGAACCTGCCGCAGAATCTGGAGCCCGGCGACAAGCGCCTGAAGGATCCCGAGGCGCGCATCACGCTGGCCAAGGCGCTGGCCGATGGCCTCGCCACGCCGCGTGGCTTCGTCATCCCGGTGACGCGGCTCAACGACAAGGCCGGCAGCGGATGGCTGAGCGAGGTCTGGAAGTTCCGCCGCGGCCATCTGTTCCTGGTGCCCGGCGACAGCGCCATCGGCTTCCGCCTGCCGCTGGATTCGCTGCCCTATCTTTCGCCTATCCTCTATCCCCACACCATTCCCGCCGATCCGATGGAGCCGCGCGGGCCGCTGCCCGATCCCGACGAGATGGCGCAGGGCTATGAGCGCGATGCCGATACCGGCCATGTGCCCTCGGCCGAGCGGGCCCGCCAGATCGTCTCCGATTACCTCGCGCGGGCGCCGGAGCCGGCGGATCAGGCGGTGCGTACGGCGGTGTCCGTGGAAGCGCGCGATGGTCGGCTGTGCGTGTTCATGCCGCCGGTCACCCAGCTTGAGGATTATCTCGACTTCGTTGCCGTGGTGGAGGCGGTGGCCGCCGAGCTGAAGATGCCGGTGCATCTGGAGGGCTATCCGCCGCCATTCGATCCGCGCCTGCAGGTGATCGGCCTCTCGCCCGATCCCGGCGTGCTGGAGGTCAACATCCATCCCGCCTCCGATTGGAAGGGATGCGTGGAAACCACGCGCATCGTCTATGAGGAGGCGAGGCTCGCCCGCCTCGGCACCGAGAAATTCATGACCGACGGGCGCCACACCGGCACCGGCGGCGGCAATCATGTGGTGGTGGGTGGCATCACCCCGGCCGACAGCCCGTTCCTGCGTCGGCCGGACCTGTTGAAGAGCCTGCTGCTCTATTGGCAGCGCCACCCCTCGCTGTCCTACATGTTCTCGGGCGTGTTCATCGGCCCGACCTCACAGCACCCACGCATCGACGAGGCCCGGCACGACAGCCTGTACGAACTGGAGATCGCTTTCTCCAAATTCCCGGCGCCGGGCACCGATCTGCAGCCGTCCCCCTGGCTGGTGGACCGGATGTTGCGCAACATCCTGATCGACGTGACGGGCAATACCCACCGCACGGAAATCTCCATCGACAAGCTCTATTCGCCCGATGGTCCCACCGGCCGGCTCGGGCTGGTGGAATTCCGCTGCTTCGAGATGCCGCCTGACTGGCGCATGAGCCTTGCCCAGCAATTGCTGCTGCGCGCGCTCATCGCCGCGTTCTGGCGCAAGCCGCTGTCCGGCGGGCTGGTGCGCTGGGGCACGGCGCTGAACGATCGCTTCATGCTGCCTTATTATGCCTGGGCGGATTTCCTCGACGTTCTGAACGACTTGCGCGAGGCCGGGTACGATTTCGACCCACTCTGGTTCCGGGCGCAGTTCGAGTTCCGCTTTCCGAGCTTCGGCAAGGTGCAGCGGGCGGGCGTCGACATCGAGTTGCGGCAGGCGCTGGAGCCCTGGCATGTGCTGGGCGAGGAGGCCGCCTCCGGCGGCACCGTGCGCTATGTGGATAGTTCGGTGGAGCGGGTGCAGGTGCAGGTGGATGGGTTCAATCCCGCGCGCCATGTGGTCACCTGCAACGGCCGGCGGGTTCCGCTCACACCCACGTCGCGCAACGGCACCTATGTCGCCGGCGTGCGGTACAAGGCGTGGGATCCCTATTCCGCGCTCCACCCCACCATCCCCGTGCACACGCCGCTGGTATTCGATCTCATCGACACCTGGGGCGGGCGCTCGCGCGGCGGCTTCGTCTATCACGTCTCCCATCCCGGGGGCCGGAGCTACGACACCTATCCGGTGAATTCCTATGAGGCGGAGGCGCGCCGGCTTGCACGCTTCGTCAACCACGGCCACACCCCCGGCGTGCCCCATGTACCGGCGGAAAGTGCGCCGGACGAGTTCCCGACCACCCTCGACCTGCGCAGGCCTGCCGGAATATGAGGCAGCCGCCGGCAGTAAATCTGCCGGCGGAAAAGAAATCCGCCCATATGGCGGATAATGTCTTTCCTCGCGGGAAAAGTTCGGCAAGCTAGGCGAGCTGACGCCGCGTCGGGCCGGCCGCTTTTTGCGGGCGGCGGCGCAGGTGGCATCATGCGCGGCCGTGCGACACGAAGCGGCCGCAGAATCTTGATCGGCGCGGACATCCATACGGGCGCGGAGACAGCATGATCTCTCAGCGTGGAGGCCGCCATGACACGCGGCCGACAAGGGATGGACAGCGAGGCTGAACGGTCCGGCTAAGGTCGGCCCGGCGTGTTCTCGGGAGGAAAGCCAAGCGTGGACAAGCTGAGCCCAGCCGAGGGCGCCATGTCCGACCCGTTCCAAGCCGCCGCGGTGGAAACCGTGCTCGACGGCTACCAGACCCTGCCCGGCGTGCGCGACGAGATGATGGGCGCCGACGGTCGCCCCCGCGCCCATTGGGTGCCGTTTCTTGCTGCCCTAGCGGAACTCGGACCGCAGGAGGTGCGCCGGCGTTTCGGCGCCGCCGATCGCTACCTGCGCGACAGCGGCGTGTTCTACCGGGTCTATGACGACAAGGGTGGGGGTGAGCGGCCGTGGGCGCTCAGCCATATCCCCCTGCTGCTGGACAAGGCCGATTGGGACGGTCTCGCCGCGGGCCTGGTGGAGCGTGCGGAATTGCTCGAGGCGCTGCTGGCCGATCTCTACGGGCCTGCACGGCTGGTGGAGCGCGGTGCTCTGCCCGCCGCCGCTGTGGCCGGCAGCCCCGAATTTCTGCGCCCGATGGTCGGCACCACCCCGCGCGGCGGCCGGTTCCTGCGATTCTATGCTGCCGACGTGGGGCGCGGTCCGGACGGGCGCTGGTGGGTGCTTTCCGATCGTACGCAGGCGCCCTCCGGCGTCGGCTATGCCCTGGAGAACCGGCTCGCCATGTCGCGCGCCTTGCCGGATGTATCCCGCTCCATGCGCATGGACCGGCTGGCCGGCTTCTTCCAGGGGTTCCGCACCTCGCTGCTGAAGCTCGACCGCACAGGCGAGGGGCGGGTCGGCCTGATGACGCCGGGCGCGCTGAACGAAACCTATTTCGAGCATGCGCTGCTCGCCCGCTACATGGGCTTCTCCCTGGTGGAGGGCGAGGATCTCACCGTGCGCGGGGATGCGCTCTACGTGCGCACGGTCGCGGGGCTGAAGCGGGTCGACGTGGTGCTGCGCCGCCTTGATGCCGACTTCGCCGATCCGCTGGAATTGAACGCGCGCTCGCGCCTCGGCGTGCCGGGGCTTGCCCATGTGGCGCGCATCGGCGGCGTCGCCCTGGCCAATGCTCTGGGCTCGGGCCTGGTGGAAGCGCCAGCCCTGATGGGCTTCTTGCCGCGCCTCGCAATTAAGCTGCTCGGCCGACCGCTCGCCTTGCCGCATGTCGGCACCTGGTGGTGCGGGCAGGCCGCGGAACGCGCGCAGGTGATGGAGAATCTCGACGAACTGGTGGTGGCGTCGGCCTTTGGCACGCCGGTTCCCGGCATGGGCCGGCGCGGCTCGATGCTGGGCGCCGATTTCACCCCCCAGGAGCGGCGGCAGCTTTCCGCGGTGATGGCGCGCCGGGGCGCGGATCTGGTCGGCCAGGATGTGGCGCGCATCTCGACCATGCCGGTGTGGACCGGCGATAGGCTCACCCCGCGGCCCTTCACGCTGCGGGTGTTCCTGGCCGCGACCGACGATGGCTGGACCGTGATGCCCGGCGGTTTCTGCCGCATCTCGGAGCGGCTGGACGCACGCGCGTTTTCGATCCAGCGCGGTGACCGCTCGGCCGACGTCTGGGTGCTGGCGGATCGCGAGGTGCCGGCCACCAGCCTCCTGCCGAGCCCCGACAATGTGCGTGTGCGCCGATCCTCCGGCACGCTGCCGAGCCGCTCGGCCGACAATCTGTTCTGGCTTGGCCGCTATGTGGAGCGCGCCGAGGCGACTTTGCGCCTGGTGCGCGCGCTGGTGGGGCGGCTTGCGGAAACCGAGCCCGCCAACAGCCCGCTGGTGATGCGGCTGATCAAGCTGCTGTCGTTCTGGGGCGCCATGCCGCGCGACTTTTCGGGGGCATCGCCGGGCCGCTATGCCATCGCAGCGCTGACCCGGAGCGATCTTCCCGGCGGCCTCCCGCGAGTGGTGAAATCAGCCCGCGCCACGGCGTCCGTGATCCGGGACCGTTTCTCGCCCGATGCCTGGCGTGCCCTGGTGGATTTGGAGGCGTGCCTGGAGGCGCCGGTGCCCACGGCCCCTTCGGAGGCCGATGCCCATGAACGTGCGGATGCGGCCCTGCGCATCATCGCCGCCTTCTCGGGCCTCGCCAGCGAGAACATGAACCGCCTCACCGGCTGGCGCTTTCTCGAACTCGGCCGACGCATCGAACGGGGCATGGCGCTGCTGCGCTTCGCCCGCACCTTCGCCGAGCAAGGCGCCCCGCGTGGCGCGCTCGACGTGCTGCTGCAACTCGCCGACAGCCAGATCACCTATCGCAGCCGCTATGTGGTGATCGAGGCGCGGGGGCCGGTGCTGGACCTGGTGCTGCTGGACCCGGACAATCCGCGCTCGCTGGCGTTCCAGGTGGAGCGCATCGCCGCGCATCTGCGGGTCCTGCCGGGGCGCGATTCGGACGAGCCGCCGCCGCGCTCGGAGCGCATCGTCGCGCGCATGCGGGCCGATCTCACCGCCGCCACGGCGGAATCCTTCGACATCGAGGATTTCGACGCGCTGGAACAGGATCTGGCGCAGCTCTCGGACGAGATCGCCGCGCATTATTTCATCCAAGGAATGGCCGCCGACGTCCCCTGGCCCGGGCAGGGATAGCCGTCATGCTCTACGACATCCGCCAGACCACGACCTATCTCTACGGGGCGCCGGTGCGGGCCGCGCGGCAGGTGCTGCACATGACACCGGTGGACCGACCGCACCATCAGCGCGTGCTCTCCCATAGCCTCGCCACCGATCCGATCCCGAGCGAGATGGAGCAGGGATTCGACTTCTTCGGCAATGCGATCGCTTGGCTGACCCTCGACACGCCTCACGAGCGGCTGGAGATTTCCACCCACAGCCGGGTCGAGGTGAAGGTGTCACCCCTGCCGGAGCCGCAGGCGACGCCGATGGTGGACGTGATTCGCGAGGCTGTGCTCGCCAGCGCCGATCTCGGACCGAGTTCGCCGGTGCACGGCCTCTATCCCAGCCGCAGTGTTCCGCTCGATCCCGCGATCACCGATTGGACGGCGGAAAGCTGCGCCCCCAACCGCCCAATCCTCGCCGCCGCCTGGGAGGTGATGGAGCGCATCCACACCGAATTCGCCTATGAGCCGGGCGCGACCGACGTGACGACGCTGCCGCACGAATCCTTCCGCGCGAAGCGCGGAGTGTGCCAGGACTTCGCCCATGTGATGATCGCCGGGCTGCGCGGGCTCGGCCTGTCGGCGCGCTATGTCTCGGGCTATCTGCGCACGGTGCCGGCGCCGGGGCAGGAGCGGCTCGCTGGCTCGGACGCGACCCATGCCTGGGCGGAGGTATGGTGCGGGGAGGAGATCGGCTGGATCGGCCTCGACCCAACCAATTCGATCGCCGCCGGCAACGATCACATCATTCTCGCCATCGGCCGCGACTATTCCGACGTGGCGCCCGTGGACGGCGTCATCGTCGCCTCGGGCGACCATATCCTGGCGGTGGGCGTCGATGTGGTGCCGGTCGAGAAGCCCTATGCGGTGGCGCCGGCGTCATAGGGCAGGCGCCACCGCGCGGGTTCAGGTCGGGCCCATCACCAGGTCCGGTAGCCAGGTGGCGATCTGCGGGAACAGGCAGAGGATGAAAATCCCCAGCATCATGGCGATCACATAGGGGAAAGCTCCCCACAGCACCTCGCTGGTGCGAACCTGCGGCGCGATCGCGTTCACCACGAACAGATTGAGGCCGACCGGAGGGGTGATGAGGCCGATCTCCATGTTGATGGTGAGGATGACCGCGAACCAATAGGGATCGAAGCCCGAGCTGACGACGATGGGATACAGCAGCGGCGCCGACATCACGATGATCGCCACCGGCGGCAGGAACATGCCCGAGATCAGAAGAAATACGTTTATCAGGCCCATCAGCACCCAGCGGTTCACCTCCAGCGACGCGATCGCGCTGGCGACGCTCTGGGTGATGAACAGGGATGACAGGGCAAAGGCGAACAACTCGGCCGAGGCCATAATCATCATGATCATGACGCTTTCCCGCATGGTCGAGCTGAAGATTTCGACGATCGGCTTTGGGCGGAACAACCGGTACATGATGATGACCACGCCCAGCGTCAGGAACGCGCCCGCGCCGGCCGCTTCCGAGGGCGTGGCGACGCCGCCGTAAAGCACATAGAGCGTGCCGCCGATGATCAGCAGGAACGGCGTGACCCGGGGCAGGGCGGCGATCTTGTCCTTCATCGTGAAGGTCGTGCCCTGTTCGTCGAAGCGAAAGCCCTTGCGCTTGCAGTCAAACAGGGCCCAAGCCATGAACATCGCGGTCAGCATCAGCCCGGGCAGGACGCCCGCCAGAAACAGGCGGCCGATGGAGGTCTCGGTGGCGATACCGTAGACGATCATGGTCACCGAGGGCGGGATCAGGATGCCGAGCGTCCCCCCGGCGCAGATCGAGCCGGTTGCGACCGAGGACGGGTAGCCCCGCTTGAGCATCTCGGGAATGCCCATCTTGCCGATGGCGGCGCAGGTGGCCGGGCTCGATCCGGTCATTCCGGCGAAGATCGCGCAGGCACCGATGTTGGACAGCACCAGCCCGCCCGGCACGCGGTTCAGCCAGCGGTCCAATGCTTCGTAGAGGTCCTTGCCCGCCGGCGTCGCCGCCACCGCCGCGCCCATGAGAACGAACATGGGGATCGAGACATAGGCAAGGTTGGCGATGCCTGCGAACATGGTCTCCGCCAGCACCTCGAACACGCCAAAGCCATTCGCGATCAGCAGGCCGCCGATGGCAGACAGTCCCAGCGCGAACGCGATCGGCATGCCGGTTGCGAGCAGCACGACGAGGGTCGCGACCACCGTCAGTCCGGCCATGGAGGGAGAAAGCTGGATCATGCGGCATCTCCATAGGTTCCGCCGATCCGGCGCAGAATTTCAGCGACATATTGCAGGCTGAGGAGAACGAAGCCGATGGGCAGTGGCAGCAGCGGCACCCACAGCACGATGGCGGCGACCGTGGAGGTGCGCCATTCGTTCACATAGGCTTCGTGGAAGAAGATCAGGCTCGCAATGCTCATGGCGATGCAGAACAGCAGGCCGAAGGCCGCGCCCGCGAGGCCGAGCGCGTGCCGCACCGGCGGCGGCGTCATGATCTCAATCACGTCCACCCCCACGTGCCCGCGGGTCTGCAGTACATAGGGCGCGCCCAGGAACACGGCGGCCGTGGCGGCGAAGATAACGAAATCCGTCTGCCAGATGGTCGGTGAGCGAAACACATAGCGCAGGAAGATCATCTCGCACGTCACCAGCATGGCGGCGAAGAGGAGCAGCGCAGCAATGACGGCGGCAATGCGGGAGAGGGTATCCACCGCGGCGAGAAAAGGTCGGATCATGTTTTTCGGCCGGTTGGTGCGAGAGACGGCGACCCGGCGGCCCCCGCGAAGGGGCCGGCCGTGCGGTTCTCCCGCCCCCCGGCCCGCGCACGGGCCGGGGGGCGGGCAGACGTCATTGAACGGCGAGCGCCTTCTTGATCAGCTCGTCGCCGCCCTTCACCTTCTCGGAATAGTTTTTGTAGGAACTTTCCTGAGCCACCTTCAACCAGGCGTCGTAATCGGCGGCGGACATCTCGATCACTTCGACGCCGGCCTTCTTATAGGTGTCGATCAGCTTCTGATCGCCCTTTTTCACTTCCGTGGAAAACCAAACCTGAGCCTTCTTGCCAGCGTCCAGTATAGCCTTCTGCTGCGCCGGGTTGAGGCGGTTGAACACCTGCTTCGACATGAGCACCGGTTCGTACATGAACCACAGGGCGTTCGCCCCTGGCGCCGTGAGGCACTTCACTTGTTCATAGAGGCGGTAGGAGACGAAACTCTCCGACGAGGTGTTGGTGGCATCCAGCACGCCGGTCTGCATGCCCGAATAGATTTCAGAGGAAGGCATGGAGGCGATGGACGCGCCGGCCTTCGCCAGCATCTGCTCGAATGCCGGGCCGGCGGCGCGCGTCACCTGACCCTTTATGCTGTCGGGGTTGGTGATGCACTGCTTCTTGGATGCGAATGCGCCGGAAAGCCAGGCGTCGGAAATAACGATCGCACCGTGTTCCTCGACGATCTTCTTGATATCCGCCATGAAGGGGGAGTTGTTCAGGCGCTCGGCGCGATCAAAGTTCCGCACCAGGCCGGGCATCAGCGTTACTGAGAATTGCGGCACACGTCCGGACGCATAGTCGAGCGGAAATGAAGACAAATCGAGCTGGCCCTTGGTCAGCGCGCCCCATTGCTCGTTGGGCTTATAGAGAGATGAGCCGGGAAAGACCTGGATCTTCAGCCCGACATTGGCGGCTTCCACATCGCGGGCGATCATCTGTACCATTTCGTCGCGCGGATCTCCCTTGCCACCGGGAAACTGGTGCGAGGCGCGTAGGGTGATGTCTTGCGCGGCCACGGGCGCGGCGCACAAAAGCGCGGCGGCGAAGGCCAGCGCACCGCGCTGGCAGGCCCGCGAACGCGGGGAAGCGATCTTGGTCATGGTGTCCTCCTATATGGCCGCGGTCAGCGGTCCGATTGGCGTTTCCTCGAACCCGTCCCGGTTGCTCCGGGATCGGCGGTTCATTCACTGCGACGCCCTGGCAAGGCCGGGCGGCGCGTCCTCAAGCCACCGAGCTGAGATAAATGTCCTTGAAGGTCTCTCTCAACACGTTCTTCTGCACTTTTCCCATGGTATTCCGTGGAAGTTCTTCGACGAAGATCACCCGCTTGGGCAGCTTGAACTTGGCGAGCCGGTCTTCCAGCGCGGCATGCACGTCGGCCTCGCTCAGATCGGCCCCGGCGCTGCGCACGACCACCGCCGTGACCCCCTCGCCGAAATCCTTGTGGGGCACGCCGATGACCGCGCTTTCCACCACGCCGGGCAACAGGTCGATCTCGCCTTCCACTTCCTTCGGATAGACGTTGAACCCGCCGGTGATGACGAGGTCCTTGCCGCGCCCGACGATGTGGATATAGCCGCGCGGATCGATCTTGCCGAGGTCGCCGGTGATGAAGAAGCCGTCGTGGAACTCGCTGGCGGTCTTCTCCGGCAGCTTCCAATAGCCTCTGAACACGTTCGGCCCCTTCACCTCGATGGCGCCGATCTCGTCCGCCGCCAGCACCTTGCCGGTTTCGGGATCGGTGATGCGGATCTCGACGCCGGGCAGGGGGAAGCCGACCGTTCCGGCGCGCCGCTCGCCGTCATAGGGGTTGGAGGTGTTCATGCCGGTCTCGGTCATGCCGTAGCGCTCCAGGATCGCCTGGCCCGTGCGCTCCTCGAAGGCGCGATGGGTCTCGGCGAGCAGGGGGGCGGAGCCAGAGATGAACAGCCGCATGTGGGCGGTGGCCGCGCGGGTCAGGCCCTCCTGGTCCAGCAGGCGGGTATAGAAGGTGGGCACGCCCATCAGGCTGGTGGCCTTGGGCATCAGGCGAAGCGTCTGGGCGGCATCGAACTTCGGGCAGAAGATCATGCTCGCGCCGGAGAGCAGGATGATGTTGCTGGCGACGAACAGGCCATGGGTGTGGAACAGCGGCAGGGCGTGGATCAGCACGTCGTCCGCCGTGAAGCGCCAGTAATCGCGCAGGGTCAGGGCGTTGGAGAGCAGATTGTCGTGGCTCAGCATGGCGCCCTTGGCGCGGCCGGTTGTGCCGGAGGTGTAGAGGATGCCAGCAAGGTCGTCCGGTCCGCGCGCCACGTCCTCGAACGTGTCGGGAAAGCCCTGCGCCTTGTCGGTGAGTGTGCCGACCCCATTCGCTCCGAGGGTCTCCACCTCGGGCACGCCGAGGGAGGTGGCGAGCGTGCGCACGTCGGCCGCGATCTCGGGGCGGCAGACCATCACGGTCGGCTCCGCGTCGGAGAGGAAATAGCTTAATTCCGTCAGCGTGTAAGCCGTATTGAGCGGGAGATAGACCGCGCCGGCGCGCACGGCGGCGAGATAGAGCGCCAGCGCCGGCCAGGATTTTTCCACCTGGACCGCCACCCGGTCGCCCGGCTTCACGCCGAGCGCGACCAGCAGGTTGGCCATGCGGGCGGAGAGCGCGAGGGCGTCTTCATAGGTTTCCACCCCGCCGGCCGGGTGCAGCACCAAGGGCTTGTCCAGGGCGGGAATGGCCGCCCGCATGGCGGAGAAGAGATGGTTGGTCTGGCTCATTGCACCGGCACCAGGGAGCGCGAGGCGATTTCGCCCCGCAGGAGTTTCTTGACGGCGGGGCTCGCGACCACCTCGCCTTTTCCGGCGAAGGCCTCGTGGTTCTTCTCGATGTCCGCCAGCACGTAACGATAATTCACCATCAGCCCAGCGGCCTGGGCGACGCCCTTGGGCGAGAGGTCGCCCATGGGATTGATGCGCTCCAGCCGCGCACCATTGCCGAGATGGAACCGCGCGACCGGGTCCACCGGCCGGCCCCTGGCGGTCTTGGCGACCAGGAAATACTGCGCGGCGGCGGCGCAGATGACCGGCGTCAGCTCGGCACGAGCCTCGTCACGCTCCTGCCAGTCCGGCGTCTCCAGCAGCTTCAGCGTGGCGCGGTCGGCGGGGGTCAGCAGGGTGCTGGCCTCGTTGCGGATCTCGCCGTCGAGCCAGGCGCGGAAGGTGGGGGTGGGCGAGAGGGTGACGAAGGTGGTGAGGGAGGGCATCTCCCGGGAGATCTCCTCGACCACCTGCTTGATCAGGAAGTTGCCGAAGCTCACGCCGGCGAGGCCACGCTGGCAATTGGAGATGGAATAGAACACCGCCGTGGTGGCGGTTGCTGGATCAAGCGGCGGGCCGCGCTCGGGATCGAGGATCGGTGCGATGGCCGCCGCCGGCTCCTTCATCAGGGCGATTTCCACGAAGATCAGCGGCTCGTCGACCATGGCGGGATGGAAGAAGGCGTAGCAGCGCCGGTCCGGACTGTCGACGCGGGCACGCAAATCGTTCCAGTCCTTGATCTCATGCACCGCCTCGTAGCGGATGATCTTTTCCAGCACGTTGGCGGGCGTGGACCAGTCGATGCGGCGCAGCACCAGGAACCCCCGATTGAACCAGGAGGAGAAAAGGTGGCCGAAATCCCGGTCCACCGGCGCGAGGTCGCGGCGATGCGCCATGGCGTCCATCAGATCCTCGCGCATGCGCACGAGGCTGGCGGTCGCTCCCGGCGCCATGTTGAAGCGGCGAAACAATTCCTGCCGCCGCGGCTCGCTCGCCCGGTGGATGGCGGCGACCGCCGCCTCGGAGGCGTCGGTGTCGTCGCTGGCCGTGGCATAGGCGGCAATTGCTGCGTCGAGCTTCGCCTTGTCCGGGCCGAAGGTGGTGAGAAGCGCCTCGAACAGGGCGATGCGCTCGCCGGTCTTCATGCGGGAATAGCGATTGAGGATGTCGGCAGCGAGCGCCACGCCGGAGGCTTCGCCACGGCCGGAGAGCAAATCCTCGCAGCGGTCGATCAGGGTGGCGGCGCGGGTGGCGCCAGCAGTGCGGGTGGAGCGATCAAGCAGCGCGCGGCCGCGCTCGGCAATGGTGGTGAGGAGGTCGCCGAAGAACGAGGTATTGGAGGTCATGTCCGCCGTCCCGAATTGCGTGACTGCCCATCATGACACAGGGCGTGGCCGGTTCCGGCAAAATCCTGGGTGATCCCCCACCCCGAAGGCACGGCGCGGACGGCGCCGGCCGAGCACAGGGGCCCGGTGCGGCGACGGAGCGGAAGCGGAATGCGCGCCTGAGGCTGAAGTTTCGGCATCGTCGACTTTCTCGAAACGGCACCCGTATCAAAACCCTCTCTGCATTTTCTGTCAACGATCATGTATGCAAGATTTGTATAGATGCATTTTTTGAAGCTGCTAAAGTTGCGCATCGGTTCGGGAGAGCAGTGTGCGGGGCGAAGCCACACCACGTTTGCGGGAAGCGCTGGAGGACGACATCGTCGCCGGCCGGCTGCGGCCGGGGCAGCGGCTGGATGAAGTGGGCCTTGCCGAGCGTTTCAACGTTTCGCGCACGCCGATCCGCGAGGCGCTGATCCAGCTTGCCTCTTCAGGGCTGGTGGAGATCCGCCCCCGGCGCGGCGCCTTCGTGCTGCTGCTCGGGCCGCGCGAGCTGATCGAATCCTTCGAGCTGATGGCGGAGATCGAGGCCGCCTGTGCGCGCCTTGCCGCCCGGCGCATGGGGGATGACGACCGTGTGGCGCTGGAAACCGCCCATCGCGCATGCGAGGAGGCGGTGCGGGCGGGCGATCCCGAAGCCTATTATCCCACCAATGCGGCTTTTCACGCCGCCATCTATGCCGCCACCGGCAATCGTGTGCTGGCGGCGGAGGCGCTCCGCCTGCAACGGCGGCTCCAACCCTACCGTCGCCTGCAATTGCGCGTGCCCCGCCGCATGGACGCTTCTTTCGCCGAGCACGAGGCGATCTTGACGGCCCTGCTGGCAGGGGAGGGCGAAATCGCCGCGCAGGAATTGCGCGCCCATGTGCTGGTGCAAGGCGAGCGCTTCATGTCGCTGATCACGGCCTTGCAGGACGAGGCGGAAGCGGTCTCCCGCGCCGGGTGAGCGATCTTCCCCCTCTCCCCACCGAGGAGAGGGACGGGGTGAGGGGGCAGCGCGTGGGCGTGCTGCGCTTTTGCCTGCTGCGCAGCGTTTTTGCGCTGGGTCCCGGCTCCGCGCTCCGGCTGCGCCGCCGCTGGGCGGGGACGCTGGGCCCTCACGCGCCGGTGAAGAAATCCACCAGCAGCTTGATGTTGAGCGAGATCACCAGCAGCCCGGCCGCCGCCGCGAGGAACGTCTGCCAGCGCGGCGCGACGAACACGCCCATCTTGCGCTTGTCGCTAGTGAACATCACCAGCGGCACGATGGCGAACGGCAATTGCAGCGACAGCACCACCTGGCTGAGGATCAGCAGGGACGAAGCGCCGGTCTCCCCATAGGCGATGGTGACCGCCGCCGCCGGCACGATGGCGATGCTGCGGGTGATCAGCCGCCGCAGCCAGGGTTGAAGCTTAATGTGCAAAAACCCTTCCATCACTGCCTGTCCGGCAATGGTGGCCGTGACGGTGGAATTGAGGCCGCAGCACAGGAGCGCCACCGCGAACAAGGTGGGGGCGAGCGCGCTTCCCAGCAGGGGGTTCAGCAATTCGTGGGCCTTGCCGAGGTCCGCCACTTCCCCCCGACCGTGGAAGGCCGCCGCCGCCAGGATCAGGATCGAGGCATTGATTGTGAGCGCGAACATCAGGGCGAAGGTGGAATCCCAGGTGGCGTAGCGGATCGCCTGCCGGATGCCGCTTTCGGTGCCGTCGTGCTTGCGGGTCTGCACGATGGCGGAGTGCAGGTAGAGATTGTGCGGCATCACCGTCGCGCCGAGGATGCCGAGCGCGAGATAGAGCATGTCGGGATTGGTGATGATCTCAGTGGTCGGCGCAAAGCCGCGGATCACCTCGCCCCAATTGGGATCAGCCAAGGCGATTTGCACGCCGAAGCAGGCGGCGATGATTCCGAGCAGGCCCACCACCAGGGCCTCGACGAAGCGGAACCCGAGCTTCTGCAGCCATAGGATGAGGAACACGTCCAGCGCCGTGATGATGACGCCGATTTCCAGGGGAATGCCGAACAGCAGATTGAGGCCGATGGCGGTGCCGATCACTTCCGCAAGGTCGGTGGCGCAGATGGCCGCCTCGGCGAGCGCCCACAGCACATAGGCGACCGGGCGCGGGAAGCTGTCGCGGCAGGCCTGAGCGAGGTCGCGGCCTGAGGCGACGCCGAGCCGCGAGCACAGGGCTTGCAGCAGTATGGCGATGAGATTGGAGAGCAGCGCAACCGTGAGCAGCGCATAGCCGAAGCGTGATCCGCCAGCGAGCGAGGTCGCCCAATTGCCCGGGTCCATATAGCCGGTAGCGACGAGATACCCCGGCCCCATGAAGGCGAACAGGCGGGAGAAGCCCCGGCGCTTGGTGACGTCGATGGAGCCGTGCACGTCCGACAGGGCCGGGTCGCCCCGCTCCTGCCGCCAGCCGTTCAAACCCACCTGCCGTGAATGATCAAGCATGATGCCACCGGAAATCTCGACGCGGACCATTGGCTGCGCCCATCAGCCGCTTGCTTTCGGCCGGGGTCAGACGAGAGTCGAACCCTGCGATTGCGAACGAGTTGCAAGATAATGTGGAGCTTTTTCCATCGTTGTCAATGTTGTTGCAAGTCGGTCGCAATAGCCGCTCTCTTTCTCCGATCCGACGAGCAAGCATGCAAGAGATGGTCCGCACGTTGCCGCTTTGCGCTTCCGCAAGGTGTCGCAGGGCAGGGGACGAAAGGCGCAGACGGATGCCCTTGCGAGGCGGGCGCCGCCCCTCCAAAGTCGCCTCAAGATCAAGGGAGAGGACCCCATGGCGGCGTCGGAACGTCCGAAAACGGGCGCGGATTCATATGACTACATCATCGTCGGGGCCGGCTCGGCGGGCTGCGTGCTGGCCAACCGGCTGTCCGCCGACCCCAATGTGCGAGTTGCGATCGTCGAGGCCGGGGGCAAGGACGACTGGATCTGGTTCCACATTCCCGTGGGCTATCTGTTCGCCATAGGCAATCCGCGCGCCGACTGGTGCTTCAAGACCGAGCCGGAGGCGGGCCTGAACGGGCGCGCGCTGTCCTATCCCCGAGGCAAGACCATCGGCGGTTCCTCGGCCATCAATGCCATGATCTACATGCGCGGGCAGGCGGCGGATTACGACCATTGGCGCCAATTGGGCCTGCCCGGCTGGGGCTGGGACGACGTTCTGCCGCTGTTCAAGAAGCACGAGGACCATTTTCTCGGCCCCAATGCCCACCATTCGGTTGGGGGGGAATGGCATGTGGAGTTTCCGCGCATCACTTGGCCGCTTCTCGACAAAGTGCGTGACGCCGCATCCGAGGATGGCATCGGCGCCATCGACGATTTCAATACCGGCGACAACGAGGGCTCCTGCTATTTCCACGTGAACCAGAAGCGGGGCCTGCGTTGGAGCGCGGCGCGCGGCTTCCTCAAGCCGGTGCTCTCGCGCCGCAATCTTGAGCTGATCACCGCCGGCCATGTGGAGAAGGTGACAATCGAGAACAACCGCGCCACCGGCATCGTTCTGCGGACCCCGCAGGGCCGGCGCACGCTGACAGCCCGGCGCGAGGTGGTGCTGGCCGCCGGCGCGCTCGGCTCGCCGCAATTGCTTATGCTCTCCGGCATTGGGCCGGGCGCGCATCTCCAGGCCAACGGCATCGAGACCGTGCGCGACCTGCCCGGCGTCGGCTCCAACCTGCAGGACCATCTGCAATTGCGCCTGGTGTTCAAGGTTTCCGGCATCGGCACCCTGAACGAGCGCTATCATTCGCTGCTGGGGCGCGCGGGCATGGGCCTCGAATATGCTTTCCTGCGGCGCGGGCCGCTCACCATGGCGCCGTCCCAGCTCGGCATCTTCACCCGTTCGGATGCGGCGCAGGAGCGGGCGAACCTGGAATTTCATGTCCAGCCGCTCTCGCTCGACAAGTTCGGCGACCCGCTGCACCGGTTTCCCGCCTTCACGATGAGCGTCTGCAATCTGCGGCCTACCTCACGCGGCACCATCCGCCTCAAGACCGGGGATGCGGCGGCGGCGCCGGAGATCCGCCCGCACTATCTCACCACGGACGAGGATCGCACGGTCGCGGCGCAGTCGATCCGCGTCGCCCGCCGCATCGTCTCCCGCCCGGCGCTCGCGCCCTACGGGCCGGAGGAGATCCTGCCCGGCCCGGCGGTGGGCGACGACGAGGTTTCCCTGGCGCGAGCGGCCGGCAATGTGGGCACCACCATCTTCCATCCGGTCGGGACCGCGAAGATGGGCCTGCCGTCCGATCCCATGGCGGTGGTGGATGCGCGCCTGCGGGTGATCGGCATCGACGGCCTGCGGGTGGTGGATGCCTCGATCATGCCGAGCATTACCTCCGGCAACACCAATTCGCCGTCCATCATGATCGGCGAGAAGGGGGCTGCCATGATCCTGGAGGATGCCCGCGTATGACATTTTTTCGTTCACTGGGCGCGGCTGCGCTCCTGGTGCTGGCCGCAGGCCCGGCTCCGGCGTCCTCGCCGGATGCCTGGGCCGAGCTGGAGGCAAAAGCCCGCGCCGCCTGCCTCACCGCCAGCGCGCTCAAGCAGGCGCGGGTGGAGGGGGCGCCGGTGGTGTTTGCCGCCCATGTTCTGGTGCTGGTGAAAGGCCGCTGGCCGCAGCCGCACATGAAGAACCAGGCCGCCACCTTCGCCTGCCTCTATGATAACCGTGCCGGCACCGCCGAGGCGCAGGAATGGACCGCCCCCGCGCCCAAATAACCCGGCAGCCGCGCCGCGGCCGTCCGACAATGGCACCCTCTCGTGCCATGTGCACAAGGAGGCGGGCCGGGCACCCTGGCGATTGTCAATCGCCGGGCGATGGGCTAGAGCATTTCCCTCTGTGCAAGCACCCGTAGCTCAGCTGGATAGAGCGCTGCCCTCCGAAGGCAGAGGCCAGGGGTTCGAATCCCTTCGGGTGCGCCACTTCGGTACAAAACTGCGAACGCCGTTCGCCGCCGCTCCTACGCTTGATGCGGCTGCTAGCGTGCGCAGTAGGTCCGACTTGTTACCCATCAGCCGAATCTCTGACTTGCTCACCACCTCGACGCGCTGAGCGAGCGCGCGAAGATGGTCGCGATGATATTCGCCGGTATCGGTGCGCAGCTTAGAGCGGGCGACCTCCGATAAGCGCTTCAGGCTCTCGATTGTGACTTTCGGGCCGATCCGCTCGACCGCCGCTTGCGCGCGCGCGGCGTCGGCCTGGGCCTGGTCGCGAATCGCGGTCAGTTCGGCGATGCGGTCCTTCAAGGAGACATCGGCCATGTTGATGAGCCCGTTCTCGATCGCCTCATAGAGGCGCTTCAATTTCGCCTCGGCCTCCGTCGCACGCTTGTTGAGCTCGGTGATGTGGCTGCGCCGCCGCTCGACCCATTCTCCGCGTCGGTCGAGAAGTTGTTCCAGAAGGACGGAAAGGCGTTCGGGATCGAGAATGCGCCGTTCCAGATGATCGATGACGGCGCGATCGAGCCGGTCCATGCGGACCGCAAGGCCCTTGCAGCCGGTCTTGCCCATGCGCGCCGTCGTCGAGCAGGCATAGTAGCGATACATGCCGCCGGAACTGCCCTTGCCGGTTCGCAGCGTCATGGCGCCACCGCAGTTTGCGCAGAAGCAGATGCCGGTCAGGAGTGTCGGGCCGCTCACCTCGCGTGGTGGCGTCCATTGGGGGCTTCGCGCCCTAAGGTTTGCCTGCACGGCGCGGAAATCGGCTTCCGTGATGATCGCAGGAACCTGCGCGATCGCATGCTCGGCTTCCGGTTTGGGGGCTCGGGTTTTGTGGTCCCGCGTGTTGAACCGATGCTCACCGATATAGGTGGTACGGGTCAGGATCTGGTGGACGGAAGCGATCCCCCCAGCGTCCGCCATCACGGGTGCGGATGTTGCGCTCGTTGAGATAGGTGGTGATCGACTTGATGCCCATGGCGCTGCCATTGCGCCGGGGATCACCCGTCAGGGCCAGTCGATAGATCAGCCGGACGATGTCGGCATGGATCGGATCGATCTCCAGCTTCTTCTTGACCTTGGAGCCGCGCTGGCCGGCGATCACGATGCGATAGCCGATCGGTGGGCGTGAGCCGTTCCAGTAGCCCTGGCGGGCATTCTCCTTCATCGCCCGCAAGGTGTGCTTCGCATTCTCCTTGGACTGGTACTCGTCAAATAGTGTCATGATCTGGCGCATCATGACACTCATGGGGTCGTCACCAAGGTCCTGGGTGATGGAGATCAGCCGCACGCCATTCTTGGCGAGCTTGCGGACATAGAACTCGAACTGGAACTGATCACGGAAGAAGCGCGAGAAGCTGTGGACGATGATGACGCCGAAGGGGGCGGGCTTGGTCTGCGCGGCGTCGATCATCGCCTGAAAGGCGGGGCGTCGGTCATCCGTGGCCGTATTACCCGGTTCGACGAACTCCGCGACCCGCTCCCAACCCTTCGCCTGGCAGTAGTTCTCGATCTGCCGACGCTGATCGGGAATGGACAGATCACTATCGGCCTGTCGCCCGGTCGAAACCCGGAGATAGAGCGCGGCCCGTTCCGCGACACCTGTCACAGCTCCTTCAATCCGCTCTGCTGCTTGTCTGGCCACGTCCGGCGTCTCCTCTCACGGGAGAGGGCCGAACAGCTCGTCGAGCACCTCTGCGAAGTGGGCTTCGATGACCCGCAGTTCGGCCTCCGTTATCGGCAGCACCTCGGGCCAGTCGTCAGTCACGTGGATTCTAGCACGCACGGATTCCATAGGGTGCGGATTATCAGAAGGCCGTGGCGCCGCTCTCGCGTAGGCGTAAAGGTCCGCCGGCAATGTGCCAGGGGACGCACGCACGCGGGAACATCGACCTCGGAGCATTCGGCATTTCGGCATCTTGCCAGTCTGAATGGCTGACGAGGCTCGAGGAATAGCCGTTACGCACGCTGCGGCTTTCGATGTTTGCCGAGCGAATGAGCGGTGTCAGCTCGCCCGGCTTGGCCCGCCATTCTCCGCTGTCGAGCATGCCCATTCATAGGTGACCATAAACGTTCTGCTATGACCAGCTCATTCTGATTGCCGTGAAATGCCTCTGGTTTGTCGATAGCTCTGATTCCAAAGAAAATGGAATCATCATGAGCCGAGGCCCTCCTCGAGCTCAAGACGGAATGGCGATCCAGTTGCGTCGACAGCGGATGGACGTTAATCATACATCCGACCCGGACCAACCGAAACACACGCAAACGCCTTCCCCGCTATAATTTTTTACTATCAACCAAAGTATGGATTAATAAATATTTTATTAAATAATGGTAATATATTTATAATTTCGTTAGCGGATCATATTATAAATAAATTTACTTTCCAATACTTTCAACAAGAAGATCTCCTGTCGCTAGAATGTGGATTCGCAACGCATCGCAGGCGCGCTCAACGTCTCTCATTTCGCAGCGTTGCAATATTTCGCGATGCTCGACTTGCGACTGTTCGGAGTGATGTGTTTCTTCCCAGGTAAAACGCAGGTACCTCTCAAAGTTCAGTCGCAAATTATTGATGAGTTCGAGCGTACGCTCCTTGCGCGCGGGAGCATACAAAAGCTCATGGAATCGGGCGTTCAGGAGAATTCTGTTGTCGACGGTGCCCGCCGCGTCGAGGTCGTCCAATGTCCGGCCGCATTGCAGGAAGTCCGACCGGACCATGTTGGGGATCGACCATCGCAGTGCCTGGCATTCCAGCAAGGCCCGCAATTGCGTGATTTCCCAGGCCTCGTCGGCACTCAGCTTCGCTACGCTGACGCCGCGCCGCGGCTCCGCCTTAAGGAAACCCTCCGCCGTCAGCTGGCGGAACGCTTCACGGACGATCATCTGGCTGACGCCATACTGGGTTGCCAGGGCATCCTGTCGAAGCCTTTCCCCCCCTCTGAGCCGATTGTGCATGATCGCATTGCGCAGTTCATCACACACAATGGCCGAGGCTGTCCGGGTGACCGCCGGCGTTTCACTGCTTTTTTCCACCTGCTCTAAATCGACCATCACGCCTTTCATCCTCAAGCGATAGTTCCTCGCGTCCGCGGGTCGGGCGCGAGACCCTCGTCCTGGTGAGTGATAGCGCCGGATCGATCCCGGTGAAAGCCCCGTCAAGCAAGTCTATGCCGTTTACAGTCCGGCATCGTTCGCACGCTCTTGACGTCGATCGCCGTATTCCATAATTAGCGATTATCGCTAATTATGACAGGCAGCCTTCCTCCATGATCCGCCTCGCCGACTTTGATGCCGTGACGTTCGATGTCTATGGCACGCTTATCGATTGGGAGCCCTCCATCGCTGCCTTTCTCGGCCGCTGGGCCGGGCAGTCCGGCGTCGTCGCCAGCGATGAGGATCTCATCATGGTGTTCGACCGCGCCCGCGCGGACATCCAGAAAGAGAGGCCCGCGCACCTTTATCCTGACGTTCTGCGCCGCTGCTTCGACCGGATCGCGCTTGAGTTGAAGCTGCCGCCGGATGCCGATCTGCGCGAGGCCTTTGCCGCCACGCCCCATCACTGGCCCGCTTATTCCGATGTGCCGGCGGGGCTGAAGGCGCTGCAGGCGCGGGCGAAAATCGGCGCCCTGTCCAATATCGATAATGAGTCCCTCGCGTCCTCCTGCGCGAAGATGGGCATTGCCTTCGATATCGTGGTCACCGCCGAGCGCGTGGGCGCCTACAAGCCGAGCCCGGAGCATTTCGAGACCGCTCTCGCCGACCTCTCCGCACAGGGCATCGCGCCCGCGCGCATTCTCCACGTGGGCCAGAGCCTGCGCGCCGACATCACCCCCGCCAACCGGCTCGGCCTTACCTGCATCTGGATCAACCGGCCCAACCGCCTGCTTGGCCTTTCCGGCGACGGGGCGGCCGAGGCGCGGCCGGACCTCACCGTCTCAAGCTTTGCCGAGATGATCGAAGCCATCGGCTGAACGTCCACACAAAAACCAGAGGGGACACTATGAAACATGCTTTGTCGGCCGCCATGGGCGCGGTCATCGCCGCGCTCTTCCTCTGCCCCGCCGCGCAGGCCCAATCGAGCGATGCGGTGCTGGACCGCATCCGCGCCAACGGCGCCATCTCCATCGGCTATCGCGACGCTTCCATTCCCTTTTCCTTCGTGGATGCCCAGGGCAAGCCGCAGGGCTATTCCACCGACATCTGCCTGGAAGTGGCCAATACGGTGAAGGCGGCACTCGGCCTGCCCAATCTTCAGGTCAAGATGGTGCCGGTCAATTTGCAGAACCGCATTCCGCTGGTGGCCAATGGAACCGTCGACATTTCCTGCGAGTCGGCGGTCAATACCATTGCCCGGCAAAGCCAGGTGGACTTTTCCTATCCCTTCTTCATCTCCCACACCCGCCTTTTGGTGAAGGACAAGTCGGGCGTCGGCGAACTGAAGGACCTTGACGGCAAAGTCATTGCCCTTCCCATCAATTCCGTGCCCGAGCGCCTGATCCGCGGGATCATCGAGAAGGACAAGCTCAACATCCGCGTCGTGCCGGTGAAGGACAATGCGGAAGGCTTCCTCGCCCTCTCCACCGACCGCGTGGACGCTTTCGCCACCGATGACATCCTGCTCTTCGGCCTGCGCGGCAAGGCGCCAAATCCTGCCGACTACAAGGTGGTGGGCGCCCCCTTATCCTATGATTACTATGGATTCCTGGTGCAGAAGAACAACACCGTCTTTCTCTCCCTGGTGAATGCCACCCTTTCGCGCATGGCCCGCGACGGCCGGCTCCAGGCGCTCTACGCCAAGTGGTTCGCGCCCATGGGCGTGCCGCTCTCGCCGGATCTGCAGACCGTCTTCCAGGTCATCGCGATCCCGGAATAGCGCGTCCCATCAAAGTCTTGCGCCTCTGACGGAAGAATGTCGCGATGACCTATTCATGGAACTGGGGTGTCCTCGTGCAGGACCCCTATCTGCAGTGGCTCGGCTGGGGGCTCGCCCTGACGCTGGCCATCTCGCTGGGGGCGCTGGTGATTGCGCTCTCGGTGGGGACGGCGGTTGGCATCCTGCGCAGCTCGGACCATGCCGTCCTTCGTGCGGTGACGGGTGCCTATATCAGCGTATTCCGCAATATCCCCCTGCTGCTGCAGATGTTCCTGTGGTTCTTCGTCGTGCCGGAACTTCTGCCCGAGGGGGCCGGCCGCTGGCTCAAGCGCGATCTTCCCTATCCGGAAATCGTCACCGCCATTATCGCGCTTGGGCTGTTCACCAGTTCTCGCATCGCCGTCCAGGTGAGCGCGGGCATCGATGCGGTGCCGCCCGGCCAGCGCATGGCGGCGAAGGCCGCGGGGCTGTCGCAGCTCCAGGCCTATCGGCTGGTGCTGCTGCCGCAGGCGCTGCGCATCATCATCCCGCCTTTGACCTCCGAAATCCTGACCATTTTCAAGAATTCGTCGGTGGCCCTCACCATCGGCGTCTATGAACTGACGACCCAGACGCAGCAGATCCAAAGCATCACCTATCAGGGCTTCGAGGCCTTCACGGCGGCGACCATCCTCTATGTGGCCATCGCTATGACGGTCACGGTGATCATGCGGGCCATCGAGCGGGGCGTCGCGCTGCCGGGCACCACTTCAGGGGGCCTCCATGTCCGCTTTTGACCTCGCGCCCATCACCAATTCCCTGCCTTTCCTGATTCAAGGCCTGGGTCTCAGTGTCTTGCTCACTGCCATCGCCATGGTGGGCGGCATCGTCCTCGGGCTTGCGATCGCGTTGGTGCGACTGACCCGCGTGCCGGTGCTCGCGCCCCTCGCCGCGCTCTATGTGAACGGCTTCCGCGCCGTTCCGCTGATTCTGGTCATCTTCTGGTTCTACTTCCTGGTTCCCCTCGTGGTGGGGCGCTCGGTCGGCGCGCTTTTCTCGGTGCTGATCGCCTTCGTCATGTTCGAAGGAGCCTATTATTCGGAGATCATGCGGGCGGGCCTGCAAAGCGTCCGGGTGGGCCAATGGCAGGCGGCCAAGGCCTCGGGGCTCGGCTATCTGCAGACGGTGCGGCTCATCGCATTGCCCCAGGCCCTGCGCAACATGGCTCCGCTCATGGTGACCCAGGGCGTGATCCTGTTCCAGGACACGGCGCTCGTCTACGTGGTTTCGCTCCACGATTTCATGACGTCCGTCAGTATTGTCGCGAACAATACGAACAGTCCCGTGAAAATGTACGTGTTCGCGGCGATTGTTTACCTCGCCATCTGTCAGGCCGGAAATGCGCTCGCGGGGCGGCTGAAGCGCGCGTCCCGGACCGCATGATCCCCCGCCTTGGACCCACACACCCTTCAGCCATGGATGTGCCGATGACCCCGCATGAAATGATCAAGGTGGAAGGGCTGGGCAAGAGCTTCGGCCCCCTGGAGGTGCTTAAGGCGTGCAGTCTCAGCGTGCGCCGGGGCGAAGTGGTGGTCATTTGCGGCCCATCGGGCTCCGGCAAGAGCACCCTCGTCAAGTGCATCAACGGCATCGAGGATTTCCAGCGCGGCCAGGTGTTGATCGAGGGCGAGGCGCTGCCCTCGCGCGGGCGGGCTGCGGCCCGGATGCGGGCGCGTGTGGGCATGGTGTTCCAGCATTTCGAGCTTTATCCGCACCTGACCGTGCTCGAAAATATCTGCCTCGCCCCGGTCCATGTCTTGAAGCGCCCGCGGGCGGAGGCTGAAGCCAAGGCGCGCGCGCTTCTCGCCCGTGTCGGCCTTGCGGACAAGGAAGCCGCCTATCCCGCGCAATTGTCCGGCGGCCAGCAACAGCGCATCGCCATCGTGCGGGCGCTGGCTATGGATCCGGTGGCCATGCTGTTCGACGAGCCCACCTCGGCGCTCGACCCCGAAATGATCGGGGAAGTCCTCGCGGTGATGCTGGAACTCGCCCGCGAGGGCATGACCATGATCGTGGTCACCCACGAAATGGGCTTCGCCAAGGCCGCCGCCGACCGGGTCGTGTTCATGGACAAGGGCGCCATCGTCGAGATCGACGAGACGCAGGCCTTCTTCGCGGCGCCGCGCTCCGAGCGCGCGCGCCTTTTCCTCTCCCGCATCCTGGCGCACTGACATGAACCCCTTCTCCATCCCCACCACCGAGGACATTCTCGACGCGCGCCGCGTGCTTGCCGGCGTCACCGTGGAAACGCCGCTGCTGCGCTCCGACGCGCTGGACCGGCTGACCGGCTGTTCTGTCTTCCTGAAGTGCGAGAACCTCCAGCGCACCGGCGCCTTCAAGTTCCGGGGCGCCTATAATTGCCTGTTGCGGCTCGACCGGGCGGCCTATCCCGGTGGCGTGGTGGCCTATTCCACGGGCAATCATGGCCAGGCGATCGCCACGGTGGCGCGGATGCTGGGCCTTTCCGCCACCATCATCATGCCGGGCGATGCGCCCGTGGTGAAGATCGCCAAAGCTCGCGCGGCCGGGGCGCAGATCGTGCTCTATGATCGTAACCGTCAATCGCGCGAGGAGATCGCCGCCGAGATCGCCGCCCGCGCCCCGGTGGCGGTCATTCCACCCGGTGACCATCGCCACATCATTGCTGGGCAGGCAACGGTGGCGGCCGAGAGCCTGCACCAGATGGGCGCGCAGGGGCCGCAGATGATCTTGGTCCCCTGCGGCGGCGGGGGCTTGTCCGCCGGTACGTGCCTTGCGGTGGAGGCCATGGGGGCGCGGGCGGAAGTCTGGGCCGTGGAGCCGGAGGGCTTCGACGACACGCGCCGCTCGCTGGTCAGCGGCGTGCGGGAGGTCAATGCCGCCCTGTCCGGCTCCCTCTGTGATGCGCTGCTGGCGCCGACACCGGCCGAACTGCCGTTCTCCATTAATCGGAACCGCCTGGCGGGGGCGTTGACTGCCTCCGACGCGGATGTGCTGCGGGCCATCCGCTTCGCCTATGAGGAATTGCGGATGGTGACCGAGCCGGGGGGCATCATCGCGCTCGCCGCGTTGCTAAAAGATCCCGCCAGCGTGCGCGGGAAGCGCGTCGTCGTCATCGTCTCCGGCGGCAATGTGGACCCCGGCGTGTTCAAGGCCGCCCTCGATCTCGAGCTCGATCCCGGCCCCGTTCCCTTCGGCAGGGCCGCGTGAGCGCCGGGTCGGTTTAACACCAGGTCACTCTAAAGCTGTGTCACCCTTCAACACCAAGGACATCAGGATGCCTTCCGCCCTCGACAAGTTCGCCGCTCTCGCCACTGACCATGCCCCCGGTCAGGAGGTCCGCCAAGGCACGGGCGATGTGGCGGGCATCATGCGCGGCGAGACGATGCCTAGCCGGCTGGTGGATTTCTCGCATGGCGACGTGGATGCCTTCACGCCGACGCCGGGGGCGGCTGAGGCCTTCTCCCTGGCGGTGGAAGCGGGCGGGCGGCAGGCCTATACGGAATATCGCGGCGCGGCGGATATTCGCGCGGACCTTGCGCAGAAGCTCGCCGCCTTCACCGGCGCGCCGGTGTCGCCCGATGCGGGAACTATCGTGACGCCGGGTACACAGGGAGCCCTGTTCCTCGCCCTTGGGGCGCTGGTGGGCCCCGGCGACAAGGTCGCGATCGTCCAGCCCGACTATTTCGCCAACCGCAAGATCGTCCAGTTCCTGGGCGGCGGGCCGGTACCTGTGCCCATGGACTACATGGGGACCACGGCGGAGGCCGGTATCGACCTGGACCGGCTGCGGGACGTCCTCGCAGCGGGGGCCAAGGTTTTCCTGTTCTCTAATCCCAACAATCCCACCGGTGTCGTCTATTCCACGCGCGAGATCCGGGCCATCGCGGACCTGGCGACCGCGTTCGACGTGACAGTCGTCGCCGATCAGCTTTATTCCCGCCTGCTCTATGATGGCGAAACCTATACGCACCTGCGCGCCTGCGGCCTCGCGGAGGAACGGGTGGTCACCATCATGGGGCCGTCAAAGACGGAATCGCTCTCCGGCTATCGGCTCGGCATCGCGTTCGGCGCGCCGTCCGTGATCGATCGCATGGAGAAGCTGCAGGCCATCGTCTCCCTGCGGGCGGCCGGCTACAATCAGGCGGTGCTGCGCACCTGGTTCAGTGAGCCCGAGGGCTGGATGGCGAACCGCATCCGCCTGCACCAAGCCATCCGGGACGACCTGCTCCAGATATTCCGCGATGGGGGACTTCCCACGCGTACGCCGAAGGCTGGAAGCTATCTCTTCCCCACCTTGCCGGACCTCGCGGTGAGCCTGCAGGACTTTGTCCGGCTGCTGCGGCATCAGGCGCGGGCGGTGGTCACACCCAGCACGGAGTTCGGCTCGCACGACCACAGCATTCGCTTGAATTTTTCGCAGGACCATGCTGGAGCCGTGGCCGCCGCTCGGCGGATCGTCGCCATGACCCACCTTTATGGCAAGTGACCTTCCCATGCGCCAAGCCAGCAGTCCCCCGCCGCAGGGGCATTATGTTCCTGCGAGACGTCACAACGACCTCGTCTTCGTCTCCGGCATGACGCCGAGACGAAACGGCGTGCTCCTCTATACGGGACAGGTCGCCGCCGATGCGCCTGCCGAAATGTATGAAGATGCGGTGCAGCTTGCCACGCACAATGCCCTTCAGGCCGCTGAAGGACAGCTTCAGAACGGAGAGCGGATCGCGTCGGTGTTGAGCCTGACGGTCTTTGTCAACGCACCCACCGGATATACGCGCCATTCCCAGATCGCGGACATCGCGTCGCGCCATATTCAGGGCTGCTACGGTGCAGCCCTGCCGAGCCGCGCAGCTATCGGCGTCGCGTCTTTGCCAGGAAATGCAGTGGTGGAAGTTTCACTAATTGCGCGTTTATGCTCAGATGGCGAGCAATAATAATAAGTATAAAAATAGCATGGACCCACTAATGCAGTTCGCTAGGCTGTGTTGACAAAAGTCGGTATCCATAGCTTTGCGGCGGCGAGGGCCAGGAATCCGAGGAAAGAAACGGCGGTCTTGTCGTATCGGGTGGCGATGCGGCGGAACTGCTTGAGCTTGTTGAACATACGCTCGACCCGGTTCCTGTCCTTGTAGGCGCGGAAGTCGCAGGCGATGGCCTCTTTGCGGTTGGCCTTGGGTGGGATGACCGGCAGAATCCCCTGGAGCAGCAGGCTGACGCGGACGTCGTCGCTGTCATAGCCCTTGTCGGCCAGCATCAGCCTGGGCCTGGCGACAGGCAAAGCGATCAGGTCGTCGACGGCCTTGTAGTCGGAGGCTTCACCGCCGGTGAGGACGAAGCCGAGAGGGCGTCCCTGACCGTCTGCGCGGGCGTGGATTTTGCTCGTAAAGCCGCCGCGGCTTCGACCAAAACCTTCCTTATGAGTCCCCCTTTTGCGCCCGCTGCCTGAGAGTGGCCGCGCACCATGGTGCTGTCGATCATATGCTGCCAGTCGTCGGTGAGCCCAAGCTCGACCAACGTTTCCAGCAAGGCGTCCCACACCCCTTGCTCGGCCCAGCGACGGAACCGGACATAGACCGAGTTCCACTTGCCATAGCGTTCGTGCATGTCGCGCCAGGGGCAGCCGACCCGAAGCACGTTGAGCATTCCGTTCAGAAAACGGCGATTGTCCAGGGCCGGCCGGGACCATCGGCCACGCTCGGCCGGCAACAATGCCCCAACCACAGCCCACTCATCATCCGTCAGATCGCCCCGAGCCAAACCTGCCTCCTCTGAACGGAAGCCTTGAATCAGTCAGACAGCGATTTGGGAATCCCTTTTGTCAACACGG